>CAZXER010000057.1:0-2528 GCA_964639975.1 uncultured Halobacteriales archaeon | reverse complement strand
TGCGTTGATCGCAGCAATCACAGAACTCATCGGACATACAACCACTCACGGACGCTTCATGGATTTGTGTCACTCCCAAGCACACGGGGTCCTTTATACCAAGCTGGAATTGGAGATATCATCGGCTGTGTTGGCGATGCAACATCGATAGTGATCGTTCCGATATCAAAGTTGCATACCGGCCGGATAGGGTCGAATGCATCGCCCTCCATAAACCACCCCAGCATACTGGGAGCAACCGAGAGGTCCCTACCAGCAGTGACTACCAACACGGTCACATCGACCCACAGTACGCAAGAAATACTGATCCACAATGAATGAAACTGCAACCGACAATCCTGCGATGCACTGGTCAGCCGATTCGTACTCGGTATTCGCCAAACAGTATCTGCCGATGGCCGGTAGATTGGTCCAATCAGTCGAGATCGAAGACAGCGATTCCGTCCTCGATATCGGAACGGGCACGGGTAATGTCGCCTTTACCGCAGCTCAGCAGGGAGCCTCGGTGACGGGTATCGATATCTCAGAATCGATGTTGGAGCGAGCGAGACAGACGGCATCACAGTTTGGATATGACGATGTCAGTTGGAAGTGTGAGGACGTTGCGGACCTCTCATTCGACCGGAATCAATTCGATGTCACGCTTTCGTCACTGGGGCATATCTACGGCCAGCCCGCCGAAGACGTGGCAGCGGAACTTCGGAGGGTGACCAACCCGGGGGGTCGGATCGGTCTGACCTGTTGGACGCCAGGGAGTGTGTATCCCACCGTCGCCGGTCACGTCGTGGCGCACCTCGATCCTGAGGACCAACCATCGTTCTCAACGCCACCGTTCATGTGGGGAGACCGCCAGTTCGTCACCGATACCTTGGAAGGTGCAGAGATGGATCTCTCATACTCCAGAGAAACCCTCCACTATCCAACGCTCGGGCCGGCCCATTTCTGGGAGGAACTCGCCACGTTCTCTGGGCAGCTCGGACAGTTCCTAGACAAGATCGACAACCGAGCGCAACTGCGAGAGCAGGCGATCGACGTGATTCGGCCATATCATGACGCCGAACGAAACGTGGTGGAGCTTGAGTATCTACTTACGACCGGGCGTATTGCAGGGAATTAACCACGATCAGACACCAACACAAGCCATGAGCCTCAAAGAACGGAACGTCTCCCTCGAACTGGATCCGTACTGGCCCGAGCGCTTCGAAATCGAACGCGAACGCCTCCGCGAGATCTGTGACGACATCCGCGGAATCTTCCACGTCGGTAGTACCGCTATCCCGGAGGTTCCCGGAAAACCAGCCCTTGACGTGATCGCCGTGTTCGAAGATGACACGGCCATGGAGGCAACGGCTCAAGCACTCATCGAAGACCACGGATTCGAACGGCCGCCCGACGGAACGATCGTGATTCGATGGGACGATGAGTTTGCCGTGTTCGTCAAGCTCCACACCCCCGATGACGAGAAGGTACGAGCCCAGATCGCCTTCAAGGAGTACCTCCTCGATCATCCCGACTGTCGAGCGGAATATGCTGACCTCAAGGAAGCTGCGGCAGCGGAACATCCAGACGACCTCGAGGCCTACACGAAAGCTAAAGGCGAGTTCGTGAGCAGGGTCATCGAGCAGGCCAAAGCCGACGGGTACTACGAAGAGCTACCTGAATTCGTGTAATAGGAGAGGGACCCTGATCGATCAGTACACAACGTCAGCAGTCACACAGTCTACTGATCGAAGATCACTGGTACTCAACGTCGACCGATTCGAGCACGATATCCTCTGCAGGCCGGTCGTTGCCGTCGGTCTCGACTTGGCCGATCTCTCTGACGATATCCATCCCGTCGACGACCTCGCCGAAGACGGCGTGGCGATCGTCGAGATGTGGGGTCGCATCGAGCGTGATGAAGAACTGCGAGCCGTTCGTGTCCGGTCCACGGTTCGCCATCGAGACGATCCCCGCTCCATCGTGTCGCAGCTCCGGATGGAACTCGTCGTCGAACGTGTATCCCGGTCCCCCTCGACCGTTCCCGAGCGGATCGCCTGTCTGAATCATGAATCCCTCGATGACGCGATGGAAGAGGACATCATCGTACAGCGGTTCACCCTCCATCTCCTCGCCTGTCTCGGGGTGTTCCCACGAGGTTGCACCAGTTGCGAGACCGACGAAGTTATCGACTGTCGCCGGTGCCCGCTCGTCGAACAGCTCGATCTCGATATCGCCACGATTGGTGTGGAGGGTTGCGTTGACCATACCCGCTCGTTTGAGCGAACAGCATAAAGGACTGTTACTTGGCCCCGACAACCAGTGGATGCAGATTGAGAGATGAAAATCCGAGATGCGAAACCGGCTGATAGCGAGGTTATTCGGAGGGTCCACAAGTCGTCAATCGAAATCTTAGGGGCCCGATCGTACGGCCAAGAGCAAGTCGAAGCGTGGGCTGAAGGCTGTGAATCAGCCGACTACACAGCCGCGATCGAATCAGACGAGATGGAGTTCATCGTCGCGGAACAATCTGATCACATCGTTGGATT
>CAZXER010000056.1:0-2680 GCA_964639975.1 uncultured Halobacteriales archaeon | reverse complement strand
GCCCTGGCGCTGACGATGCTGTCGTTCAAGCTGCTCGGGGATGGTATCCGTGACGTGCTCGATCCACAGACGCGCTAAGGACTAGAAGGAGTGTAGGCGTCACAGTATTCGAATCATCACCCCGGGGCTAGTCCCTCCCCTCAGTTGCTTGAGCTTCGCGAGGAGTCGATTACGGTAAGGTCCTGATCAACGGTGACTTCGAGGGTCTCATCGTCTATCGAGAAGGTGAACGTCGCTCTAAGAGGATCGAGTGATACTATCTCCTCGTCGTACTCCCACCCCCAGTCCCATGGGTCACTGATCGGGTTGATACCGTGATCTGAGATGAAATCGATCACTTCGGTTGCTGCCACCACGTGCATCGAGCCGATACTACGCAAAGTAAATCGACAGTTCGTACACCGTGTCTCGAATCCGATCGCATGCTGGTGCCCACACTGATTACAGAATCGCTCGTCGGGGTCGTGTTCCTCACAGACTCGAATCGAACGCTCTACAACGGCAGAACACCGCGGACAGACGTCATTAGCCGCGACCAGCCATTCAGCATATGCCCACGTAAATGCGGCTTTGAGAACGGACGAACTCCCACGGTTCTGAACTCCTGCAGGCGGCAAATACAGGCTATCGAGATACCCGTGTTCAGCTAGATTGAACCCAGCCTCTTCGGGAGATGCTGACCCGCGTAATCCTTCACACTCACGGCAGTACCGATGCACTTGTTCCGAGACATAGCCGATGACGACCTGGCCTCCACAATACGGACAGCTCCACCAGTCAACCGTTGTCGGCTCCATCACTGGTTCCCTGGTCACAGCACCCGATAGAACGGCCTGGACGACCCGATACCCCGGCTGCCGAAGGACGTAACCGGTCGCTGTCTTCTCGACGAAGTGTCCGACGAGCTTCTCGAGATGGTAGTTGAATTGCTCGCCTTGTCTGAATCCGATGCGATCGCGCAATTCGGTGAACGTTAGTGGTTCATCGACCTCCCCGAGGGTTTGCAATATGGCGATTCGCGTCTCATTACCGAGCACCGAGAAGGCTTCCTCTGGCGAAACCATTGGGGAGTCACCTTCTACTGTGGCCATTGGTACCACCTAGTATAACGATAGGTTGGCTAATCGGTTTTGGTATTGATTAGTACGGCTCCCACATTAATATCAAATATATGTCTTAATAGAATTGTAGAATATCTTTATTATCCTCTCTGGTGTGGAATAGACCCATGACTCCCGACTTCCCTGATCAGTCGAGTATTGACAGCTTAGCTGATACGATTGCTGGACGTGTGTTGTTGCCTGGCGACGAAGGGTACGAGACTGCTATCGAGATATGGAACGCTCGGTTGCAGGAATATCCGGCAATTGTTACGCAGTGCCAATTACCTGAAGACGTTCGGGCAGGGATGAACTTTGCAACGGAGCACGATCTGGAATTGGCCGTAAAAGGGGGTGGTCATGATTATGCTGGCCAGGCGACGTGTGAGGATGGGCTGTTGTTGGATTTGTCCAGTATGACTGATATCGAGGTCGATCCTGATGCCAACGTCGCCACGGTCGAAGCCGGTGCGACGTGGGGCGAACTCGACGAAGCTACGCAGGAGCATGGATTGGTCGTCCCCGGACCGACCGTGTCGAGCGTCGGTATCGCTGGAGCCACCCTCGGTGGGGGACAGGGTCATCTGTCTCGGAAGTTCGGTTTCAGTCTCGACAACGTCCGTTCCTTCGAGGTCGTTACGACCGACGGGGAGATCATTATGGCCAGCGAGGACGACCATCCCGATCTCTTCTGGGCGCTGCGTGGTGGGAGTGGTAATTTCGGGGTAGTCACCGAGTTCGAGTTCGATCTCCACGAAGCGGGTCCAACCATACTGGGCGGTCAAGCCATGCATCCTATCGACGATGCCGAGGAGGTGCTGCGGTTCTATCGAGAGTATATGGAGGATCTGCCGGTCGACGCCATCTGTTGGCCATTCATCATCCCGATTCCTCCCCTCGAGGCGTTCCCTGAAGAGATGCATGGGCAGCCTGCGATAACTCTGGTCGCCGCATATGATGGAGATGAGGAGCGAGGTGAGGGGCTCATCCAACCCCTTCGCGAGTTCGGAGATCCCTTGTTCGCTGACTTCAGCTGGATGCCCTATACAGACTTGCAAGCCATGTTCGACGATGGCGTCCCCGATGGGCTACGATGGTACTCGAAATCATACGACATAGACGAACTCACAGACGAGGTCATCTCGACGTTCGTTGAGTATGGACAGGATCTTCACGGTCCGTTCTCGATGACGTACTTCGGACCGATGGATGGCGCCATGAGCGAACCAGCTGTGTCGGATACGGCGTTTGCGGGTAGAGATGGCCAGTACAATTTCCACGTGCTTTGCGGATGGGAGGATCAGGATCGTGACAGCGAGATGATCGAATGGACGGATGAGTTCGCTACCGCGATGAGTGAGCATGCGAGGGAGAGCGTCTATGTGAATCTCCTAAATGAGACCGAGGCAGACCGGGTCCCGGCAGCGTACGGGTCTAATTATCAGCGGTTACGCGAACTCAAACGATCCTGGGATCCAGCGGACAAGCTGGTCAATACGTATCATATCGACCTGGATTGAGTTATTGCACCTCGTCGAGTTCGAGGTCATCGGGTGAATCGGCGACCTTCTTACCCCTGA
>CAZXER010000055.1:0-2933 GCA_964639975.1 uncultured Halobacteriales archaeon | reverse complement strand
TTCAAGGGGTTTCGGAGGTCGTGGGAGACGATACTGGCGAACTCGTCGAGTCGATCGCGTTGGCGTTCGAGGGCGTGGGCCCGCTGGTTCTGCTCGGTTACGTCCTTGAGGACCGCTTGACCGGCGGGGGCTTTCTCGTAGGTGACCGGAACCGTCGAGATGACCACCGCCTTTCGAGAACCGGCGCGATCGACGAGGGTGAGTTCCGTCGGTGGCGCCGGCTTTCGCTCCTCGAGCACCCGCTGCATTCGGGTGGTGGCTCGGTCACGATCCGTTGGGTGAACGAATTCGAACGCCGGTTCGCCGAGGAGGGCTTCCTGATCCGGCGCGCCGATGAACTCGACGGCGGCATCGTTCACGAAGACCAAGCTCCCCGCCTCGTCGTACAAGACGATCGGGACCGGAGCGTTCTCGACGAGTCGTCGATAGCGCTCCTTGTTCTCCTCGAGTGCTCGCTCGCGCCGTCGCTGCTCGGTGATGTCTCGAATGATCCCGGCCGTGCCACGGTATTCATCCTCGTAGGGACGGAGGCTGAGATGAATCTCGACGGCACGATCGCCATCGTTCGGTCGGGTGATCTCGGTTTCCAACCGGGCCTCGTCGCGATCGGTCGTCGAGGAGAGCATCTCGCGAACGCTGTCGAGATACCAGTCGATGATCTCGGGCTCGACGATCCCTTCCTCGACGAATAGGGGAAAGGACTCGCCCATGATCGCCTCGGGCGTTCGATCGGCGAGGGCCGCCGCACTCTCGTTGGCCAGGACGATCGTGGCATCCTCATCGAGGATGAACACGCCCTCTGGAACGGTTTCGACGGCCGTCCGATGGCGTTGCAGCGTCTGATGCGTCTCGGCGGTGTGTAACGCCTGGGCCATGTCGCCGCCGATTTCCTCAAGCATAGCTCGCTCGTCGGCGTCGAACCATCCCGCCTCGTCAGCGTAGAGAGTGATGACGCCGTGACGGTCGCCGTGATAGCTGAGCGGGACGACGGCGGCCACCTCGTAGTCGACGCCGGTAGTGTCCTCTCCCCAGACCTCGAGGGTCGGATCACCGGGCTGACCGATCGTGAGTTCATCCGTCAGGATAGCGTCGAGGACGCTCCCTTCGGATCGCCGGCGGTCAGAAAGGGGGAGAGGTGTCACGGCATCTAGGTCGATTCCGCCCGCCGCTCGGGGGACGAGCCGATCCCACTCAGCATCGTACTCTCCGACCCAGGCCAGTCGGTACGGCTCGGCCGCGACGAAGATGTCGGTAACGGCGGTCTCGATTTCGTCCCGAGTCGACGCACCGACCAGGGCTTGGTTAATATCACGAAGGAGCGTCAGGGTGCGCTCCTGAGCCATCGCTCGGCGCTCGGCTCGATGCTGCGTGACGATGTTTTCGATACGGTTGGCCAGAAGTTCGTATTGCTCTGTGCCGGTTCCCTTCTGGAGGTAGTCGGAAACGCCGGCGGAAATGGCTTCGCTCGCGACCTCCTCGCTCCCCTTGCCGGTGAACAGAATGAACGGGAGATCGGGGTAATCGTCGCGGATCGCCTCCAGGAACTCCAGGCCGTTCATCGACGGCATGTCGAAATCGGAAACGATACAGTCGAAGTCGGTCTCGGCGAGGCGATCGAGTCCCTCGGTGGCGTCGTGAGCAGCCTCCACACGAAATCGGTCAGCCTCTCGTTCGAGGAATCGAGCGGTCATTGCCGCGAGGTCGGGCTCGTCGTCCACGTGGAGGACGTGTATGGGGGACTCCGCCGACTGACTCATTCAGCATCCGCATCGCCATAGGGCCTTATATCCGTTTGGCACCGATTATCAACGACAATATGTCCGGAGGCCGGTGGAGATCTGACTCTTGGCGTCGTGACGGAGGTGCCTCGCTGGCGACCCCACATGAGCGGTTCAAACCGGACCAGCGTGACCGTCGTCATCACCGGAAATAGGAACGTGATTGGTTGACCACTTGTCGCCCACTCACTCGTCATCGAGTTTGAGTGGACGATAGGGTACCGACGTACCTGCCGTCGCCGGTCGCCACTCCCTCCCACACAGGTGCCAGCTGGACGCAGAGGCGTTGGAAGACGGGCCTGAGACTCCCCATCCGAACCGACGAATCAACCAGCGATACTTGTTTCGGGACTGCCTGAATTCATACCCTGACTGAAGCAATGGGCGTTCTCCCTGTCCTGTGTAAAACGTCG
Organism: uncultured Halobacteriales archaeon; assembly: GCA_964639975.1. GTDB lineage: Archaea > Halobacteriota > Halobacteria > Halobacteriales > SKSH01 > CAZXER01. The sequence continues at coordinate 742 of CAZXER010000055.1, read as the reverse complement.
ACCGACAATACGCCATTTTCATCGGTCGCAAGAACCTGGCAATCGCCGAATAGGCATATACTATTCATCACCCCGATCCTCACATTCGCCTTCTGTCGACATCTAACCAATGACGTCGATAACGTGTGGTTGTGTAAGTGGCGCCGATATCCAAATCTGATAATTTTGTCGGCAGAGTTAAACCTCGATAGACGGGACGCTACTCTATGCTGGCCTCGACGGTTAACACCGGTCCGGTCGGTTCTTACGTCGATGCCGTACCAATCCCGTCGAATGTAGCACTCTTGTTGCTGCTAACCGCTATCGTTATCGTCTTGATATACGACTATCATCCACCGTTTCCCCAAACCGCGGTGTTCGCGTTCCTCCCGTGGATCGTGGCGGGATCGTTCCTTAACCTCCTCGCTGCAAACGGTTCGTACCCGCCGTACCTCGAACCGCTCCTGACTGTGCCGTGGGTCTATCTCACGACGTTAGTCATTCCGAGCTTAGTTTGGGCGGCGATACTCCATGTCTCGGTATCGAGTCGGAAGCTCCCTGCGTATCATCACTACATCGGCACGATGGGAATCGGAACTGTGCTCATCCTTTGGCTCGTCCTCCTCTATATCGAGGCGGCCTATCTCTCGCGGATGCTCATCCTGATCATCGTCCCGCTGATCGCGCTGCTCGCCACTGGCCTCATCTCGCTCTCGATCGGGCTCTGGTCCCCGGACTTCATGGAGTACACCGCCATCACTGG
>CAZXER010000054.1:0-3115 GCA_964639975.1 uncultured Halobacteriales archaeon | reverse complement strand
GCTCGATGGGCTCGAAGGCCACGATGCTCTACCCGGCCACGATCCTCAAGGGCCCTGGCGCGACGGACAACCACATCACCATCGCCTTCGCGGGCGAGGGCCAGAACATCGACACCGGTGCGAAGGTCTACCACAACGCGCCGAACACGAAGTCGACGATCGAGTCGAAGTCCATCTCGAAGGACGGCGGCCGCACGAACTACCGCGGCCTCGTCCACATCGCCGACGGCGCCGAGAACTCCTCGACCGCCGTCGAGTGCGACGCGCTGATGTTCGACAACGAGTCCACCTCCGACACCATGCCGTACATGGAGATCAACGAGTCGCAGGTGGACGTCGCCCACGAGGCCACGGTCGGCAAGATCGGCGACGAGGACGTCTTCTACCTCCAGTCGCGGGGGCTGGACGACGACGACGCCAAGCAGCTGATCGTCGCCGGCTTCATTGAACCTCTCACCGAAGAGCTACCCATTGAATACGCCGTCGAGCTCAACCGCCTCATCGAGCTCGAGATGGAAGGCAGCCTCGGATAATGAGCGTTCGTGAATCGGAGCCGTTACCTGTGGAACGCCTGCGCGAGGACTTCCCTATCCTTGAGCGCGAGGTAGGCGACGGGACGTCACTGGTCTATCTCGACAACGCCGCGACCACACAGACGCCGGAGCCAGTGATCGAAACGATCGCCGACTACTACCGGACGACGAACGCCAACGTTCACCGCGGCATCCACCATCTGAGCCAAGAAGCCTCCATCGCCTACGAAGAGGCTCACGATCGGCTCGCCGAGTTTGTCGGCGCCGATGGCCGCGAGGAGATGGTGTTCACGAAGAACACCACCGAATCCATGAATCTCGTCGCGTATGCGTGGGGATTGAACGAATTGGGTTCCGGCGACAACATCGTGCTCACCGAGATGGAGCACCATTCCTCGTTAGTGACCTGGCAGCAGATCGGTAAGCGTACAGGTGCAGACGTGCGCTACATCCGCGTCACCGATGCCGGCCGGCTCGACATGGATCACGCTCGCGAGCTGATCGACGACGACACCGCGATGGCCTCAGTCGTTCACGTTTCGAATGTGCTCGGGACGATCAACCCCATCCGTGAACTCGCGGACCTCGCGCACAACCACAATGCACTCCTCTTTGCGGATGGCGCGCAAGCCGTCCCCAACATGCCGGTCGATGTCGTGGACCTCGAGGTGGACTTCTACGCGTTCTCCGGGCACAAGATGGCCGGTCCCACCGGGATCGGTGGTCTCTACGGCCGGCGCCACCTCCTCGAGGAGATGGAGCCGTTCCTCTACGGCGGGGAGATGATCGAGCGGGTCGAGTTCGGTGACAGTACGTGGAACGACCTTCCCTGGAAGTACGAGGCGGGGACCCCTCTGATCGCCCAGGGGATCGCGCTGGCCGAAGCCGCCGATTATCTCGACGACATCGGTCGCGACCGCATCAAGCGCCACGAACAGCGGTTGGCCGAGTATACCATGGAGCAACTCGCCGAGTACGACGACATCGATGTATATGGCCCGCCGCCTGGCGAGGAGCGTGGTGGCGTCGTCGCGTTCAACCTGGAGGACGTCCACGCTCACGACCTCTCGTCGATCCTCAATGACTTCGGCGTCGCGATCCGCGCTGGCGACCACTGTACCCAGCCACTCCATGACACGCTCGGCGAGGCCGCGTCGGTGCGTGCGTCCTTCTATCTGTATAACACCCGCGACGAGGTCGAGACGCTGATCGACGGTATCGACCACGCCAGAGACCTCTTCGAGACGTAATCCTCATCCGCGGGCGACCATTCCCGCACCCATGACCACCTTCGATCCCGAGAAGTTCGAGGAGAAGTACACCCACTACTTCGATGAACTGCAGGAAGCATACAAGAACGCCTTCCAGTACATGCACGACCGACACGACTCTGCGGTTCTCCGCTCGATCGACCGGCACGTCTCGTCGAGAGCGAACCTTTCTATGAGGGCGATGGTGAGTTCCGAATCGAACTCCCTGACGATCCACGTGCTCGTGTTCAGGATGCTCCGATCGACGAGGAGACGTTTGATGCCATCCTTCAGGAATTTGTCGAATGGATCGAATTCGAATTGAGCCGAGTCTTCGGATTCGACATCTAGCAATAATCGACCGGGACCCAAGCCTTACCCGTCGGGCCTCACTAGGACGAGATATGAGCACCGAGGCCACGACCGAGAACGACCTGCGCGAGGAGATCGGCAACTTCCTGCAGCGGAACTTCCCACAGATTCAGATGCACGGCGGTTCGGCGGCGATCCAGAACCTCGACCGCGAGACTGGCGAGGTCTCGATTCAACTCGGGGGCGCGTGCAGTGGCTGCGGTATCTCGCCCATGACGATCCAGGCGATCAAGAAACGGATGGTCGAAGAAATTGCCGAGATCGAAGAAGTTCACGCCAACACCGGCATGGATGGTGGGGGCGGTAAAGGCGCCGGAGGCGGCATGGGCCCTTCGTTCCCCGGCGAGACGAACGACGATGGACAGGACAGCCATGTTGAAAACGAATCCCCAGATCCACCATTCTAAGCATCAGGTCCGTCCGAGCCAAACGGCCCCGGCCGCTCGTGAGTTAGGTCTTTAGTTTTCATTCGGTTGCCGGCCCGGACGGTCCGAGTTCCTCGGCGAGGATACGATACTGATTGCCTCTTTCGCTGTCTCCCCACTGTTCGAGATACTCCCGATGGCTGCAAAAAATCCCGAAGGATCGCCGATCGAACGCTTCGTCGAGATCCCCCTCGAGTTCCTCGTACAAGGTGACTGATTTGACGTACGACCCTCGGGCCGGGTCGTTAACGTAATTCTCACGAAGATGTTTGCTCACCAAAGTATCGGCTGACTCCGAATCCACCTCCTTCAGACGGTCTGGCAGGTCATCGGTCATGCAGAGCCTGCACGGTTATTCAGCCCGCAATGATTTGGGAACTCCTGGTTAGTATATTGCCGATCGTGAATCATACCGGTTCCGAGATATCAGAGGCATTCAAGACCTCTTGGTAGCGGTTACGGATCGTGACCATGCTGACATCTGCGGCCTCTGCGACCTCGTCCTGGGTCACCTCCTCGCCACAGACCAAGGCTG
>CAZXER010000053.1:0-3350 GCA_964639975.1 uncultured Halobacteriales archaeon | reverse complement strand
GTACCTATTCGAGGTCGAAAAGCCGTCAGAGGAAGTTTGATCGGATATCCGCTAATGGGTGAGTAATCCTTTCTCTCGCATATCGCCCTGATGAATACGCGCTCTCTATTCAGCATGACGCTTATATCGGTAGGTTATCAAATTCCCGCGGGCGTGCTGCATACAGAGGATGTAGTCAGCACATCGGCATCTACAGCGGGACCCCGTTCTAACCCCATACTATCGAGGGGACGCCTCTTCAGGACGTCTCTCATTCATCGCCGTCGTTTTCTACGATCTCGTACGGCGGGTGCTCGTCCGTATTTTCGTTACTTTCCGTCATACCGAGGCGACGTTGATGGTCGGCCATGGGCACGAGTTCCGTGATGCTCCCGACCCCTTCGGGGACATGTCGCGGTAGAAGGTTTCGAAGTTGCCGTCGTCGATGAGGTAGATTTCGGCCCAGAACCCACCTCACCCTTGGCCAGGTTCTCGTTGACCCACTTCCACGCCGGCACGTGCATGTCGTCCGGGTCGTGGGCAAAGCGCTGGAGGTCTTCGAGTGACCGCCAGTACTGAATCGAACCGCCACCACGTAGCCCCTGTATCGCCGGTTGATACCCGAGGAAACCGCTGTCGGAGTCCTCCGCCAGCGCCTCGAACATCTTGGCGATCTTCCGTCCTGCGATGAACCACTTTGGGAACGCCCGGAGCTTGTTGAGTCGAAACCCGTTGATGTAGTTAGCGAAGTCACCCTCGATCTCTGCGGCCATCCGTCCTTCGGGCACTCGGGACATCCAGGTGACTATCCCCGGGGGGATTGCTTCGATCGTTCGGACGCGGACGTTGTCAGGGCAGCCTCCGCACTCCGCGACGACCACTCATATGTCCCGACGACGGCCAGGCCCCAGAGCACGGCCGCACCAGACCAGAGCGGGCCGATCGCAGAGGTGGCCGGGTGAACGGTCGAGATGGCAGCGAAAACGACCGCCATGAATCCCGCCGCGTACGAGGCGGCCCGTCGCGACTGCCCTCCGAGCGATGCCAACGCGGCGTACACCACGATCAGGACGCTATACATCGCGATCCCCGAGTAGTGAGACACCGCGGCGTGCTCGTCCGTCAGCGTCATCTGAAGGTTCAGCTGTCCTATCGCGTAGAGGCCGACCGGAACGAGGGCAATGACCGCCAGCCCAAGCAGCGGCCGGTTGAGTGTGTCTCGGGAGAACTGCTCGCGGCTGAACACTTCGGAGCGAGCCGGGTGGAGCGCTGCAGCGATGAACACCGGTGCGAAGAAGACTAAGAGCATTGGATCGAACAGACCGAGGACGAGCTGGGGGGTGATGTCGATCAGTCCGATGATCGGAAGGAGGAGGGCTAGCTGCATCGTGGTAATTCGATGCTGTGGTTTGTACAGCTGGACCAGCATCGCCAGCCCGAACACCCAGATCATCGATATGAACGTCACGTTGTGGACGACGTGGATGTCGACGAGCGATTCATCGAACCAGACCGTGAACAGGCGGACGAGGTTGGAGTTGAAGATCGTGAGCCACAGTCCCACGAACGCCACGACGGCCAGGTAGAACCCGGCCACCCGGGCGAGGTGGGGCTTGCTCGACTGCTGGATGCGATCGACTCCCACGATCACGCACCCCCGAGTGAGCCGGCCATAGCGCACTGGGTGGTGCCGTGTACTGAACTGGCCGGAGCCTCCAATCGCGACGTCTGGATCGCGGTCATGGCGGCTAAATCGACACGTATCCGCATAATGATGCTTCACGCAAGAAGTTGCGTCCCACGCAACCCGGTCACGCCGGGAGGTCGTCCAGCGTGATCGGCGACGACGCGGCTCGGTACTCGTCGAGTTTCGCTTCGACCCAGGAGTAGACCGTCTCGTCGTCCGACTCGATGAACGCCCGCGGCATTTGCTGCTCGTCGAGGGGCCCGAGGACCGCCGTCTCGTCGACGACCGCCATCATGAGTTCGACAGTCCCGTCGAACCGAAACAGCTCCACGCCGTCGGTGTCGAGGAGCTTCCTCGCCGACGCGACGATCACCGGGTTCGCCAGCCCGGTTTCGAAGGCGTCGCCAGTGAAGATGGCCTCGTGGTGGAGTGGGGTACCACCATCGTGCCGGTCGAGTAACTTCTGGACAGAGTCGGGTAACACCGTCGTAGAGAGTAGCCGCACCCGGTCGGCGTCGATGACCAACTCCTCGGCCCGGCGGATGTGGCCGAGCACGTCGCTCGGCTCCGGAGCCGTGACCGTCGCCCCGCTCAGAAGCCGTACGTCGAGGTCCAGCTCATCCATCGGCAGTAGGTCGAGCACGTCGCCGAGGCGATGATATGTCTCGATAGTCCCGAGGAGGTCGGAGAACCCCTTGGTGACGAGCGCCCCGATGGGCGTGAGCGTATACACACCACCATACCGTTCGATCCAGGCTCGGTCCTCGAGGGAACCGAGCACGCGACCCAGCGTCGGCTGGGAGATGCCCGTCTCCTCGTGGAGGTCGGGCCGGGTCCACGGGCCATCACGCAGCAAGCGAACGATTGTGACCCGATGTGGCGAACGGGCGAGGAACTCGACGTCGTCGAGTGGCGATGGGTCTGCCATGGAATCTAGTTGAGTAGCTCAGGATATCCGACGCGTGTTGGCGATATAGCGTTATGCCACCGATTCCCACCCTCAGCTGGTCAATCACGTCGACTCGCTGCCTCGTGCGACAATGACCGGTCGAGGAAGATACAATCTCATGCTTGGTACCGCCGAGATGGGAGGGATGGCACGGAACTGTCCGTCACGTGCTGACCACTCTGCTGAACTCAGTCGTGTTGTCGCCGGCACTCGCTTGCTGAATATGCGCCCTGTATTCAGCAGACGGCATATGACGTCCCTGAATAATGTTCCTGGAGGCTTGCTGAATACAGAGCCCGAGTTCATCATCTCGGTAGCTACTGATCGGGTAAAATCTCAGAGGCATACTCGGGCGATTCTGATGGAAATGGAATGCGGAATTGAGGGCGCATTCTATCGATCGATGCTACGAGAAACGTCCGAAATCAATATTCCGTTTGGACTCCAATGATCCGATCCCAGGAAGGTTACCAGTTAACCTCGACGACGTCGAGATTTCGATCATACGTGAGGTGAAGCTCATCACCTTCGTCACGCAACGTGACTCGAACGCGAGGCGGATCATGAGACTGGATTTCCAGCACTGAGGTTCCATAGAGATCGAATAACCGTTCCAGCATCGCGAGATCGTGGTCACCAAATGCTAGCTCGATGCCATGCTCCCAGCAGAAGGCAATCCCGGCGGGATGGATTACGCTCAACGGGATGATACCCCAGAGCTTCGTGTGGTTACAG
>CAZXER010000052.1:0-3414 GCA_964639975.1 uncultured Halobacteriales archaeon | reverse complement strand
AACAAGGCGCTGTACCTCTGTCGGATGGCCGAGGCCTGCTTCGAGCTCGCGTTGGAACGACGCGACCCCGACGACAAGGACCACTACGCCAACAAGCGACTGAAGGTCAGCGGGGATCTCATGCGAGATCTGTTCCGGACGGCACTCAACAAGCTCGCTCGCGACGTGAAGTACCAGCTCGAACGAGCACACATGCGCAACCGACAGCTGCAGGTCACGACCGTGGTCCGCTCGGACGTCCTGACCGAACGTCTCGAGCACCCGATCGCGACCGGTAACTGGGTCGGCGGTCGAAGCGGGGTCAGTCAACTGGTCGATCGGACCGATCACATGGGTGTGTTGAGCCACCTGCGCCGGCTCCGAAGTCCACTCTCACGCAGCCAGCCACACTTCGAGGCACGTGATCTACACGCCACCCAGTGGGGTCGTATCTGCCCGTCTGAGACGCCCGAGGGACCGAACTGTGGGTTGGTGAAGAATTTCGCCCAGTCGATGGAGCTCTCACAGCACGTCACCGACACGAACGACCTCAAACGGGAACTGGCCAAACTCGGTGTTGAAGGGGTCAGACAGGTCGAACCATCACAACCAACGGAGGCAGACTGATCATGAGTCAAGCACGAGAAGCCAAGGTCTACGTCAACGGTAGTCTGGTCGGCACCCACCCAGAACCCGAGAAGCTTGCGGAGAACGTCCGACTTGCCCGTCGCCGTGGCGACATCAGCGAGATGGTCAACGTTTCGTTGAACGACCGGACGAACGAGGTCATCATCAACGCCGATGCCGGCCGGGCACGACGGCCACTGTTGGTGGTAAAGGACGGTGAACCGGTCATCACCGAGGATGAGATCAGCTCGCTAGAGGCCGGCGAGATCAGCTTCGAGGACCTCGTCGATCACGGGTATATCGAGTACATCGATGCCGAGGAGGAGGGTGACCTCCTCGTCGCGGTCGACCGCGAGGAGCTGACGGAGGACCATACGCACCTCGAGATCGATCCGCAGTTGATGTTCGGTGTGGGTGCCGGGATGATTCCGTACCCGGAGCACAACGCCAGCCCCCGTATCACCATGGGTGCCGGGATGATCAAACAGGCACTGGGGTTGCCCTCTGCGAACTACCGGATCCGACCGGATACCCGACAGCATCTCTTGCATTATCCCCAGCTCTCGATGGTCAAGACGCAGACGACCGAGCAGATCGGCTACGACGATCGACCGGCCGCGCAGAACTTCGTCGTCGCCGTCATGAGCTATGAAGGGTTCAACATCGAGGACGCACTCGTCCTCAACCAGGGGTCGGTCGACCGAGCCCTGGCCCGCTCACACTTTTTCAGAACATACGAAGGCGAGGAACGACGGTATCCAGGCGGTCAGGAGGACCACTTCGAGATCCCCGAGCAGGACGTCCGTGGCGCTCGAGGTGAGGATGCGTATACCCATATCGACGAAGACGGCCTGGTCAATCCGGAGACGCCCGTCGGCGAGAACGACGTTCTCGTCGGAAAAACCAGTCCACCACGGTTTCTCGAGGAGCCCGACGAGATGGGCGGACTCAGTCCGCAACGACGCCGGGAGACGAGCGTCACGATGCGCTCGGGCGAATCCGGGATCGTTGACACGGTGACGTTGATGGAGGGCGAAGACGGCTCGAAGCTCTCGAAGATCAGCGTCCGCGACGAACGGATTCCCGAGCTGGGCGATAAATTCGCCTCACGCCACGGACAGAAGGGGGTCGTCGGGCACATCGCACCACAGGAGGACATGCCATTCACCCACGAAGGCGTCGTCCCCGATCTCGTGCTCAACCCCCACGCACTTCCCTCCCGGATGACCGTCGGCCACGTCCTCGAGATGCTCGGCGGTAAGGTCGGTTCGATGGAGGGTCGCCGGGTCGATGGGACGGCCTTTACCGGGGAGGACGAGGCCGAGTTGCGCGAGGCGCTCGCTGAGCACGGGTTCGATCCCTCCGGCAAGGAGACCATGTACTCAGGTGTCACCGGCGAGAAGGTCGAGGCGGAGATCTTCGTCGGGACCATCTTCTATCAGAAGCTGTACCACATGGTATCCAACAAGATTCACGCCCGATCGCGTGGTCCGGTGCAGGTGCTCACGCGCCAGCCGACAGAGGGCCGCGCCCGCGAGGGTGGCCTTCGCGTCGGTGAGATGGAGCGTGACGTCCTCATCGGTCATGGCGCTGCGATGGCGCTCAAGGAGCGCCTGCTCGACGAATCCGACCGGGAGTTCATCCACGTCTGTGGCGAGTGTGGCATGACGGCCGTGGAGAACATCAATCGGAACTACGTGTACTGTCCCAACTGCGGTGAGGAGACTGACATCCATCGCATCGAGATGAGCTACGCCTTCAAGTTGCTCCTCGACGAGATGAAGGCGCTTGGAATCGCGCCACGACTGGTCCTCGACGACGCGGTGTGATAATCATGGTAGCAACAACCACCCCCAAGGAGATCAGCTCGATTCGCTTCGGGTTGATGAAACCGGAGGAGTATCGCGATATGAGTGCCACGAAGATCATCACCGCGGACACGTACGATGACGATGGCTTCCCCATCGATATGGGGCTGATGGACCCGCGATTGGGAGTCATCGATCCAGGGCTCGAGTGCAAGACCTGCGGGAAGCACTCCGGCCAGTGCAACGGTCACTTCGGCCACATCGAGCTCGCTGCGCCGGTCATCCACGTCGGATTCACGAAGCTGATTCGCCGACTGCTGCGAGGCACCTGTCGCAACTGCTCGCGGCTCTTGCTCGATGAGGATCAGCGCGCTGACTTCGAGACCGAGCTCGAGCGCACCCGTTCGCTCGATCAGGATCTAACCGACGTCACGAAGGCGGCGATCAGGCAGGCTCGAAAGACCGAGTTCTGTCCCTTCTGTGGCGAGGAGCAGTTCGATATCCAGCACGAGAAGCCGACGACCTACTACGAGATACAAAGCGTCCTCGCGAGCGACTATCCCGAACGTATCGCCGCCGCCATGCAGGACGAGGAGGACCCGATCGCCCCGCCCGAGCTCGCCGAGGAGACCGGTATCGACGTCACGCGGATCAACCAGGTGCTCTCCGGTGAGTTCCGTCCGGCCGAGGAGGACCGCAAGCGCCTGGAGAAAGCGTTGGACGTCGATCTGACTGAGGAGGACATGAACAAGCTGATGCCCAGCGACATCCGCGACTGGTTCGAGAACATTCCCCAGGAGGATGTCGAGGCGCTCGGGATCGACCACGAACGTTCGCGACCGGAGTGGATGATCCTGACCGTGTTACCGGTCCCACCGGTGACGGCCCGGCCGTCGATCACGCTCGACAACGGCCAGCGGTCGGAGGATGACCTCACCCACAAGCTCGTGGACATCATCCGGATCAACCAGCGATTCATGGAGAATCGCGAAGCTGGCGC
>CAZXER010000051.1:3210-3488 GCA_964639975.1 uncultured Halobacteriales archaeon | reverse complement strand
TGAGCGAGCCCAGCGCCGCCAACGCGAGAATCGCCGCCAACATCCACGCAAGCTGGCCGTGAATGAACCGAAGGCGGCGACGCGTCGCCATGACACTCGCATGATCGGCGTCGGCGTTACGTAAACCCAGCGCATCCACCTGTTCAGTACTCCGGGAGGGACGTTTTTGCGTCCAGGTCCTCTCGGAGCAGACGATGCTCCCGTTCGGGCACGCTGCCGTGGGAATCCTCACCTACCTCGCCTATGCGTCTGCTCGCACTCGCCGGTTACCTGAGGGG
>CAZXER010000051.1:0-3200 GCA_964639975.1 uncultured Halobacteriales archaeon | reverse complement strand
AACCCAGTTCCCGGATCTGCTCGACAAATCGCTCGCGTTCTTCGGGGTGCTGCCGAGTGGCCGCTCGCTCGGGCACTCCTTGTTGTTCGCTCTCGTGCTCGTCGGTATAGGATGGTACGTAGCCCGACGCTACGGCCGTGAACGGATCGTAACGGCGTTCCTGATCGGCCATCTCTCCCATCTCCCGGCCGATGGCTATGTAGCGATCCTCGCCAACCGATGGATCGGCCTCGGGTATCTCTTCTGGCCGCTGATCCCCGCACGACGATACGCCCGCAGCGGCACAGCCCCGTGGGAACGGCTGGCCGACATCGCGCTGACTCCGAACGTCGCGATGCAGGGAATATTGGTTTTCGTAGCAGTGCTTACCTGGGTAATCCTCCGTCGCCACGGGGACGGGGGCAATGACAGCAGCCACCGAGCGGGTGGAGGTCCGTGACCTCGAAAGCCCATAGTTAGGTCCGCGCCAGTTAGTTCGTCAATCCGATAGGTGTCCAAAACCGGTGTTTCGTCCCCTTAAACCTTCGATCCATACGGAACCCGTTTCCACGATATTCAGCGGTTTAGGGCTCCTTCGGAGGAACTCGATCCCCATACCACAGTGGCTTTACCCGCCCATCGAGAATCGCAGACGATGTGGCCCTGGGGGCACCTCGCTGTCGGATATCTCCTCTACTCGGGGTACGCCAGATGGCGCCTCGGGGAACCGCCCCGAGCCGAGGCGACGATGGTCGTCGTCTTCGGAACGCTGTTACCGGACCTCGTGGATAAACCCCTCGCGTGGACGTTCGGCGTGCTGCCGACTGGCCGGACGCTCGCTCACTCAGTCGTCATCGCTCTGCCCATACTCGTGGCGTTATATCTCTGGCTCAGACGATCCGAACACGGCCAGCTCGTTGTCGCGCTGGGTATCGGCTGGCTCTCTCATTCGGTCAGCGACCTCCCACCAGAAGTGTTGTTCGGCGCGTACGCCGATGCGTCGTATCTCCTCTGGCCGATCCTCCCCTCCCCAACGTACGAAACCTCGCCGTCGTTCCTGGCACACCTCATGGCATTGCGGATCGATGGCTTCCAACTCCTCCAACTCGGGCTATTCCTGCTCGCCAGTATCGTCTGGTACGTCGATGGCACCCCGGGATGGGGGTGGTGGTATTCAAAGCTAGTCGATCGGTAGGTTCGGCGCTACCGATTGGTGAGAGCCATCGCGGGCTTTCCGACGACACCGAATCTTATTCCGCCCGTTTTGGAGTCCACGACCCCGCTGTAGCGGTGGCTTTATTCGACGACTCGAACAGACTCGACCATGGACACCGCCGGGGACGTCCGGGAGCTCCTCGAAGAGCGGCCCGACCTCGAACCGGCCATCGAGGCGGTGTTAGAGCCAGACCCGCCGTTCACATTCGAGGACGTTGCCCTCGACTCCGGACCCTTCGGTGAACTCGTCTCCCGCGGTATCGTCGAAAACGCAGAGGACGGCTATCGGGTGACAGATCCCGATGCGGTGAGACGTGGTCTCACTGAAGACGACCCAGCTGAAGCGACCGCATTCCTCGACGAAGTATCGCTCCCCCCATTGTCTGTCTCCCGACACGAACTGGGCTTTCTCATGGGGGCGCTCGCGCTCGTCGTCACCTTCCGCCTGGTATCGCTGCCGACCGTCTACTACGAGGGACACGTCGTGCTCTCCTCGAACGACCCGTACTACTACCGGTATCTGGTGGAGCAACTGCTCACGAATCCGGAAGTCAGCCCCTCAAACCTTCCCGCTCCCATTCCGAATGGCGAACCGCTCCTCGTCACCACGCTCTGGCTCGCCACGCTCGCCATCGGGGGGACAACAGCGGCAGCGGGCCACGTCATGGCGTGGTACCCCATTATCTCGGCGCTCGTCACCGCGTTCTTGGTGTATGCCGTCGCCGTCACCGTCACCGACGACCCACGGATCGGCCTCGCCTCCGTCGCGATGCTGTCGGTGATCCCGGCCCACGCCTTCCGGACCAGCCTCGGGTTCGCCGACCACCACCCGTTCGACTACGTCTGGATGGCGCTTGCCCTGCTCGCGCTCGTCGTCATCGTCCGGGACGCCCGACAATGGGACCCACTCCCACCGATCAGGACAATCGGGGCGTCTTTCACGCTAGCCCTTGCAGTGGCCGGCCAGTCGCTTGCTTGGGACAACAGTCCCATCATCCTCGCCGCGATCGGTGGGTATCTTGCCCTCGAGGGGCTTAGAAGCGTCCTGAACGACGTCCCTCCGTTCCGGACAGTCGGCCCGGTGGTCGCCGGGCTCGGCGGTGGTGCGGGGCTCACGTGGCTCGTCCACGACAGCCTCGGATGGCACACCACGCTCGTGGCGTCCGCACCAGCGATGTTGACGGTCGGAGGCCTCGGCATCCTGATCGGTGCCGAACTCGTCGCTCGCCTGCCACTCCCCCATGCAGGGAGCGACGGCAACATCGACACCGCACCGTTTGTGCTCGTCGGCCTCGGGGGGGTTGGACTCGTAGCAGGTGCCCTAACATTGCGTTCGATAGAACCCGAATACTGGAGTCGGCTGACGACCAGTCTCAACGAGCGGCTTCTCGCCCCGAGGCCTATCGCCGAAGTGCAGGGGCTCTTCAGTGATGCCGGTGGCTGGCTCCTGCTGCTCGGCTTCGCCCTCTTCCTTGGCATCCCCTATCTCGTCTGGGCCTCAAGACGAGGAGTCGACGATGCCCGTTGGCTGCCGCCGGTCGCTTTCGCCTGGTACTTCCTCGTTCTCGCGGTCATCCAGGTTAGATTCGTCGGCGAGCTAGCCCCGGTCCTCGCGATTTTCACCGGCCTTGGTCTGCTCCACCTCGCCGAACGGATTGACGCGGCGCGACCACCAATTCCATTCAGCGAGGGAAACCGACCAACGCTCACCCTCCCCGATCGCCGCCAGTTCCTCTCCCTCGCCCTTCTGTTCCTACTCGTCGGCAGCCTCGGGATCATCCAGGTGCCTGTCAAAACAAGCCAAGTAACTGTACCGAACGCCCAGTCAGAGGCCGCGTTCTGGATGGCCGAGTACAACGAGAGCCACGACATGCAGTGGCCCCGGAACTACGTCTTCAGCGACTGGGGCTGGAACCGGATGTACAACTACTTCGTGAACGGGCAGTCCGGATCGTACGCGTTCGCCCAGCGCAATTACGGGGCGTTCCTCGCGTCGACGAGTGCCG
>CAZXER010000050.1:0-3735 GCA_964639975.1 uncultured Halobacteriales archaeon | reverse complement strand
CACGAGGTCGTCTGGCAGATCGAGGCCACGCGGATCCTCTCACTCGGTGACGTGAGCACGAACGTCGCCGACATGCGGGTCCAGATCACGCTGAACGAGGAGACCCTCGAGGAGCGGATGATCGAACCGGAGTCCGTCCGCGAACAGATCGAATCCGGACTCGGCGTGGAGACCGCGCTCGAGGGCAACGTCATCGAGTTCGGCCCCGAACAGCCGAGCTACCGCGAGTTGCTCGGGCTCGTCGAGAACCTTCGTGAGATCGTCTTCAAGGGGATCAAGGACATCAGCCGCGTCGTCATCCGCAAGGAGGAGCTCGACGATGGCGACCAGTTCGTCCTGTACACGGAAGGCTCCTCCTTCGGTGATGTGCTCGACATCGATGGGGTCGACACGACCCGGACCATCACCAACGACATCCACGAGGCGCAGTCCGAACTCGGGATCGAGGCGGCTCGAGAGGCGATCATCCACGAGATGATGGAGACGCTCGAGGAACAGGGACTGGACGACGTCAACGTCCGCCACCTGATGCTCGTCGCCGACATCATGACGAACACCGGCGACATCAACTCCATCGGCCGTCACGGTATCTCTGGGAGCAAGGAGAGCGTGCTGGCTCGCGCCGCCTTCGAGGTCACGGTCAACCATCTCCTCGACGCGGCAGTACTCGGCGAGGAAGACATCCTCACCGGGGTGACTGAGAACGTCATCGTCGGCAAACCGATCAAGCTCGGGACCGGCGATGTCAACCTTCGCGTCGGGTCGGCCGAGGACTAGGCTTCCCTTTCGTGCATGGCTCGACACCTCTCCGATGAGGCGATTCGGTGTATCGGCATTTTCGAGGAACTCACCGGTGTCGAGGCGATCGACTGTGTCATCGACGACGAGTTCGACCGGATCGCGATCGTCGTCCCACCCGGTACGCTAGCGACAGCGATCGGTCCCGGCGGCGAAACGGTCCATCGGGTCGAGGATCGGCTCAATCGCGACATCAGGCTCGTCGAGATGGCTGATCGCCCCGAGGAGTTCGTCGCGAACGCGTTGCGTCCAGCGGCCGTCTACGAGGTCGGTATCGAAGACAACGTCGCCCACCCCGAGGTCTCCGAGGACGATCGGGGTGCCGCGATCGGTCGCGAGGGGCGAACCATCGAGCTCGCCAGGACCCTGGCTCGTCGGCTTTTCGACCTCGAGGACGTCGTCATTCGGTGATGGCATCCGCGGAAGGCGACGTTTAAGGTGCTTCATTCGCTACGCAGTGACACCAATGGCCAACGGGAAGTATGCGGCCCGTAAGCTCAAGCGGGACCGGCAGCGACATCGGTGGTCGGACTCCGACTACGCTCGCCGAGCTCGTGGACTTCGTGAGCGGGCTGACCCACTCGAGGGAGCCCCCCAGGCACGGGGGATCGTCCTCGAGAAGATCGGCGTCGAGGCGAAGCAGCCGAACTCGGCGATCCGAAAGTGTGTCCGAGTACAGCTCATCAAGAACGGCAAGCAGGTCACGGCGTTTTGCCCAGGTGACGGGGCGATCAGTTTCATCGACGAACACGATGAGGTGACGATCGCCGGCATCGGGGGCGCGAAGGGACGAGCGAAGGGTGACCTCTCCGCGGTGAACTACAAGGTCGAGAAGGTCAACGGCGTGTCCATGATCGAACTGGTCCGTGGCAACGCAGAAAAGCCGGTGCGCTGACCATGAGCGAAGCAGACGAGGGCGAGAACGAGGATCCCTTCTCCACGAAGCTCTTCGGGCAGTGGGATGTCTCCGAGATCGTCTTCAACGACCCGAGCACGGAGCGGTACATCAACGTCACACCGGTGGCCCATTCGATGGGCCGTCACGCCGGTGCGCAGTTCGACAAGAGCGACATCAGCATCGTCGAGCGCCTCATCAACCGGTTGATGCAAAGCGAGGAGAACACCGGCAAGAAACAGCTGACCACGCGGATCGTCCGGGAAGCCTTCGATATCGTCCATAGCCGAAGTGGCGAGAACCCGGTCCAGGTCCTCGTCAGGGCGATCGAGAACGCGGCACCCCGTGAGGAGACCGTCCGCCTCAAGTACGGCGGGATCTCCGTGCCCAAAGCCGTCGACGTGGCACCGCAACGACGGGTCGACCAGGCCGTGAAGTTCATCGCAGACGGGGCGCACAGTGCCTCGTTCAAGACCGCGACGTCCGTGGAAGAGGCCCTCGCAGACCAGCTGTTGGGGGCCGCCAACGACGACGTCGAGACCTACGCGATCAACCAGAAGGAAGAGAAGGAACGCGTCGCCGCGGCCGCTCGCTAAGTCGATTGCGCCTGTTCTCAGGGTTACTCAAAACGCCCTCGTTGAACTGAGTAGATGAGAAGGTCTCTGCAGCCACCGCAACCTCGAGGAAGTACCTAATCAGCCGCTTTGACGTGACGTGCGTACGAGCGGATCGACCCGACGAGCTCTTGGCGATATTCTGTCGCGGTGGGGTTTGCAGCGAGCGATTTGAAGCGATGTTTGAAGCGGTCGACGGGGACGTGGGGAGCGTCCTCAGCGGCGACAGCAGCGAGGTCATACAGCCGGTGGTCAGCGTCGAGGAGGGTGTTGCGTTCACAGAGAGCAAGCGCAAAGGCGGCGTTGACGGCCGTGATGTCGGCACTCGAGTCCTCATCGCCGTTTCGTCCAACGGCGTCGGCGAGGCTCGACTCGAGGAAGTCGACCAGTTTGGTCGATGGTCCGAGACTGAGGGTCAGATCGTCGGCATAGATGTCCTTCATGTGGTTGATAATCTGCAACCCATGATATGGTAGCAGGTCGTCGCGAGCAGGTCCACTTAGCCCGAGATACAGCGCCTCATGGGTCGATTGGTGGTGTGAGACGTGCCCCTCCTCGTAGCGGTACATGTGCGAGAGCTCGTGCAACGTGAGCTCGCGGACCATCGCGCTGGTGGCGATACGCTTGGAGATGTTCAACACGTGATGGTCCTCGTAATGGGCCGTCCAGGTTCGCTCTTCGGGGTTCTCCCTGATCTGTACATGAACCGGTCGCTCGAGGTCGTACTCGGTCTCGAAGACACCTCGAGCCGACAGGAAGGGCCCAGGGTCGACATCGCCCCGCACGCGGACGTCCATCTACCTAGGGGCCATGGGACGCCCCGGCTTGGATGTTCCGCTGAGAACCGCCCGTTTGGGGCGAAACACTACCCTTTTGTCGCCCCTGACAGGAGAAGTAGTATAAAATGGCCAGACGGAGCGAAATCGTTTCGCAGTGTGAGCGATTAATGGATAATCCAGACAACATCCGAAATATCGCCATTGCTGCGCATATCGATCACGGCAAAACGACGCTGAGTGACAACCTGTTGGCAGGGGCGGGGATGATCTCACAGAAGCTCGCCGGTGAGCAACTCGCGATGGACACCGAGGAGGACGAGCAAGAGCGTGGCATCACCATCGACGCAGCCAACGTATCGATGACCCATTCCTACCAGGGCGAAGAGTACCTCATCAACCTCATCGACACGCCCGGTCACGTCGACTTCGGTGGGGACGTCACGCGGGCGATGCGGGCGGTCGACGGTGCACTGGTGGTCGTCGATGCGGTCGAGGGGACGATGCCCCAGACCGAGACCGTGTTGCGACAGGCCCTTCGTGAGGACGTCAAACCGACGCTGTTCATCAACAAGGTCGACCGGTTGATCAACGAACTCAGAGAGGGTCCCGAGGAGATGCAACAGCGCCTCCAGGACGTCATCCGAGAGGT
>CAZXER010000049.1:0-4031 GCA_964639975.1 uncultured Halobacteriales archaeon | reverse complement strand
CGGTCACCGACGAGGAACTGGTGGATGAGGTGATAGGGAAGTTCCGACCCGATGTAATCTATCACCAAGCCGCCCAGGCCGGTGTCCGAACGAGCGTTGAGGACCCCCTGAAGCCCCACGGCATCAACACGACGGGGCTCCTGAACGTATTGCTGGCCGCTGACGCCCACGAGGTGAAGCGGCTGATCAATGCCTCATCGTCATCGGTGTATGGCGTGCCGGAGTATCTTCCGTACGATGAATCCCATCCGACCACGCCACAGAGTCCCTACGGAGTGACGAAGTTGGCGGCCGAGCACTACTGCCGAGTGTTCGACTCCCTCTATCAGATTGCCACGGTGAACCTGCGCTACTTCACTGTCTACGGTCCTCGGATGCGGCCGAACATGGCCATTTCGAACTTCGTGTCCCGGTGTCTGAATGGTGAGCCGCCCGTGATCTATGGGGACGGCCAGCAGACCCGCGATTTCACCTTCATCGACGACGTGATCGACGCCAACCTTGCCCTCCTGGAGTCGGGGGCGGCCGATGGCCAGACGATGAACATTGGGTCGACTGGCAATATCACGATCAACGAACTCGCGTCGTTCGTGCTGGAGCAGACGGGCGTTGACGTTGACCCGGTATACGACGAGGCCAAGGAAGCAGACGCTCGCCACACGCATGCGGAGGTTAGCAAGGCGGAGGAGTTGATCGGCTACTCGCCCTCGGTCGGGATTCGAGAGGGCGTGGCAGAGTTTATCGAGTGGTATCGTGAGAACCGTGACTGGTACGAACCACTCGTGTTGGCATCATGATTGCTCAAGGGTCATCTTAAGCCTCCGATTCCCCACGAATGCCACGAATCCCCGGTGAACGAGGTGGATGGCACGGGTCGTTTCATCCACCCGGGACGGTCACGACCGTTCCGTTACGGACATCGCTTTCGCTCACCCTGACGGTCTGCTCGCCAACTTCATAGGTCCCCGGGTGAGCGACCTGGACCGTGTAGTTCCCCGACGCGTCCGTCATCGTCGCACGCCTATACGTGAATGACTTGTCGAGGTGGTCGACGATGATTGCGACCTCGACGGTTTCGTTCGGCGCCGCTTGCCCTTCGAGGACCGCCCCTTCGACGAGCTCGAACGCCTTGTATTCACCCGAGTCCGAGACGTATATTAGACGATAGTGGGCGAGGCCAGGGGTGCGTGATGTCCGACTACCGTGGTGCTCGTAGAGGAGGGCTCCGAGTTGTGGTGGTGATGTCTGCTCGGCACGCGAGGTCACGACGACGTAGCCTGCGCGGCCTCCCAACCGGTCATACCAGCCCGGAGGGTCGGTCGAGGTGAGGAAGTTGTCGAAGTTCGACTGTGCGTACCCGTAGGAACGGGATTCGCCGCTCACGAAGTAGTTGTAAACACGATTCTTGTCCCAGACACTGAAGACGTAGTTCTCGGGATACTCGAGATTGCGCTCATCGCTGTGGTCGGCTAGGTAGAACGCTGTCTCGGCGAGTTCGGGCGGGGTCGAGACCTGGCTCGTCTTCACCGGGACCTGGACGATGCTCAGACCGGTGATGAGGATGAAGAGGACCGCCCCATAGCCAACCGCCCGCGCGTCCGGGAGTGTGAGGGAGGGGGGACTCTGGTCAGTGAAAGGTGCGGGCCGACGGGCGATATCTATCCGCTCGGCGAGGTGAACAAAGGCCAGCCCGGCGAAGATGGCGATCACGGGTGACAGCTCACCGACGAATCGGGCTTGGATGGTCGAGAGCGTGAAGAAGTACCACCCGTAACAGACGAGCGGGAGCCATCGCGCATCGTCGATGGCGCGGTAGCTCGCCCATGCCAGATAGGGGACGGCGATGAGAAGGATGAAGCCGAACAGGAGCAGCCACCCGCCAGCCTCTGAGAAGATGCTGTTCACCTCCGCGATCGGCCGAGGGGCCAGGAGGCGGGATTCGATACTCGTCACCAGTCGAGACCAGTACTCGGGGCGGAGTGCTCGAAGCGCGACGGCGGCCACGGTGATGATGAGAGCTTCGGCGAAGGCCAATCCGATCACCGGCAGATTGCGCTGACGACAGAAGACCGCAACCGAGACGACACCGATGCCGCCGATCGCGACGAGAATCGGGGCCGAGGCGACGAGCGTGGTGTGCCAGCCCAGCCAGTCGTGAACTGACCAGACGGCTACTGACGCGACGAGCACTCCGGTAAGTACGGGTCCGATCGTACGGAGCGGTGATTCATCGGCGTTGACCGAGCGGAGCGCTTCGAGCGCGATGTAGGGCCCGAGCGCCGCGAGAATGATCGGGCTGTTGTCCCAGGCCAGCGCCTGGCCGGCGATCCCGATAGCGAGGATCGAAGCTCCACCGGTCGTCGGGAGAGCCAGTACCGGTCCGTCATCTCGAGCTCCATGAGCGAGAACGACGAGCCCGAGCACCGTCAGGCCAAGCCAGAGGTAGTCGAACGGGTGGTGATCGGCGAATCCGAGGCTGGTACGGAAGGCGTGGGCGGGTAGGACAGCGAGCATCGCGACGGCCGCGAGCCCGACGCGGCGGTCGTCGGTGACGACGACGGTCGCTACGTAGATGAACAAGGCTGTGAGAACCGCTGTGACGACCGGATACCAGGCGAGGACGTGACCGGCGACAGCGGGAGTCCCACCGATGGATCGAGCGATCAGCCACATCGTGACGACGTAGAGCGGCTCGCCGAGAGCCACGCCGGAGTCAAGGTTCGATGGTGTGACCTCCGGATCAGCGAGGAGTTGTTCCACGAGATACCGGTACGCGTACGGATCGTTCCCGGAGAGCACGACGTGGCCGTCGACGAAGACGTTCGGGAAGGCGACGAGTCGGAGCAGAACCACGAACAGGAGTGCCCCGGCGACGGCAGCAGCTTCGGGGCCGGACACTGGGAGGTTGCGGTCGGAGATCAGCTGCTCGAAGGACCCTTCGTCCGTCGGGGCTTCGCCCTCGAGCGCCGTGGTGACCGCATGGGGGTCGACCACTCGGTAGCCATCCCCGGTACGCTCGACCACCCCATTGGCGACGAGCTCGCCGAACCGGCCCGAATCCACGTCGATGTCGTGGAAGGTCCACGGTGGGTCGGCCGCGAGGACGGCCTCGATCGCTGGTTCGAGGTCCGGGCGCTCGTCGAGGAGGTTCGCGACCTCCCGGGCCGAAGCCATCACTCGACGACTCCGCCGGTCGACCGATAAAGCCTCGGGGTCGTCGGGGACTGTGCAATCTTACAGTCGATTTGACGTGGAATCGAGGGTGGATGTGACGTGGTTCGATTTGTTGAGCCACTAATTATACGTCACCGAGGGCGGATGGATTCACTATGACACGAACTCGCACACTCCTGACCCTGTCTCCGTTCAGGATTGCGGCTGGCTATCTCGGCGTAGGGGTGGTCTGGATCCTCCTTTCAGACCGCGCAGTGGTACTAATCACCGACACACAGGCCCAATCCGCTCAGGTCCAAACCATCAAAGGTTGGCTGTTTGTGCTCGGATCTGCGGTCCTGATCTTTGGGCTTGTTCAGACCCGCGAGCGCCAACTCGACGCCTCTCGAGATCGGCTCAATCGGGCCACCGAGGAGCTCCAGGTACTTCACCGCATCTTCCGGCACGATATTCGGAATGACCTGAATGTCGTTCAGGGCTACGTGGATCTGGTTCGCGAGGCTATCGATGAGGAAAAACTCCAAGACTGGCTCGATATCGCCTCTACCTCGACCGATAAAATCGTGAATACGAGCGAGAAGATGCACGTCATCGAGCGGACTGAACTCCAGCCCTCGAAAGTCGGGTCGATCGACATTGTGAAAATCATCCGGCAAGAATGTAACCGATTGGAGCAGCAGTACCCCGGCATGACCCTCGATTTGGACCTCCCGAATCGAGCTGAAGTCCATGGTGACTATACACTTGGGTATGTATTTCGAGAACTCTTTGAAAACGCAATCGAGCACCATGATCTTCCAGCAGACGAACGGCGGCTCGAAGTCGGAATGGCCAGATCGTTCGGCGCGGTCACGATT
>CAZXER010000048.1:0-4108 GCA_964639975.1 uncultured Halobacteriales archaeon | reverse complement strand
GGATAATTCACCATCGATTCTTGATAGGAAATTCGGACGTGCGAGATTAGAGGATAGATTCAGCAGAAAACCTCACAGAAGCACTCAGTACCCGTACGCGTTTCCCACGCGCCAATGACTGTGTCATGATTAATCCGATCCGCTCACTGGGCATTCAGTTTATCGCTGGTGCACCTACATTCATCTTCGATTGGTGGACGAATCAGAACGCAAAAGACTTCGAATATCGACCTGGGACCTGGTTTCCTCGTTGGCTCGAATCTCGTTCTCGATCTCGCCTATCCGGTCCGTCAACTTGCTGAACTCGTCATGCTCAGTGATGTCGATATTCTCCTGCTCCGCCTCCAAGGCCGCTCGCTTCGAGGCCAGTTGGTAGTACTCCTCGATGAGCTGGTCGTAGGTGTTCAGTTCGAGGAGTCGTTCAACCGTCTCGACTAGATCCCCCATGTCGATGGGTTTCGTCAGATAGTCATCGAATCCCATATCGAGGATATCCACGTCGGGGGTGACCGCTGTCACCATGGCGACCCGGCAATCGTATCCCGCTTCCCGGATCGCCTCAAGGACTTCCTCGCCGGAGAGGCCCGGCATTCGACGGTCGAGGAGGACTACATCGACGTCGTCACAGATGGTCTCGAGGGCCTCCTCGCCGCTATAGGTCGTGAGGACGTTATATTCGGCCAAAAAGTCGGCATAGAGGTCGGCCAGCATTTGCTCGTCCTCCACGATGAGAATCGTCTTGGGGTTCGTGTCGTCGTTCATGATGGCTAGGTTTGGATGTTTTCGTTCCAGCGCTCGTCTCCCGAAGCTTCCGATGCTTCCGGAAGGAGCAGCGATAACCGAGTTCCCGGAATGCCCTCGGTTTTGAAGGTTAACTCCCCACCGAGACTGTCTACTACCCAATAGACGAGCCATAGGCCGATACTGCTTCCGTGGGTGAGCGGCGACTCACCACCGGTACGCATGGGTTTTAATTCGTCGTCCGGGATGCCCGGTCCGTCGTCTTCAATGACGATCGCCACGCGACCATCGGCACCATCGACCTCGGCCTCGATCGAGACCGACACCGGATCGTGGGCATGCATCGCGGCATTCTCGAGGATCTCCTCGATGGCCACATTCAACCGACGAATCACGATTGGTTCAGGCTCGCAAAGGCTGACCTCAAGCGTCGCCTCCGGATAGGCTTGCTCGAACAAACCGCGCTGGTAATCGAGCAGCTCGTGGAGCGGGGCCAGCTGATTCCGGGTTCGACCGAGAACGTCCTGGGTTCGCCGGACTTTGCTGCTCAGTCGCAATATGTTGTCGATCGTCCGTCTGATATGCTCGGCCCGCTCCTGTAACTCCTCGTTTGACAGCTGGTCTGCAAGCAGGTCCGCGTTCCCCTGGATGACGTTCCCGTCATTCCGGAGGTTGTGCCGGAAGATCCGTGTTAACACCTGCAGTCGTTGCTCCCGGCGTTTGCGCTCCGTGACGTCCCGAATTGACGCGAGGAGGAGTGACGTATTGTCGAGAGTGACCACCGACGCCGAGGTCTCTACATCGAGGTTCCGACCGTCTTTCGTCCGGCAGGTGTACCCCCTGGTCCACCCTTGAACGATAGCCTCGGCGAACGTGTGTGTTCTGTCGTGCTCGTGGGGGAAGATATCTGCTGGAGTAAGTTCTATCAGTCTTTCACGATCATACCCCAGAAGGTCGCATACCTGCGGGTTTGCTTCGCAAATGGTGTCCTCATCCGGGTCGATGAGGAGGATACCATCAGTGCTTTCTTCGAAGATGGTCTGATATCGGTCTTTCGCGTTTTCGAGCTCAAGCGTCAGCGCGACCATCCCTTCGTTGGTTTCGGTCAACTCCGCCTCTATCGCCCGGAGACGCGAACGAGTCCGACGGAGTTCCGCCCTGAGCTCCTCTTTCGAGGCGTCATCATCAAAAGCGTCTTCGGTCATGAGTCTGCTCCCCGGATGACGAGGACGGTGGCATCATCGTCCGATTTGGCATACTGACGGAGGAGGCGGCCAGCAGTAGATCTACCTTGAGTTTCGACGTACCAGTCGAAGTCGTCACAGTTCCAGTTCGACGAGATGCCGTCCGTCTGGACGACCATCACAGGCATCGGGTAGAGCTCCCACCGGTCGATCGCGGGTGTTGGAGCGTGCCCACCGACCACCCCGCGACGCGGGACGAGGTGATGAGATTTCGAAACATCGCAGACCTTGACTGTGATGTTCCCTACACTGCCAAGCCTGACCGCTCGCTCATCCCAATCGAATCGGGCGAGAAAGAGCACGACGCCTCGCGTGGCACGACAGGCCTCCTCGACACCAGCAAAGAGGTCCTCCAAAGACCGGCTCGAATTGGATTGAATGTATTGCCTAGCCGTGCTCGCTGCCCGATGGGCCGCCTGTCCGTGACCGAGGCCATCAATGACGCCGACGAGGGTCCAGTTCGTACCGTGTTCGATTAGGAATGCGTCCCCGTTCTGTTCGTAGCCGGGTTGGGGGCGTGTGGCCGCATCGACCTCAATCGGCGGTCGGTCTTCGGCGATTGGGGATTGCGTTCCACGGGTCGCGACGATCTTCACGCCCGACTTCGCCGAGCCGTTCGTGTGTATCACCACATCGTCCATCAGCCGGTAGACTGACCCGAGGCCGCCGCCGAGGCCCCCGACGGTTGAATAGCCGTCTTCGACAGCCTGATCGATGTCGGCGATGCCTGGGCCAGAATCGCTGGCCCGAATCTCGATAGCGTCCTGCTGGTCATCTGACGCCAATGAGAAATCGATCGAGCCGCTTCCAGCATGCTTGACGATATTCGAAGCGAGTTCGTGAACGACGAGAACGATATCCTGAATGCTGGGTTCGTCAAAGCCGGATTCACGCAGAAATCTCCTCACTCGTCGACCTGCGAGGACGACATCCGATTCATCGGAAACGGCGATGGTGTTTCGATTAGCATGCCCCATCAGTAACCCCTCACGGGAGGTACTTTCTGACGATCACGGTCGACCCGTGGTCTGCACTCGATTCGATGTCAAATTCGTCCATGAGTTTCTGTGAGCCAGAAAGACCGTAGCCCATTCCATCCGACGTCGAATACCCCTCCCCAAGCGCTTCGTCCACATCGTCAATCCCGGGGCCATCGTCGTCGAAGACGATCTCGATCCATTCACGGTCACTGTCGTTGTCCCGGCGAATGGTCCAGCGCATCTCTCCTTCATCAGCGTACAGATAGACGTTCCTAGCGAGTTCGGAGACCGCCGTTACGATCCTGGTGGCGTCCGTCAAGCCGAATCCACAGTCGGTAACCACCTCGCGGATCGTCGTACGGGCGGTGACGATATCGGATTCGGATGTTATGGAAAGCGTTCCTTCCTTGGTACCCGCGGTGTCACTGGATGTCATCGCTGTCACTGAGTGTATCAAGTGCTGAGTCGGTGTTCCGAGCCGTGTCGACATCCCCCAAGTTAAAGCCGAGTTCGGTCGCTGTGATGGCGATGGCCGGGCTGATTCCGACGAGAACGGGATGGCCACCCATCAATTCGACCATCTTCGCCGTCTCGACGATAGTTCCAGCGAAGAATGAGTCTACGGTCTCGACGGCTGTGACGTCAAGGACGACGCCATCGATTCGACCATTATTGGTCTGATCAATCCGTCGCAGGACACGCTCCTGAAGTTCGTCGATGGTGCTATCCGATGTTTGCGGTGGCAGCGTGGCGATAAGATTCTCCCGCACCCGCATAACGGAGAGATGCTGGTCTGCAGACATGGGAAACTCACTCCGTGTCCTCGGGTCCGGAAAGGCTATTGTTGGTAAGGGTTAAGCCAAGTTCTAGGCCTTCGCTCAACGAGGATTTGGTGCGGACCTCATCCATTGTGATGTTGAGCTGGACGAGGGTTTGAGCAATCCTTGGATTGAGTCCCGTGATAATGACCTTACTCCCCAATAGCGAAACGGCCTTCACCGTGTCAATGAGGTGTTGGGCGGTCGCCGTATCGACATCTGGAACACCGGTAATGTCGATCAACGCCACGTCGGACCCGTTCTCCGTGATCTCGGTCAAGAGCTCCTCGGTGAGCTGCTGGGCGCGATTGGTATCCAGCGTCCC
>CAZXER010000047.1:0-4132 GCA_964639975.1 uncultured Halobacteriales archaeon | reverse complement strand
TCGCCGGGGATATCGAGCGTCCTGGCGCTGGCACCACTGGCAGCGATGACGGCATCGGCGGTGAGTTCGGCCCCCGAGCCGAGGGTCAGCCGGAAGGGTCGCTCGCTGGCATCGAGGTCCTCGACGACGCCATGGCGGATCTCTGCACCGAAGCGCTTGGCCTGCTCCTTCATCCGCTGGATGAGGTCTGGTCCCGAGATACCCTCGGGAAAGCCCGGATAGTTGTCGACATCGGTGGTCAACGTGAGCTGACCCCCCGGTTCGACACCCTCGAGGACGAGTGGCTCGTTGTTCGCCCGGGCGCCGTAGATGGCGGCGGTGAGCCCGGCGATGCCGGATCCGACGATCACGAGACGGTGGTGTTCGCTCTCAGCGCTCATGTCGTATCACGTCCGCGGTGGTCAGCGTACATCTTGCGTGATGGTAGGCTACGTTTCCGTATTACGCTTGCCATAGCGAAGCCGTGGCACCCAAGGGAGCCCCCGTCCATCAGGTGGATATGAGCGACCAGCTCCGGGAGAAGACGGCGTACTACGAGGGGTTGCTGGCAGACGCGATGGAGGCGGCCGTTCCGGCGCCAGAACACACTGCAGACGCGGCTGAGTGCCTCGAGATGGCCGGTGCGTACCTCGAGGACGGCCGCCACTTCCTCGAGGAGGACGACCTACCGAACGCACTGGCGGCCTTCGCCTACGGCCATGGGTGGCTAGATGCCGGGGTCAGAATCGGCGTGTTGACGCCTGAGGACCCCGAACCCTTCACAATTTGATAGGTTGGCCGGATTCGGGTGCGTGAGACGTTCACACACCATTTTACTCAGTCTCGGGCCTGAAAAATGAGCGTTACATTTATAAGGCACCGTCAGTAACTTGTAGTTAGGTTCTGGGCCACTTCCCCGCGTGGCCTCGACGACCTGTCCACATCATGAGCGACACCAAAGTTACGACCAACGCAACCGAACAAACGGTTGAGACGGAGGAGTCGAAGGAGGAAGTGAACGTCTGCCCGGAGTGTGGCGGCCGGCTGGCCCACGACGAGGAGCACGGCGAGGTGGTCTGCACGGAGTGCGGCCTCATCGTCGAGGAGGACCGCGTCGACCGCGGTCCCGAGTGGCGCGCGTTCGACTCCGCTGAGAAGAACGCCAAGTCGCGCGTTGGCGCCCCGACGACCAAGCTGATGCACGACAAGGGCCTGTCGACGAACATCGACTGGCAGAACAAGGACGCCTACGGCAAGGCGCTGAGCACCCGCCAGCGCCAGAAGATGCAGCGACTGCGGACCTGGGACGAGCGATTTCGCACCAAGGACTCCCAGGATCGCAACCTGAAGCAGGCACTCGGTGAGATCGACCGCATGTCGAGTGCGCTGGGGCTACCGAAGAACGTCCGCGAGACGGCGAGTGTCATCTACCGCCGGGCGCTTGAGGACGGCCTGCTTCCGGGGCGCTCGATCGAGGGGGTCGCGACCTCCTCGGTCTACGCTGCGGCCCGGATGGCCGACACCCCCCGGAGCCTCGATGAGGTGACGGCGGTGAGCCGGATCGACCGAGACGAGCTCACCCGGACGTACCGATACATCGTCCGCCAGCTCGAGCTCGCCATCGAACCGGCCGATCCGAAGCAGTATCTGCCGCGGTTCATCTCCGATCTCGGGCTTCCCGACGAGGTCGAGCGTCTCGCCCGCGAGCTGATCGACGCCGGACGCGACCAGGGGCGCCTCAGTGGCAAGTCCCCGGTCGGCCTGGCGGCCGCAGCGGTCTACGCCGCGGCTCGCCTCTCGAACGTGACGGTCACCCAGTCCGAGGTCGGCGAGGTCGCCAACGTGAGCGAAGTAACGATCCGGAACCGCTACAAGGAGCTGCTCGAGGCCGCCGAGGCCGAGGGTATCGCCGCCTGAGTTCGAACTATTTGTTCGGTGCAGTACGTTCTTTGCAGTGACGCCCGTAAGGCGACCCGTATGCAAGAGAGCTGGGTCAATCTGTCCTGTCCGCGATGCTCGAAGAGCTGGTCGTCAGCCGTCGGAGACCTCCCAGAGTCCGATTCCGACTTCACCTGCCCCGATTGTGAGACGGTCGCCTCGATCACCGAATTTCTCCAGACTGGCAGAGACCTCGAGATCTACAACGCGTTGACCGACTAGCCACTCGTGGAGGAACGTGCTCCGCATGCCTCGCATCTGAGCATCAGGGCACCCTTCTCGCGCTCGAGGCGGGTGTCGGGGAGGCCACACTCGGGACAGAGCACGTACTCATCGGCGTACGCCTCGATGGTCTCCTTGACGCGCCGGGCGTTGAAATCACCCGTCAGGCGGGCCCGTCCGGCCTCGTCGATGTGGCCGCTGGTCCCGAGATCGTTCTGGAGGAACTTGAAGACGTGATCGGGGTCGCGGTCGAGGGCATCAACGGTCTCCGGGAAGTTCTCATAGACCGTCACGTGGCCCTCCGGGCGCACCGAGGGATCTGGAAGGCTGAATCGGTCGGTGTCGCCCTCGATGTCGGGGGTGGATTCGATGCCGCGATCAAGCAACTCGTCGTAGTCCATGGGGCGAGGTCAGGTGTCGAGGACCAAAAACCCGCCGACCCTTCGGCTGCGGTTCGGTCGGTGTGTCGTGGTGTACCTGCCGATATATCTACCCCATGTGAACTGTTAACAAGATGCGGGTTAATCATATAACCCTCCGTCTACAAGGGTTGACTGATTATGAAGAAGCAGGAACTCATTCACCTGCATGGCCTTCTTGCAGAAATTTCAACCGAAATTGAGGAACGAACCGGCACTCCACCGACCCTCGAAGATTACCAAAGTCTCGGGGTACGACCGACCTCGATTCACCGATCGAAAACCGAACACAAGGCGGCTGTTTTTGCGCTGGTCTCATCAATCACCGACTCCATGGCGGACGCCAAAGCCGAGCGGGTCCCCGCGGCGGCTGACTGAGGACGACTTCTCGAGGTGATGCGAGCAGCTCGTCGCGAGTGACGACGCTGTAAATCGCCCGATGGTGATGCGGTACTGAGAACCGGTTTCGGTTGTAGGAATGGACCGAAAACCGCGTCACCCCGTCGGCTCGATGCCGGTGAACTCCTCAATCGGCACCGAGCCTGAGACGGTCACGAGGCCGCCGTCGGTCGTCGTAGTCACTTCGTTAAAGCCCGCTTCGTCTTCCAGCCCTGTTTCTATCTCCTCTATTTGCTGCTCATCGATACTATCTGCTGACTCGAAGAGAAGGATGAACGACCGTTCGGCGGTCGTCTCGGTGAGGGTGTACGCGTTTACGAATCCCTCGGTGGGGTCGTCGTCCTGACGGCCATAGCTGAACTCGACGAAGGTACTTCCCTCGAGCTGCTCGTAGAGTCGGTTGATATCATCGGATACCGCTTGGATGCGCTCGGCTCGACCTGCCGCCGAGTCGATCAACGTCTCGGTGATCTGCGTTCCTTCATCCGGAATCGTCTGGTTGACGAAGAGGAAGATGGAGTCGCTCACCGCGAAGTCCCAACCGGTTCCCTCCTCCTGACCCTCGATTGTAAAGATGGTGAAGCCCTCGTACTCAAATTGGTCGTCCCACTCGGCATCTTCGTAGTTCTCGATACTACTGGTGAGTTCGTCCCGGTCGAACTCGGCGTCAAAGATGTATATCGGCTGGAACGGGCTGTACTCCGGATCCTGGACGATGGGGGTAATCCGCAGAAGTTGGTTGACGGTCCCCTCTCCAATAGGTAGAGTGGTGAGGTCTTCGTTCCCCTCGAAAGGATCCTCCGGTGTGAGGTCTGCGATGTCGTTGATCTGCTCCAAATCGATAAAGATGAATCCGTGGAACTCAGCTGTCTCAGCGTCGATTGGCGCCGGAGTCCAGTTGAAGAACAGCTGGTCACCACCAGTGAGTCCATCGCCGGTGTCCGTCGGTGTCGGCGTGGGATTAACTTCGTTGCTACCAGTGTCATCACCGAGGCATCCTGCCATCCCGGCTACGCTCCCTGCGATTGCCACCTTGAGCAAGCGTCGTCTGGACTGCTGACTCATAGATGACACTTTCAGGTACTCGCCAAGAAATTACCGGAACACACGCGATTGGTCGGACACACATCTCAGGACCATCTAGCACGTTCGAGGGATCGCTACTGGACCCACGG
>CAZXER010000046.1:0-4191 GCA_964639975.1 uncultured Halobacteriales archaeon | reverse complement strand
GGTTACAACGGGGCTAGTGACCTGTGATAATGAATCAACGCGGGGGTGAGACACAACGAGGCATCGTCTCCCCAGTCACACGCCGCCTCCGGGATCTGAACCGTTGGTACAGATAACCTAATTTAAAAGAGGTGAGGTCGCAGTCGTTGGTATGTCAGATTCGGCCAGGCAGACCGAGAACGAGGAGCCACACCCTGCGTGGCCTGCACTCACCACGACGCCGTCGATGCGAGGGACGCTTATCGTCGTTGCACTCATTCTCGTCGTAGGATTGGCGGGCTGTACCGGCATCTCCGGAGACGACGGATCGAACGCGACCCCGGACGGTGACACACCCACTGTCGCTGAACCAACCGACCCGGGATCGAACGGGCTCGACGGTCCGCATCCGTACATGGAGAACGACACACTGGCGCTGGAATCCATGATGGCCGGACACCTGGAAACGCTGGGCGAGCGGGAGCAGTTCGTCCTCACAAATACCGTGACAGTTCGAGACGGTGCGAACGAATCGAACCATACGCAGGTCATCCTCGAGAAGCGCTTCGACTTCGCCGCGGAGCGGCTTCACATCAGACAACGCCAGGAGGGCCCGAACGCTGGCGAAAATCCCGTCGACCTCTATCGGAACGCGACCACACAGTGTTCGCGCCAGTCCGGTTCCGTCCAGTGCCGTGAAAGCCAGTTCGATCCGAATCGAGCTCTCGGCCGGGTCGTCGAGATCACGGCGCTCGAGACAGTCGGAGCGCCCGCGTTCAGTCCGAACGGAACGACAACGGTCAACGGCGAAGCCGTCTACCGATTCTCAGCCACCGAGCTCAGGGACGACCCACCCGAGCAATCGATATCGGAACTTGGGGTTGATCCCACGATCCACGCCGCGACGTTGTTCGTCTCATCCGAGGGCCACGTGGTCGGCTACGACGTCACTGCCACCGTCGAGAGCAACGGGGATCGCGTCGAAGTCGTGCGCAGCTATCGTATCACCTCGATCGACGGCTTGTCAATCACTCCACCAGAGTGGGTGCCATCATAGCCGGAGAAGACCCAAGCTCCGGCTAGTCGTCTCATTCTCCGACGAGTTGAGCGGGCATCCGCCATGTCCGCAAACATGTTTCGAGGAGTAACCGTCGAGGCGAACTGACGAGGAACGTTGCAGGAGTGCCGCCTCCCCGATTTGAACGGGGGACGACTCGATCTTCAGTCGAGCGCTCTCCCAGTCTGAGCTAAGGCGGCTCGCGTGAGTGAGGTGGCCGAAACTACCAAAAAGCATTTCGATTGGATTGACCAGTAGCCCATACCGAGGGGTTTTGAGGCGAGTGAACATACGGTGAGGTATGGCGGATACGTTCGACGGCGTCGTGCTCTTCGATGGCGATTGCCCGGTTTGCTCGCGTACAGCTGGCGCAATACGTCGTATCGACAACGTCGGCGTCGTCGCCTGGGCAGCGGAGCCGTCACGGGCGTTCCTTGCTGAGGAGTTCGACGAGGTTCCCTTCTCGATGGTCTTCATCGACGCCGAGGCTGAACTGATTTACGTGGGTGAAGCGGCTGCAAAGGAACTCGCCGACCGCGCCGGTATGCCCTCACTCGTTTCATCCTTCCTCGAGGAACACTATCATACGATTGCGACGACACTCCAACGGACGGTTGGAAGTGGCATCGACCCCGATCCCGCTAGTGGTACTTTCGACCTCACCGCCAGCGACGAGTACGAGATGCTGGCCGATGCTGCAGTGGCCGTCGAAGGAGACGTCCAGGACGCTGTCGACGCGTAGTCATCCGATGGAGGGCACTGTTTCCTCGAAGCTGCTCAGAGCCAGAGCGTACCGAGGTTAGCTACCTGGTGGGCCCCCACCGCCTGGTGGGTTCACAGGAGCTCCGTGGCCGGGATGACCACGAAGGTCCGCTGCAGCTGCCTGGGCGTACTCACTTGCGGTCGCCGCATGCGTGGCAGCAGCGACCGCGTACTCGAGTGCCGCCTCCTCGTCTCCCTCGGCGAGTGCAGCCGTGGCATCCTCGATCGCTGCCTGTGCCAATTCAATCTCGGTCGTCGCCTCGTCGAGGTTCGACCAGACCGAATCACTGACCTCGCCTGGTGGTCCACCTGAGGAATCATTGAACAAGTTGGCGCGTTCGGTCACCCGCTCTGTGAGGCGTTCGGAGCGTTCGACCCAGTGCTCCGCTCGATCGATCGATCGGTTCGAATCGTCGAATCGGGTGACCTGATTGAGCATCCGATCAGTGGTCGATGGACGCTCCGGTGAGGCGTTACCGACCTGTGGTCCGGCGATACCGCGAGCGATCTCTCGGACCTCCTGGCCGCCCAACTCGCTGGCATTGGCATGGAGCAACTCGATGGCCGTCACGTTGATGCCACGCTCCTCAAGCACCTCCGCAGGAAGTCCGTTCGCCGCATCGGCCGCTTCGGCGGTGGTGCGGGCGAGGGACTTGCGCTCTACCTCGAGCTCGGCGATCGCAGCCCGATATTCGCCCACCGAGAGGTTCCCGTCCTCGCGTTGCGCCTCAAGCGTGGCCAACCGTTCTTGAAGCTCGCCATAGCGTTGTTCGTTCTGCTCGATGCGCTCCTCGATGAGATCAGCTAACGCGGTGGTATTCCCCGCTGCAGCTGCCGTTGCGATCGCCTCGCCGAAGGCCCGTTCATCAACCTCGCTGTCGAGCTCGGCATCCTGTGCGGTGATACCCCCCATCAGTCGTTCACCGGGCGCTGGGTCAGGGCCGTCGTCAGCGCCGTTGGCGATTGCACCGGGGACCACGATGAGACTGGCCACCACGATAGCCGCGACGACCAGGGCGAGGAGGTATCGATTCATATCAAGATGGATTGGTATACTCGGTCTAATACCCTGTAGACGCTCTAGCCCATTTACGGTGAATTTGTGCCGGATTTCGTCAGATTTTGCAAGCAACGGCCGAATCGAGCTCCAGGAGGGACCGATCATAGCTCATCATCCTCCTCTGGAAGCCGAAGCACGTTCTCGCGCCCGAGTCTGAACGCCTCGAGTTCGCCTTCTTCTCGGAGGGTTCCGACGACCTTGCTCGTTTTTGCAGCGGTCCAGTCGAGCTCGGTCGCTACCTCCTTTTGTTTCATGCGACCGCCGTGCTCGCGCACGAGTGCGACGACGCGTTCCTCGTTGCTCAACAGCTCATCTGACGGATCGGCCGGCGCCGAGGGCTCGGGCGTTGGTTCAGGCTCCGCTCTAGTGCGCCGATAGTACCAGCCACCTCCCCCGAGAAGCACCACGACGAGGAGAACGGCCACGATGACGGCCGGGGTGAACGGACCGTCCTCGTCAGCAATCGGTGGAGCGTCGACATCGGTGTTGACGACCACCCTCGGTTCGTCACCTGCGAACTCGCGGGGGCCCGACCAGGTGAGCGATCGTTGGGACGTCTCGTCGGGATCTGGGGCGGCCGAATCGAGCCCGTACTCCTGCGGCCATTCAACCACGAGATGGGTATTCTCTGTCAGGAACAGGCCCTCAAGCGCATCACCTGCGGTAATCTCGGAACCGTCGACAACTGCGAACGCCGTCCAGGTGAACGAGAAGTTGACGACGCCGTATTGTTGATCCACGGTTGGTCGGGTCTCGGTCGAGACGGTCAGATTGAGCAGTGCCATGTCCCTGCCGGTCAGGGCGGCCGCGTCGGTCACGGTCGGTTCGAACCGCTCGGAGAACCGATCGAGATAGGTGGACTCGTTCGTCGCGATCTCGGTGCTGAGCTCGTCAAACGCGTCTCTGTCGGCCTCGTTGTCGAGTGCGATCCGATACTCCACCGAGAACTGCGCGTCGCCGCCATCTCCGAGGTCGATGATGAGGACGGTATCGTCTGCCTCGAATCCGAACTCATGCTCCGAATCGATCACCTCCGAGGCAGCACCTGCCACACCGATCAATCCAACCCCCAGTAGGAGGAGAACGCACAGTGAGATGGTACCTCCTCGGGAGAGTGACATTGCCTAAATGAGTGTCTGTGCAACGTTAAGCCGCTTTCGTTGAAGGTTCTACGACCGTCCCGCAATCGCCTCCGTAACGAGCGAATCCTCGATCGTGCCAGCCTGTCACAAAATACTTATATAAATATATCCGCCACCATTCGAGTAGGTATGGCAACGAATTCGGAATCGTTCACGTCACGATATAAATCTGAGCTGCTATTTCTCGTCCG
>CAZXER010000045.1:0-4327 GCA_964639975.1 uncultured Halobacteriales archaeon | reverse complement strand
CGCTCGTTGAGGACCGTCACGAGGAAGTTGATGCTGCTTCCCGTCGACGTGATGCCGAAGACGGCGACGCCCAGGATTGCGAGGTCCGTCCCGACCGTGTTGAGCATCGTGTTCAGCGGAGGATACTGGAACCAGCCAGCGTTCGTCGGGAGCCCGGTCAACCCGAGTAGGTTCGTCAGAAACGGTAGCCAGACCAGTGCCCCTCCCGCGGTGATTCCCCACGCACCGAGGGCGTTCATCCGAGGGAATGCCATCTCGTCAGCCCCGATCATTATCGGGATGAAGTAATTCGCAAATGCCCCGGAAAGTGGAAGGATTACGAAGAAGATCATCGTGATGGCGTGGACGCTGACCAGCGAATTGTACCCGGACGTGCTCAGGAAGACACTGCCTGGATCCATCGCGAGATCGGTCCGGAAAATGAGCGCCAAGAGGCCTCCGAGGCCGAAGAAGAAGAGCGCATGCCAGAGGTAGATGATACCGATGATCTTGTGATCAGTGGTATAAAGCCATTTACGCCAGCCAGTTGGCCCATGGTGGTCGTCTGTTGATCCCTCTGCGTCGTGGATTTCTTCTTCCATCTTAGTGACCCCCTGAGCCATGTCCCATGGCCTCGCCACCGGAGATAATCAGCTCCCTGACCTCGTGCACCTGGTCGTGAACCGCCTCGCCGTGGACCGGATCAAGGTCAGTTATCACATCGATATCGGCGGTCATCGCTGGTGCCCACCCAGCTGGGTCATCGACTGCTGCCGTTCCGTCATCTCCCCAGAGCTCGCCGACAACAACGGCACCGGCCATCTTGAACTCGTGGTGATTCTGACAGTAGAACATGTAGACCCCTTCCTGTTCGAACATGTGGCTGAACCCACCCTCTTGACCGATGATGTCCGCCATCTCTCGATTGAATCGCTCATCGATCAGCTCGTCCTGGTCGATTCCATGAGTCCCCGCCCGGTAGCCTGAGTCGAAGTGAGCTGCACCATCGGGGATCAGGCTGGGGAAGAGACTCCCTGCACCGAAGGAGGTTACAGTATGCGTCCGTCGTTCGGAAACTCCCTCCCGAGAGAAGTGCTCCCAGAACACCATCTGTCCCGGTTCGATCCAAGTGACGTGTGGCATGAAGTGGTAGTTGTTCGAATCGTCGGTGGCAGCCGTCATCGCGACCGTCACCGCGTCCATTTCCATCACCCCACCTGGCATGTGGTGTTCGATATGCTCAGAGGGGGCCGGAAAGTTATCGTGTGCAGGGGCTCCCTTGAACATCTCGAGCCCTTCGACGTCCATCACTGACCCCATATCACTGTCCAGGGAGCCAGCGGTGATCGTACAGCCAGCTACTGCACCTGCGACGCCAAGGCTCGAGATGCCTTTGAGGAACCTTCGTCGATGGATATCCGTCACTGCGAATCCCTATGGGCCGCAATGAAGAACGCCATCATTAATGTTGCACATTGTTAACATGGAACACAATTAGTGAGCACGACTCTTCGGTGACCACACTAACTAGTGAGAAGCACTGACGGCGGCCGGATGCGTCCCCGTGTCGACCGGTTCACCCACGAGATAGGTCTTGCCGAAATCTGTGATCCGATACTTGCCGCGACCGACCCGTTCGACGAAGCCATGGTCAGATAGCTCTGTAAGTCGGCGGTTGACCTCCTCACGGCTGTACCCGGCGTTGTACGCGATGATCGCGGGGGTGAGTACGAGATCGGACGTTCCGAAGAGCTCCAGGATGTCATCGTCCATCGGGACCATCCATTCACTGGGGTGGCGCATCTCCGATGGTTCGCGGACGAGGAGTACCTCCCACTCCTCTCTGCGGAGCTTTCGATGGACGGGGTTGTACAGCCCGAGGATGACAAGGATCGCGGCGAGACCGTGGACCACATGGCTCAACCGCGGGAGGATGAGATCGACGAGAGGACCGATCCCGGCAAAGAGGACGAGACCCGCGACAAGCAGGTGAACGAAGGATTCGTACGTCGTGATGAACTCGGTGCGCACGATGAGATGGATGAGACCGGCTACGGCGAGCAGTCCGATGATGGCATTGTACACTAGGAACAGTCCAGTATCGTGAATCACGACTTACCACCTATCCGAACCCGCCTGAGTCGGTTGTCAAGGATGATGAGGACACCGATGACGAGCACGACGCCGGTGAGGGTCACACTCTTGGCGACAGTCGTCACGAGCGTCGATTCAGGTACGAACAGGGCGACTACATGGTAGAGGTTGAAGAGGACCAGTGCCATCGCGAGGGCGATGACCGCCCGACCAAACGGCGTTCGACGGAGCGTATCCCATAGAAGCAGACTCAAGATGAGCGCAATGAGGCCAGAACCGAGCGAGAATAGGATTGTCAGCTGGTAGGGCACCCCCTCGATCATGTGTCGCGATAGCAACCGACAAGGCATTAAACTCTCGGGAGGTAGCATCCTCGCTACACGAATGGGGTTCAGCAGGATGGAGTTGACTACAACAATCAAAGAACGACATATGGCCCTGGGTGCCGGGTTATTGGCCCTCGGTATCATCCTGCTCGTTGGGCTCAGGTTCTGGGCAAGTCCGGTGGCACGGCGCATCACCGGAACGGAGCCGCCAGGCGCGATCGATTTCATCGGCATCCCGGTTTTTCTCGTCGTCGCTGGCCTCGGTCTGTTCCTCTTCCTCTGGGAACCCAACCACTCATGAGATTTGGTCGATACCCACGTGTGCTGGCGATTGCCGTCGTAGGCATTCTCCTCGTTGCCGGAGCAGGGCTACTCGCTATTGCGGAATCGAGTGGGCTGCTCGAACTGGATCGCCTGCCGATTCAACTCGGTTTTCTCGGGGCAATCATCACCCTGTTCGGTTTCTCCGGATATCTCTCCATGTGGGTGTTCGATACAAGAACTGAATAACGAAACTTAGACCGGGGTCGTTGTGGTGACGACTCGGTGACCCGCTGATTTCAACTGTTCTGACTCATCTGCTTTGCTTTGTGGCCCTCGAACCATGCAGAGAACCCGGTCAAGAGGATATTTAGTGGATGTAGGCCGAACGTCGACCCATGAGCGCCACTGGTCTCTGCCAGCTCTGTGAACGACGTGAGGCAGAGTTCACCTGTCAGCGCTGTGGAGCCGCTGTCTGTACCGTACATTTCCACCGCAGTCAAGGAGTTTGTACAGCATGCGCGTCGGAACTCGGCGATGAACCGGCGGGCCCGTAGACAGATACCAAGGTCGTTTACCACCCTCTGGGAGAACTCTATCCATAGAAACGTTCGCGATCGTCAGTGGCGATGCAGCAGGTATGTCTGCGGCCACGTACGGCCAAACGAGGATTTCCCATCGTGGTCTTCAAACAAGGCGAGTGGGCTCCGATAGCGTCGGCGGCCTTCCATACTACATCACGGGAGAGATCCAGGCCCTAGATGATCTCGTCCCGGTGACTTCCCAGGGGTTCCGAGAGTAAGGCGATATCCCTCGGCGATCCGACCGATCGGATCTCAATCGCCTCTCCTGGGCAAGGCTCGTCTCCGGATACGCCGAAGATACCCTCCATCGCAGCCACGCGGTCGTGGCGGCCATCGCCGAGGGAGCGACGGTATCCGAAGCACAAACTGCGACCTCGCGTACGCGCGGCCGTGTAACACGACGTGGGATCCGGCACTCTCCGCGTCGACGGTATTGACGGGGAAGATCGATCCCTCAGTCCCAGCGGAGTAGTCCCCTTGAGTTCTCTGGAGTTATCCGAAGGT
Source organism: uncultured Halobacteriales archaeon (assembly GCA_964639975.1). Classification (GTDB taxonomy): domain Archaea; phylum Halobacteriota; class Halobacteria; order Halobacteriales; family SKSH01; genus CAZXER01. The sequence goes on along the minus strand of CAZXER010000045.1, from coordinate 579 downwards.
GACGACGCGATCTCCTTCTTCGACAATGCGCAGCAGCTCGCCCATCGTCGATCGAGGTCTGAGCTCGCTTTCCTCCATGCCCCGGCTGTCGAGACAGGTCCCACACGCCTCCAGGGCACCGCCTTCCTTCCGGTATTTGCGCATCAGTCCGGAGGGATTGAATTTATCCGTCTGTACGGTTGCTGCCTCGACGCCATCCCCGAGGAGGAAGGTTTCCACCTCGTGGCCGTCGTCCAGCGCCGTGTTCGCCAGTCGAAAGGCATTCCAGATGATCTCCGCATCGTTCGTCTCGATGATGAGGTTGAGTTGCATCTGGAACAGCGGTACCCATCTCTCGTGTTTTAATACATCTATTCAGCGCTCACCCGTGCTCATCGCCGTCGCCGGACGGGAGTAGACCACCGATCGTGGGTACGAATCGTGGCCGTGGTGAGTTCATCGACCGCCTGGCATACATCATGACGAAGGCAAATTCGCCCGTCGAGGTATCGGACTCCCGTAGCAACGCGGCATAGAGATAGACGGTGGCACTTCACGATTGATCCTGATTCCGACAGCGGACGCGGGACAATCGATCGG
>CAZXER010000044.1:0-4460 GCA_964639975.1 uncultured Halobacteriales archaeon | reverse complement strand
CGGCCATCCCGGCGACGCGGGCTATGACTACCCCGAGGGCAGCTACGGCGTCATGTCGTGGTGGGACTACGGCCACCTGATCACCACACATGCCGAGCGCATCCCACACTCCAATCCGTTCCAGGCGAACGCCCGCTCTTCGGCACACTACCTGCTGTCCGGTAGCGAGGAGGCGGCCAATCTCCACCTCGACGCCATCGAGGCCACCGGTGACGGCGTCAACACCAACGACCCCGAGGAACTCCGTGAAATCCTCAGCAACTACGACGAGGACGAGCTGGACAACGACATGCGCTACGTCATGGTCGAGGACAACATGGTCGGCGGCAAGTTCGGCGCCATGGCCCAGTGGACGGGTGAAGGCACCGGCCCCTACACCACGGAGGGACTCTACTCCGACGCCACCTCGCGCAACCTCTTCGGCGAGGGAAGCTCAAACGGCACGCTCCCCACCTGGGGCGAGGAGTACTACGACACCATCATGGGGACGATGTACCACCAGGATGGCGCGGACCTCGACCACTACCGACTCGTGCATGAGTCGGCCGACGAGTACTCGCTGGTCGGCTGGATGCAACTGGGCGACAACCTGCACCAGGCACTGCGCCTGAACAGCCAGCTCGGCCAGAACTTCGAGAACTACAGCCAGCTCGAGTCCATCGAGGACTCGCTCAGGCAGGCCGCTCGCAACGACCAGGTCATCGAGCCACTCGGCTTCGGGACTGGGCTCCTCGCCTGGGACACCACCGTCCAGCCGGCGATCAAGACGTACGAGCGCGTCGAGGGCGCGACCATCACCGGCATGGCCGAGGACCCTGACTCGACGATCGTCGCCGAGATCGAGGTCGAGACGAACGCCGAGCGCACCTTCACCTACCGCAACGTCGTCGAACCGAACGAGGACGGCTCCTTCGAGATAACGGTCCCATACGCCAGCGAGCACGACCTGAGTGTCGAGGACGGCTACACCGAATCAGCCGTCGAGACGGGTGACTACGTCACCATCTCCGAGTTCGAGAACCTGGATGAGGAGACGATCGAGCTCGCCGAGGATACCGGCTCGCCACTGAGCGAGGTCGCCGCCGACAACGTCACCTACCAGGGTACCGTCAACGTCTCCGAGACGGACATCTACGAGGGCAACGAGCTCACCGTCGACATGGCCGAGGCGGCCAACTTCGAGCTGTCAGACATCCGCGCCCCGGAGCCAGCCACGGTGAACGAGAGCTTCGAGATCGAGGTCGACGTCACCAACACGGGCGGCATCATCGACGAGCAGGACGTCATCATGACGCTCGATGGCGACGAGCTCGACACGCAGACCCTCGAACTCGAAGCGGGGGCCTCTGAGACCCTCACCTTCGAGCACAACATCACCGAGGCGGGCGAGATCGAGCTCACCTTCGAGACCCTCGATGACGAACGCACGGTCACCATCGAGGCCGTGAACGCCTCGAACTCATCGGCATCGATCCGCCTGCCGGACGTGTTGGGCTGATGGCCTAAGCGATGCGTGCGTACCTCGTCGTTGCGCTCAAAGGGATGGCGATGGGCGTCGCCGAGATCATCCCGGGCGTCTCAGGTGGAACCATCGCGCTCGTCGTCGGCATCTACGACCGCCTCGTCGGGGCCATCGCCGGACTCCAACCCGCACCGCTTCGCCATCTGCCCTATCTACACCGGAAGCGTCGACGCCAGGAGTTCGTCGACGAGCTCGTCGAGATGGACCTCCCCTTCCTCATCGCGCTGGGACTGGGCATGGCCACGATGGTCATCCTGCTTGCGCGCGTCGTCGAGGGGATCTTGGCGACCTACCCCGGCATCACGTACGCCTTTTTCGCGGGGTTGATCCTCGCCTCCGCGATCGTCCTCTACCAGTACGTCTCGGTGGACACGCCAGGGCGCATCGGACTGTCACTCGTCGTGATCGCGACGGCATTCGTCCTCAGTGGGCTCGCAAGCACCACCATGGGCCATTCGCTCCCAGTCATCTTCGTCGCCGGCGCCATCGCCATCACCGCGATGGTCCTGCCGGGCGTGTCTGGCTCGTTCCTGCTCGTCGCCCTCGGCCAGTACGAGTACATGATCGCCGCATTGAACGACTTCATCAACGGGATCGGCGCACTCGTCTCCGATCGATCGTCGGACGCACTCATCGAGGCCGCTCCACCCGTGCTCGTGTTCCTCACGGGCGCCACCATCGGCGTCCTGAGTGTCGCACACGCCGTTACTTACGCACTCGAGCGCGCCAGGGAGCTCACCCTCATCGTCCTCATCAGCCTCATGGTCGGGGCGCTCAGGGTGCCCGGCGAGGAGGTGCTGGACGCCTGGGACCCGTCGCCGACGTGGATTGGAGCAGTACTCCTCGCCGCCACTGTCGGCGCTGGCGCCATCCTCGTCTTCGATGCCTATACTGACGATCTGTCCTACTGAGACAACCCGTCTCGACTGACTTCCAACCAGTGAGACGCCTACGAGGCAAGCACCAGCGGCTCGTACCACTCCCGCTCTGCCTCGTACCACTCGATGAACGCCGCCACGCCCTCGCGGATCGAGTACGACGGTTCGTAGCCGATGAGCTCGCCCGCCAGCGAGACGTCCGAGTGCGTGTGGTCGGCGTCGGCCTCGTAGCGCTCGGCGAACTCGATCTCGTGCTCGGGTGCGAGCTGGTCTCGCACGGCCTCGGCCAGCTCGATGATCTCGATGCGATCGCTCGAGCCGAGGTTCAGCACCTCGCCATCGGCCGCGTCGCTCTCGAGCAAGGTCCGATTCGCCTCGACGATATCGTCGATGTACGTGAAGTCGCGCGTCTGGGTGCCGTCGCCATAGACGACGGGTGCCTCGCCGGTGAAACACCGCGAGACGAAGTTCGAGATGGCCATGTTCGGGCGCATCCGGGGACCATACACGGCGAAGTACCGCGTCGCGACGACCGGCAGATCGTACACGGCCGCGTACGCCATGCCATAGCGCTCGCCCGCGAGCTTCGAGGCACCATACGGGCTGATGGGTAGGGTCGGATCGGTCTCGCTGAAGGGGAGATACGCCTCGTGTCCGCCATAGACCGATGAGGTGGAGGCGAGCACAAAGCGGGTCAGGTCAGCACCCCGAGCCGCCTCAAGCAGGTTCATCGTCCCGGTTGCGTTGACATCGTGGTACAGCCGTGGTTGCTCGACGCTCGGGCGCACGCCCGCCTTCGCCGCCTGGTGAAAGACGGCGTCGGCGTCAGCGACGAGCTCGTTCACGAGTGATTCGTCCCGGATGTCTCCCTCAACGAACTCGAAGGAACTTCCCGACTCTTTGGCTGCCGACTCGATGACCTCGAGGGTGTGCTCCTTGATCCCGAGGTCGTAGAAGGGATCCATGTTGTCGAGCACGACGACGTCGTGGCCATCGCTAGCGAAGGCCTCGGCGAGATGGCCGCCGATGAACCCGGCGCCGCCAGTGACGAGGATGTGCATATGCTGTCCGTGCAAGTCCTCGGCACAAATACTACTCGGACCCGTACTGGGTCACAGTGACTGAACTGAGCCAAGGTAATCACCTTGCTTCCGAAATCGCAGATAAATATGTATAGGTGGAGTTGATACCTGACTCACCAATGGCTGATGAAAGAATCACCGTCTCCGCGGATACCTTGGAACAGTTGCGTCGCCTCAGCGAACCTGGTCAATCCCTAAACGAGGTCGTGCACGCACTCATCCAGGAGCACAATCTCCGAGAGCTAGAAGCACGCTTTCAGGCACTTGAAAAGGTACCCGCTGAGGAATTGACTCCACTGGATGGGTTGTAGGCCATTTCAGCGACTCAGCTACCATCTGCGAGCAACGCTTCAGCTCTATCGATATCCTGTTTTGTATTCACATTAACCCGCCAGCCGTCGATCCGTACTGGCGATATGCTATGCCCAGCGTGCACAAGGAGATTGATCGCATCCGAAATCTCTCGCTCACCGGTAGCTCCAGGGCGGACCAGCGCACAGGCGTGAAAGGCAGCATTGGGCAACACGGAGAAGCCCGTCGCCACGGTGGTCGACGGCGGCTCATCTGGTTTCTCGACGACACCGGTGATGCGGCCATCCTCGACAGTCACGACGCCCGTCTCCGATGCATCCTGCAGTGAGACCTCATCGACGAGCATCGCACCAGCATGCGCAGATGCCTCGTCGATCACGCGCCCGAGGTCAGCGTGGATGATGTTGTCGCCGTTGTGGACCATGAACTGACCATCGACGTGAGACTTGGCCAGCTCGATGGCGTGGGCAAGCCCCTGGCGCTCGCGCTGATGTACATAGGTGATCGGCACGCCATGGAATGCATCACCGAAGCGATCGATGACGGCCTCCCCGCGATACCCGATAATGACGACCAGCTCCTTCGCTCCCGCCTCGATGACTGACTCAAGCGCGTACTGCATCAGCGGCTTTCCACCAACCTCGACGAGGACCTTCGGCTGGTCGT
>CAZXER010000043.1:0-5007 GCA_964639975.1 uncultured Halobacteriales archaeon | reverse complement strand
CTGTACAGCGAGAATCGGAGATTGATGAGGATGGCCGTCAACACGACGACCACGAACGGGGTGCCATCGGCCATGAGGGCGATGGCGGCCAGCTGGGAGGCGCCGGCGAAGACGATCGTGGACATGACCGTGATCTCGAACGGGGTGAAGCCGAACTCGACCGCGGTCAACCCCACGATGATCGCGAAGGGGATGATCCCGGTGAGGACCGGCAGGACGTCCCTGGCACCACCGAGGAACGACGAGCGATGCGCTTTGTCGACGTACCCATCCAGTCCTCGGCTCATGGCCGCCGTGGGTCACCCCGACGGACCGTCATGTGGATCGATCCCCTGATCGCCAACCGTGTATCATCGAGCTGGTCTGAGACGAGACGCTGTAGCGTACATAAGGCGACCGTATCGATCGAACCTGGTTCCGACATCCAACAGCCAGACGATCGAGTACCGCCCATCGAGGAACGACAGGAACTCGCAATCTCACCCGTTCTTGAGGACACCTACCCACTCCGTGAGTGCCTGATAGCCGGGGAACCGACTCCAGCCGCACCCTATTGGCGAGAACGGACGGTGCCAATGGGCGTTCCACAGCCTCCATTCCGTAGAACATTGAAGTGGTAGCGACAACGAAGGTCGGTGCTACATCCTAGAATCAACACTCGATCTCGTACCGACTTCTCAGTTCAGCGAGGATGTTGCTCAGCTCGATCTGATCGTCGAGGTACCAGTCGATGCAGTTCCTGTCGACGAAGGTCGATCCCGTACACGCTGTACCCTCGTAGTGCAGTGAGAGTCCCGCACCATCCTCGCCTTCCTCGACCGCCCTGGCGTACCAGTCGATGATCGGTTCGTACCCGGGCGGGAGGACGAACAGGTGGACCTAATCGGGTGGGACCGGGGTGGTCACGTTGAACCCCGGTGGGATCTCGAGGTGTTCGTCGAGCGCCCCATCCAAGCTCAAGTTGGATCCAGCCGTCCTCGTCGCGGCGAATACTCTCCAACTCAGGTCGGTTCTCGCCACGCCCTCGGCGACGAGGTGGAGGGAGGCATCCTCGAACTCCTCGGGATCGAGTCTGAACTCGTCGTCGTCAGAACCGAGACAGCCGGCGAGGAGGAGTGGGCCAGCGGCGAGGGCCGTGAGGACGAAACGGCGGGTAGTGGTCTGCTCCATGCGAGGCGATATCTGATGGTAATTACAGTCCGTTCGTTCAGAGCTGTTCCGTCCCTACTGGTCGCTGTTCCAGGGGTCCATAACCGCCTTCACGACCCGTTTGCAGCCATGACGAGCGTGCCCCAGCAGCGCGGACCGGTCCACTGATACTCCATTCACTCCCGCTCCCCGACGGATTTCTCGCGAATAACTGCTCGATAGCGAGCGGCTGTCGGTTACTCGGGTTAATCCGGAGAAATCCGGATGGACCGTCGTCACCTTATATCCCCGACCAGGGGAATCACTTAGACGCATAATGTCACCATTCAAACGCCGAGGTGTCCTCGCCGCGACCGCGGGAACTGCAATTGCACTATCCGGTTGCCTGTCCTCCGTTTCCGGACAGACCGATACCCCAATCCAAGACGGTGGACCACTGACGTTGAGCATCGAAGGTGCGGGTCCGGGCGAACCGATCAGTCTCCTGATCGAGTCGGGCGAGATATCACTCGACCGCGAGCTCCAGCTCGGGGACGAGATCGAGATTGAGGGTTCCGATGATGACGACGAGGAGGAAGACGATGACGACGACCTTGATGACGAAGATGAAGATGAGAACGACGATGAGGAAGACGATGACGATGAGGCGGACGAAGATGACGACGATGATGCGGACGAGGATGAAGATGAGGACGAGCTGGACGACGAGGATGACGATGTCGAGACTCCCATGATCGAGGTGTCCGACGATTTCGAATTCTCCGCAGAATACGACGAGAAGATCGAGATCGAACTCGAACTGACCGTCGACGATGCCGCGTTCGAGCTCGAACTCGAGCAGGAGGACTGGCAGCTCACCACCCTCGAGATGGCCGTCACGAGCGACGAGGAGGTCAGGACGCTCGACGGTGCCGTCGAGGTCGACCTACCGGACTCGAGCACCGTGCTGGCACTCACCGACGAGCGAACCCTCGACGCCTGGACGTACGAGGTGTCCATCGAGGTCGAGGACGATGAGTCCGAGATCGACTTCGAGGTCGGCAACGACGACTAGGTACCGACTGCCCGGTTGCTTGCACCCGGCTCGCTAGATCCATTTGTGTGCTCGTGTGAGACTGACTCCGGGGCATCGATTCATCGGCCAGCCCGTACCTGATCATTATATCCTCATACCGATCAGCGACGAATCGTCGCATTCGATGTTGAACCGGCGAGACTGGATTTCACTTAAACTACCCTCGTCAGTTGGGCGATAGTTCGGTGGTCGTCGTCACCCAGCATCAGCACATGTCGTGGCGAGATATCTCCAGGCTCGGGACCTATCCCATCGAACGAGCGGTGGCCGAACAATTCATGATCTCGTTCGGGCTGGAGCGCCCACCCACGACCCTTGCCGACTGGGTAGAAGCCACCGCCGAGTTGCTACACGACGGATGGGACACGATGAATCACCAGCAGTCACACGTCGATTCGGCCACCTATCACGTGGCAATCGACACCTCGACCTACTTCGCCGGTAGTTTCTTCGAGGCCCTGCTCGTGGCCTTCGCCGAGGCCAGGTCGCCGACGTTCAGCGTCATCACGCAGCCCGTGGGGTCATCGGATACGATCGAGATCCGCGTCTCTGGGGAGGGGTCATCCGGGTATCCCGAGTCAGCGGTCATGTCCTTCGGAGTCGCAGCTGATGTCGTCGCTCCCGAGTACTTCGACGTCCCCGCCCATATCGCCTACCACCGGTTCACTCCCTATACCCACCTCTTCGAGGGACCGACGGCATACCAGCACTGGGCCGAGCACGCCGATGTGTGCTCGATGGCCCTCTCGATTCCGGTGGCCATCACCCTCGCAGAGGCAGTCACGCTGGAGTGGTGAGACAGAGCTGGGTGACCGGAGTTTTGACGGACAACGGCCCTACCGATCGATCAGTCGGGCCTCAGGCGATGAGTTGCTGGGTGAGGAGGTTGCGTTCAGCTCGTTGGAGATGTTCGGACACCGTTCCGCCATCGAGGCCGATCTCTGCGGCGACCTCATCGATGGTCGCCCGCTTGGGTACCTCGTAAAAGCCCATATCGTACGCCGTCTGGAGGACCTCGAGCTGGCGATCCGTCAGGGACTCGAGCGCCCGCTCGCCACCCTCGTACTCGCCCAGACTGTGCAAGTCGGGCGTGACGCCGGCCTCCTCGAAGTTGCGGATCATGTTCCGAATCGCATCCTGTGACCCAACCAATGACAGCAACATCCCTCGGTCGGTGACGGTCGGATCACACACGCCCACGAGATCATCGTGATCGATCCCGGCCTGTTCGGGCATCTCAGGGGTGATCAGTTCGAGCAGGTAGAGGTAGGTATCCGCTTTTTGCGTGATCAACTCCCAGCTTTCGACACTCTCGAGGGTATCGAGGCGGTCTTCGTCGAGCCGGTTCTTGACCTCGAGCTGTGAGACGTTTCCCGTGCCCTCGTCCTCAAGGAGTTCGAGGTCCACGATGCCTGCCTCACGTACCATCGAGACGAGGTCACCGAATCCCAATGCCTCAATCTCCTCGTCGCTGAGGTCGATGATGGCCTCTCTCATACCTGATTTGTATCGAGTATTCCATTTAGTTATTTTGTACCGTTACTCGGCGGGATACCCTATCCACCTCGGCGTACGAAGCGAGTGACCGCCAGCACCGCTTGGTGCATCCTCGGAACCCACCTCACTATCAGTTCGAACCGCAGTCACCTGGGATCTCGAGGAACCGTCTCGACCGCCGAGACATAAAGCTCCCCAGCACGCTAGGAGTGAGACCGTTGGCCCTCTCGCCTATACCAACATCCGAGGTATGATGCCTTACAACCGTTCATACAGCGGGTCTACCGCTGTTGCGACTGCGACGAAGCGTTCCTCCAACACGGAGAGAGCCAGAACTACTCGCCATACATCGGTCTCAGATAGCAGGCGTTTCACACCTGGAACGGTCCTTCAGCGTGTTGGTTCCGTTATGATCGAGCGGGTGAGACGATGAGTGCGACGAGTCGATTAGCGCGGTTCACAGCGTTCGGACAGGAGACCCAGGGAGCCAGTGCGCTCATGGTGTGGCTTCGACGGGTGATCCTCTTCGCTGGTCCACTGGGAGTTTCCCTCGCGATGTGGTTCCATCCCCATGCCGGTGAAGACGTCCACCATAGCCTCTCACACGTGGCTGACACCTTCGTCTCGCTCCATCTCCTGCTGTTCGCGTCCCTCGCCGTGGTCGGCGTCGGTCTCTACCTCATGTCGACCCGGACTGAGGGTCCGCTGGCGACGATGAGTCGGGTCGGACTCGCGACGTTTGGGTTATTCTACCTCGGATACGTGGCCGTCGTCGGCGTGGCCAAGGGCGTGATGATACGTGAAAGTCAGACCCTCTCAGCAGCGGAACAGGCCGGGGTTGCTGACGTGGTGCATGCGCTCCATACTGATTCCCTGTTGTTTGCAGCGGGTGTTGTCGGTGCGATCGGCTACCTGGTCGCCGTCGGGTCACTCGCTGGTGGCCTCTCGCGGGAGGGGGCTCCGACGATTCCACTGGTCCTCCTCGTCACCTCGACGATAGCTATCGTAATCCACCAAGGTCCGATCGCCGTTGTGGCGATGGCGGGCTTGCTCGTCGCGTTCGTCTGGTTGGAATTCGGCTGGTCTGCTCGCGAGAAGGCTGTATCGGGGTAATCCGAACGACGTTCAATCGACAACAGCACTGGCACTGTCGGTCTTCTTGGAATATAGTTGAGCACTCGTCACCAATTTGGTATGGTGCTCCACGAAATCGACTTAGATACTGAGCAACGCGTTCCACCTTGTACGCCAGCGATACTGTCTGGTGTCGCTACCCATTCACGTAC
>CAZXER010000042.1:0-5051 GCA_964639975.1 uncultured Halobacteriales archaeon | reverse complement strand
GCGGTCTCTCCCCGTTCGAGGGCCCGTTCTAGACGAGCCCGTTCGAGGGCCATCGATGGTCGAGTAGGCCCGGTTGGAGTAAAAGGCTTCGCGTGAGTTGCTATGCAGTACATTCGGAAGGTGCAGCCATTGTATCTTTGAGGTGATTCGGACATCGAGATTGGTGTCTAGAATGGGCACCTTTTCGGGGAAGCCACACCAGGCGACAGGACTTCGATTGCGACGTAAACTACCCAGACCCTGCTCTCGCTCCACGGAGTAACAGCCAGGCGGTCACAACGAATATGACCGTCCCGAGATCGTACGACCACGCGTAGGCGGTGGTTGCGAGCCCCGATGATGGCCCCCCGAGCGCTCCGACGAGAGGGACGAGGACCGGTACCGTGCAGCCGACACAGCTGGCGACGCCCAGGAGACCTGAGAAGAGCTTGCGGCTGAGAGCGATCGCATTGAGCCCCACGAGGTAGCTCAGCCCGAGATACCCGATGACCTCGAAGGGGATGAAGACGCCCGTGATCGGTCCGCTCACGCTGACGATTGGACCCCATCCAGGCACCGCAGAAGCCACGCGCAGATCCAGTGCCCCACCGTGGCCCCAACCGACCATTCCAGTGAGCCACGCGAGCACGCCAAAATAGGCGAGCGCGACCGTCCCACCGATGGCCAAGCGGCTGGGATCGGTGGTTGGCGGTCGGACACGTATCACCGCGTAGGCGATGACGTTGATCCAGATGAACGGATAGACGAGATAGCGGACCTCGGTCACCGTCGTCCCAGAGTATGCGATGTAGCCGATCACCAGTATCGCCTCGACGCTTCCGAGCAGGGCGAGCGTACCGAGACCGTCGATGTCGGGCTTGTCGAACCACTGATGCCACACGCTGGTTGTCATTTGACTACACTACCCCATTGAGTATCACGGCGAGGAGGACGAGGCCGAGGTAAGCGTTCGAGGCATGAAAGGCTCGCATGGCTGCCTTCTGGGTTCGCTGCTCGTGAACCCGGAGTACCGTCCACAGGAACACCGCACCCATGAAGACAGTGGGCAGGACGACCAGCCAGGAGAGGGACGTGATCGCAGCGAGCACACCTGTCGCCACGAACGTCGCACCGAGGTATCCAACGATGTCCCGGAGGGCCACCCCAGTGCCACGAACGACCGGCACCATCGGCAAATCGGCGGCCCGGTAGTCCTCTACGTACGCGAGTGCGAGATTGTAAAAGTGGGCGGGGGTCCACAGGAAGATGACGCCGCCGAGGACGATGGCTGGAAGTCCAATCGATCCGGTGACCGCCGCCCAGCCGATGAGAGCAGGAAACGCGCCGACCGCCCCACCGATGACGATATTCTGTGTGGTCCGCGGTTTGAGGAGGATGGTGTACCCAACGCCGTAAAACCCGATGGCACCGAGTGCGAGCGCCGCAGCGACGACGTTCGTCAGTGAGAGGAAGCTCACCAGTGATGCGAGGGTGAGGATCCCGCCGAATGTGATCGCTCCGGTGGGTGACACCATCCCGGTGGCGAGGGGCCGATTCGCCGTACGAGCCATTCGTTGATCACGGTCTCGTTCGAGTACATGGTTGAACGCGCCGCTTGCACCGATCGCAAGTACCCCGCCGAGAAGGGTGCCGAGGGCGGTCCAAGCGTTCGGGAGGCCACCAGCGGCGAGTACCATTGCTGCGATCGCGACGAGGCACAGCAGCCACATGAGCCGCGGTTTCATGAGTCTGAGGTAGGCCTGGACCTTCCCGGCCGAGGGGGATGTCGACGATTTTCTCCGTCGCGTACCTGTGAGGTCGTCGGGATCGGACGTCTTCTCCAGATGCCAGGCGAGGGAGGCGACGAGGGTGAGGAGCACGGCTCCACCCGTGATCAGGTGGATCCCGGTGATGGATGACGAAGCACCACTCATTGCAACGCCAGCGCCGATTGCGACCTGAATCGGCCACAGAACGGCGGCGATGGCGAGGCTTCGCTTGACGTAGCGGTGAGCGTCACTGCGAAGCGCTTGGAGTACCGTCATGGCGAGCATCCCAGTGACGAGTACGACCGTCCCGCGATGGATGATGGCAAGCCATATCCCGGCATTGCCCAGGTCAATATCGTGGCAAATCGGCCACTCTGGACAGACTGCAGCGGCGTCTGCGAGGGCATTCGTCGCCCCAAGGATGATCAGTAGGTTCACCCCGACGATCGTCGCCCACAGTGATCGTTTGAGGGAGTGCGATGAGTACCTACCAAGCTCGGTACGGTGGGTCATTTCAACGCAGTGGGAAGTAGACGAATGCAACGATAAGGATGGAGACGAGTGTGAGGAAGTGCCAGTAGACCTCGGTCGTTCTGGGCATGAGATTTCGCGCTGAGCTGAAGTGTCCTCGAAGCCGCGACCGTAGCAAAACGATTCCGACGAGGGCGAGACCCGCCACGAGATGACCAGCATGGAGTCCGGTCAGAGTGAAGTAGGTTGCCCCATACGGGCCGGTGGTCCAATCGAGCCCAGCATCCAGGAGTGCGGTCCATTCGACGGCGAGGACAACCAGGAATCCAAGTCCTGTCAGGAACGTCACGGCGAACCCGGCCCCAAAGCGCGTCCGGTTGTCCCGCTCGATCCCCCGCCGACCGAGGACGATCGACACGCTACCGAGGATCATGAGGGCGGTCATGGCAAGTCCAAGGGTTAACTCTGGAGTGGGTAGATCCGCCGCAGGCGGGAAGCTTCCGCCACGCTCGGCGCGGAGGTAGAACCAAGAGACGAAGACAGCAAGGAAGATGAGTATCTCACCCGCGACGACGACGTACGAGGCGAGCAGTCCAGTCTCCACGCCAAGCAACTGTCTCTTTTGCTCGGGTACGACCGCCCGTTCGAACTCCTCGACAGCGTACTCCCATGTCCATCCAGCCATGCCGTACAGCAGGACCGGCACGCCAACGATGAGCCCTGGCCAGAACACCAGACCGAGGGCAGTGAAGAAGAGCCCTGCACCGACGAACAGCGGGTACTTGCTGCCGTGGGGGAAGCCCTCGGCACCCTCACCATGGCTGACGGGCTCGCCGGGACGGGCATCCTGGGCCCGGACGTCCTCTTCGCTCATGGGATCACCTCCACGTGTGTCGCCAAGTGACGACGTGGCTCAGTGCTCGTCATCATGGCCGTCACCTCCTTCTTCGTCCGGATGGAACGACTCTGGGACGGTGCCACCCTCGTGTTCAACCCAGTGCTCGAAGTCCTCCGGGCTGAGGACATACACGGTACCTGTCATCGTGGAGTGCCCCTTGCCACAGAGCTCGGCACAGGTTATCTGATAGGTGTCAGCCGTGTATGTCTCCCCATGCATCGTTAGTGTCGTCTCACCGTGGACGTGTTCAACGGCGAACCAGGCATCGTTGACCTGTCCCGGAAGTGCATCCTTTTTCAACCCGAGTTCCTGGATGGCGAAGCTATGGACGACATCTGCAGAGGTGATTTCGAGGTGAATCACAGTCTCGGCGGGAATGATTATCCGCTCGCCCTGCGATGTCGGAACACCCTCGACATCGGAACGCCAGAACCACTGCCCAGCGTCGATTCCGACGGTGATTTCTCGATCGAGACCGAGTTCGTCACCGACGGTTGACGGATCAGCCTCGTCCGTCTGTGCGAGCATCGAGGCACCGACGAACATCGTCGTCACCATCAAAAAGGTCATTCCAAGGGCGAATAACCCGAGCATGAACTGACCACGGCGTACGTCCGGCAGCGCAGGCGCCACGCGATGGCCAGCCCCGAAACGAACCATGGCGTAGGCGATGAGTGCAACGGTCGTCCCACCGCCGATAATCGCCACGAGGAACATCGTCTGCTGGAAATCCGCGACGATGGCAATCGGCCAGCCGTCTGGCACGTCTCGGAGCAGAATCCGACCGAAATCGACGAGGAATGCACCGAGGCCGACGAGGATGATTGCTCCCCAGAAGATCGCCTCGAGGCTCGTTCCTCGTTCGTCTGGAACCTTGTCATCGGCACTCATCGTTGTTCACCTCCCGACCGGTGGCCATCCCCTTCTGAGACGGTCGGATCGGCTCCTCCGTCAGGTGCCGTCTCGTGCTCGTCTGCCACGACAGCTGGCGTCGGCGGTCGATAGGGAAAGCCGTCCCATTCTGGCGAATACAGGTTATGTTCGTGGAAGAGGTCTCGCCACGGGTGCTCGGTGCGCTCGCCGGCGCGCAGACTCCAGAGGAGGTTGACGAAGAAGGCGAGCTGACCGAGGGCAACGAGGAACGCGAGACTTGTGGCGAGAATGTGTAGCTCCTGCAGGCTTGGTTCGTACAGATAGGTCGCATACCGACGCATCATCGGTACCTCCTGCTCGCCGAGCATCCCGATGGTGAAGAACAGTAACGGTACTCCTGCGATCGTCGTCGCCGCGTGGAACTTCGCGAGTCCGGAGTGGTACATCCGCCCGGTCATCTTGGGGTACCAGTAGTAGATGCCCGCGATGAGGCCGAAGACGCCGACCATGAACAGCGTGAAGTGGAAGTGGGCGACGACGAAGTACGTGCTGTGCAACTCGAGGTCGAGAGCCGGCTGGCCGAGCATGATCCCCTCCATCCCGGAGTAGACGAGCCCGACGAGGACCCCGATCGAGAACAGCATCGGCGTCGTGAAATGAACGCGACCTCGCCACATCGTCGCGATGGTGCAAAAGAGGTAGACGCCAAACGCCACGGCGATCCCCATCGAGAACACCATGAACGCGTACCGGCTGGCTGCGATACCCGATGCGAACATGTGGTGGGCCCAGACTCCCAGTGAGAGAACCGTGAGGACGATGAAGGACCCGAGGATCGCCTTGTATCCGAAGATGGGGCGCTCGGAGAAGCGCGAGATTACCTCGACGGCGATACCCATCCCCGGGAGGACGAGAACGTACACCTCCGGGTGTCCGAATGTCCAGAAGATCCACTGATATAACAGGGGATCTCCGCCGGCACGCGGGGTGAAGAAGCTCATCCCGAAGGACCGCTCCAGGAACGTCATCCCCCATCCGCTAAGCAACCACGGAATCGAGTA
>CAZXER010000041.1:0-5842 GCA_964639975.1 uncultured Halobacteriales archaeon | reverse complement strand
CGTTCGGCGAGCTCTTTCGAGGCCATCAGGCCAGAGGGCCCACCGCCGACGATGATCACGTCGCTATCGGAGAAGTCCATGAACTCATCGGTCCAGGCCTGTCCAATCGCTCGGGTGACATCCGCCTCGCCGACGTCGCTGAAGGAGTCAAATTCCGTCATAGTACCCAGTTGTACCACTGGCTACTTCAAGCGTTCGACACCGGAACTGCCCTACATTCGTTCGAGATCGGTAGACAGTCCCGCGAAATCACCCGACCTGATCGCGTCGAGTGCATCTGCACGAGTCGCATCCGCGTCGAACTCGTCGACCATGGCACGAAGGTCGTCCTCGGATGCCGTTTCGAGTTCGGTGACCGCTTCGGTCATCAGTGGCAACGCTCGGACGAGATTATCGCATATCGGGATCGAGGCCGTTTGCGTCGATCGAGACAACGGATTGAGATCGATGACGATCTCCGTCTTGTCCATCGCCCCGAGGGCCTCGGCGCGGTCTCCATCCTCCAGTGGAACCAGGACGACATCGGCGCTGAAAATGCCCTCCTCGTGAACCTGGCCACGATCGTGGGATAGCCCCGGGATGGTCGCATCGGCACCGAGGCCAAACACGGTCGATGCGCCGTGATCTCTGAGGTGCTGTGCAATCGCCTCGACCCGCTCATCGCTTCGATGAAACAGGTTCACCTCCAGCGGTGCGTCAAGCGCGTTTGCCAGCTCCACGGACGCCTCGGGAGCCAGTGCCGCCACGTTTCCGTTGACAGAGATGACCGGGTTGTCCGCCAACAGCATGGCGGCTACTCCCGTCTTCGCAGCCGTTGCGGCGGACTCGATGGTCTGCTCGCCGAGTAAGTAATCGATGGCCTCACCCCGGCCGTGGGCGATCAGTCCGTGTTGACTGGTGAGTCCGGCGTCGATCCCAGCGACAAGCCGCTCTCGCAGCCGTAGCGAGACGGCCCGGGGGTGCTCGGTGGGAACCTCATCGCTCATTGCAAGGGACCACTCGAGACAGGGGTAAATCAGTCCTGATTGACGACCGTCGCCCCCGTCGGATCGATCGCCGTCACCGACGGGTCGTAACCCGCGGTTGAGAGCCCGCGATCAAGCGAGACAACGGTCCGACCGAGCAGTCCCAGACAGGCACCGCCACCCGCCTCGCGTACGTCATCAACGATCTGCTGTAACGCATCGTCCATGAGGTCAGTCTCGGTGGCGAAGGTGCGACCGAGTGAAACCAGCCGTTCGGTCGTCGGCTGCTCCAGCAAGGACTCGAGGCAGGCATCACCCGCTACGGAGAGCTCGCTCGTGTCGTCGCCGATCACCGCTTGTGTGGACATCGTCCCGAGCGACAGGTACTCGACGCGCCCAGTAGCAGAGATCCCATCCAGTCGACCGTGAGGTGGAACGCCCGGCTCGAGGCGAATCGGTAGCCCACCTCTCGCCTGTGCGACGACATCACCCAACCCGGTATTCGACTCGACATCGGCGGTGTGGGCGATGGCCACGAGCTCCTCCTCGGTCCGGCTCCTATCGAGGACATCGTTGGCGGCTAACGCGGTGCCCAGAGCTGCGGCCCCCGAGATGCCGAATCCCATCCCGAGGGGCAACTCGGTCTGGATGGACACCCCCAGCGATGGCTCGAACGTGGTGAGGACCCGTTCGACGGCCTCGATCTCGGTCGGTTCACCGTTGAGCTCGATACCGTCGCCCTTTCGGACGGTGACCGTCACGCCGTCTTCGATGGCGATACCCGCTCCCCGAGAGCCGCTTCGACGGGGTTCCTCTTGGCGATGGACGCTGAAGAACACCGTCAGATGGCCAGGGACGTGCGCACGACCGCGGCCAGACAGTGGTGTTGAACTCACAGTGAGAGGCTACGGTGAGAGACGCTGTCGATCGCGTGGGAACAACACGGCCTCGCGGATGTTGTCGAGGTCGAGCATCGTCATCACCAGGCGTTCACCGCCGAGGCCGAACCCGGCGTGTGGTGGCATCCCGTAGCGGAACATCTCGGTGTAGTACGCGAACTGCTCTGGGTCGAGTCCTTGCTGCTCGAGGCCGTCGACGAGGTACTCATACCGGTGTTCACGCTGTCCGCCCGATGACAGCTCCATCTCGGGGTGCATCAGGTCGAACCCGGTCGAGATCGTGGGATCGTCATCGTGATTCTTGATGTAAAACGGCTTGACCTCCGCGGGCCAGTCGGTGATGAAGTAGTGTTCGCCGACGATGTCGCCCAGCGCTCGCTCGGCCTCCGTCGAGAGATCGTCCCCCCACTCGAGCGTGGTGTCGAGGGCCCCGCTGGCGTTGAGGCGATCGAGGGCCTCTTGGTAGGTGAAGCGCTCGAAGCCACCCGTTGGGACGGTGAACTCGTCCCCAATGCCGAGGAGGTCTAACTCGCGTTCGCGCTCGTCAGCCACCGCCTCGTACGCGTCCGTGACGACCGTTTCTGCCGCGTCCATCGCGTCGGAGGCGTCGTTGAAGGCGCCCTCGTAGTCGATCGAGGTGGCCTCGTTGAGATGGCGCGGCGTGTTGTGTTCCTCGGCCCGGAAGATCGGGCCGATCTCGAAGACGCGTTCGACGTTCGACCCCGCGATGAGCTGCTTGAAGAGCTGGGGCGACTGGTTCATGAACGCCTCCCGACCGAAGTAGCTGATCGGGAACAACTCGGTGCCGCCCTCGGTCCCCGAGGCGACGATCTTCGGGGTCGTGATCTCCGTACACCCGAGCTCTCGGAAGGAATCGCGGACGGCATTGAGGATCGTCGACCTGATCTGGAAGATCGCCTGGACGTCAGGTTTGCGAAGATCGAGGGTGCGGTTGTCGAGGCGCGTCGGCAACTCGGCATCGACCTTCCCGGAGGGATCCAGGGGCAGCTCCGGTTCGGCCGCGGCGAGGACCTCGATGGACTCGGGGATCAACTCGACGCCACCAGGGGCACGCCCTTCCTCGCGGCTTTTACCGGTGACGGCGATGACACTCTCGCGGGTGAGGTCGGCGACCTGATCGACGAGCGCATCGTCGAGTTCGTCCTCAGAGACGGTTACCTGCAGTCGCCCCGAATTGTCCCGTACGATCACGAACGCGATGCCGCCGAGGTCACGGATCTCGTGGACCCAACCGGCGACGCTGGCCTGCTCGTCTGGTTCGACTTCGGCTACTGGGGTCCGTTGCTCCATGCTATCGGGGACTCGATGGCCGGCCTAAAATCCGCCGTTTTACACCCGTCCTACGCGTCTTTAGCGCCACGGACCGTCTCGGCGACCGCCTCGATGCCCGCATCGTGCAGGAGATCGCCGACGACGATGACATCGGCATAGGCCGCCATCTGCTTGGCGTCGTCGTAGGTTTTGATACCGCCGCCGTAAAACAGCGTGGCGTCCTCGAGCGCCTCGGCGGCCGCTTGCACGACATCGACATCGCCGAGTTGCCCACTGTACTCCACATACACGATCTCCTGTCCGAGCATCCGCTCGGCGATCGTGGCGTAGGCGGCGACCTCGTCGGCGGTGAGGTCGCACTCTGCCTCGGTGTACGTGGCCACGCTCGAGTCGGGGTTGAGGATGATGTACGCCTCGGTGGTGGTCTTCTCCCAGTCGATGTGACCACCGGCTGCCAGCCACATCTTGTGGGCCCCGGTGACCCAGAACACGTCTCCGGCGTTGAGGACCACCGGAACGAGGTAGCCATCGAGATCCGGATCGATGACGACCGCCTCCGGGTTCGAGGGCTCCTGATAAATCGGGAGGTCCAAGTCGGCACACCGGTCGATCACGTGTTCCATCTTCTCCGCGGTGATTCCGGTCGTTCCGCCGATGAGGACGGCATCCGTGCCGGTATCGCGGATGTCCTCGTACGTGACACCCTCGGGTAGCGGCTTGTCCGGATCGACCTTCAACACGTGCGACCGCTGCGTCCACGACCCGCCCATACCGGGCGGTCCTCGGTAGATGGCTAAAGTAGTGTCGACTTTATCGATCAGCTCTGTGCCTGCCACTGACGGATCCGGTCAGCGCTCACCCCGTCGATCGAATCGGCCAGATCATCCGGCGTCGCCGACTGCAGCGCCTCGGGATCATCGATCCCGGCGTCGGCGAGCTTTCTCGCCGTCTTCTCGCCGATCCCGTCGATCGACTCGAGTGCGTGCTTGTCCTCGTCCTCGCCGGTGAAGGACTCGTAGTTGCAGATGGGACAGCCAAGCTCCCACGGATCGTCGCCGTCGTGGATGACGATCGCCGGAAGGCCATGATCCTCACAGATCTCGTCCTCGCGGACCTCCACCTCGCCGTGGCGCGGCAGGGGATAGGAGGTTCGACAGTCAGGATAGCGCGTACACCCGACCAATCGCGACCCGTTTGCAAGCTGCTTGACAGCGAGCTCGCCACCGTGGGTGTCGCCACACTCGGGACAGTCACCGATGCGGGCGATCTCACCCGCGGCATCCGCGACACATTGCGGACAGCCATGGGTGAAGGTACTCCGACCGGCGAGCATCCTGATCTCATGGAGATCGTGCTTCGCACACGTCTCATCCAAGATCCTCGGTGTCCCCTTGTTCGGTAGCGGCAGGGTGTACTCACAGTCGGGGTAGCCGTCACAGCCGATGAAGTAGCTCCCACGGCGGCTCTCGCGAACGAGCAGGGTGTTGCCACAGTCCGGACACGGCCCGATGGCCTTGTCGGCTTTGAGCGAATCGCGAAGCTGTGAGCCGATGTCCTCCTTGGAGCCCTCGAGATCCTCGAAGATCGTGCGAAGCAGCTCTCTCGAGCGATCGGTCACGGTATCCATGTCCGCCTCGCCCTCGGCGATGGCGGCCATCTCCGCCTCGAGCTCGGCCGTCATCTCATCGCTCACGATGCGATCGGCATACTCCTCTGCGGCCTCGACGACGGCCATCGCAAGGTTCGTCGGCTCCGGTGGATCGTTCTCCACGTAGCCCCGTCGATAGAGCTTCTCGATGGCGTTGTGCCTCGTCGCCTTCGTCCCCAGCCCCCGCGATTCCATGAGCTCGACGAGTCGGGACTGGCCGATGCGATTCGGTGGTTGGGTCTCCTTCTCCTCGAGGGTCACGTCCTCGATGGCGAGCGTCTCGTCGACCTCGAGGGCCGGGAGTTGCTCCTCACTGGTGCTGAAGTACGGATAGACCTCGTGATAGCCGGGTTCGAGGAGTCGCTTCCCGGTGGCCTTGAGCCAGATATCGTCGATCTCGACATCGACCCGGAGGTGCTCCCAGACAGCCTTCTCGGCGAACGTGGCGAGAAAGCGCCGGACGACCAGCTCGTACACGCGCCACTCGCGATCGGAGAGGTCGCCGCGGTCGGGGAGCTCGCCCGTCGGATGGATCGGCGGGTGGTCCGTGGTCTCCTCGTCGCCGCGTGTCGGCGACAGCTCGTCCTGATCGAGGATCGAGTAGGCGTCCTCGCCGAAGTCCGGGTGACCACAGAGCTCCTGCAGTAACGCGGCGGGATCGAGCTCGTCCGGGTAGACGGTGTTGTCCGTCCGCGGGTAGGTGATGTACCCGGCCATGTAGAGGTCCTCTGCCACGCCCATGGCATCCTGCGCACCAAAACCAAGCGCGCCGGCGGCCCGGATGAACTGGGTCGTGTTGAACGGGGTCGGCGGGTAGTCGTTGCGCGTCCGTCTGTCGACATCGGTGACCGTTGCGTTGGAGGCCGCCTCGAGGCGCTCGAACAGCGCGGTGGCCTCCTCGCCGTCCCAGACGCGTTCAGCCTGCCGCCCCTCATCGTCACGATAGACGTACTGGGCGTCGAAGGCGGTGTCATCCGCCGGGGCCAGCGTGGCGAACAGCTCCCAGTAGTCCTCGGGATCGAACGCCTGGATCTCCC
>CAZXER010000040.1:4149-5992 GCA_964639975.1 uncultured Halobacteriales archaeon | reverse complement strand
GTTGCGCTGGCCAGCTCCGCCCGATCCCCCAGCCGTCGAGGATGACCAGCGCCACCTCCATATCAGGTCGATGACGTGGTCGTCGTAATTAGCCTTCGTTTCGCCAGATGGTGGAAGTCTGTCAGGAATTGCCGAATTCGTCAATCAAACCGCCAGGCCAGGTCAATTCGTGAATAGGTAAGTTTTTTGTAATCGCCCTTAAATACTACATCGACGTATGTCAACAAACATCAATAGGCGTCGATTTATACAGGCATCGGCTGTGATCGGAGGGGCGGGCCTCTCCACGCTGGCCGGTTGTCTGGGAGACGATTCATCGGGACCGGAAAGCCTCCTGCTCGTCGGCTTTCCAGAGGAAGGTGCACTGGTCCTAAGCGACTACTACAACGACTTCGAGGGCGAGGCAGACATCATCGTACCGGACGGGCTCCAGGACCCGACGCTGCCCGACGCAGTGGGACGATCACTCGAAGGGATCACCGGGACGGCCCCTGCCGCGGGTGGACCGCAAGCGGACGCATACGCAGACCTCTACGAGGATGCATACGACACCGCTCCGGGTATCTTCACGCCGCACACGTTCGATGCAGCTGCGGTACTCATCCTCGCGAACGCCGCAGCCGGTGAGAACACCGGTGAGGCCGTCCGCGACCAGGTACGTCGCGTCGCCAACCCGGGCGGCGAAACGGTTGGCCCAGAGAACTTCGAGGAGGGCCTCCAGCTAGCCGCCGAGGGGAGCGAAATCGAGTACCAGGGTGCATCAACCGCCGTCTCCTTCGACGAGAACGGCGACGTCGCCACCGCCGTCTACGATGTCTGGGAGTACATCGACGACGACGAGAACCCCATCCAGGTCAACGATACCCTCGAGTTCGACGTCTCCGAGCCTGGCGGACAGATGGCTGATAGCTCACCAGGCGGCCTCGGACGCGAGATCATGCTGGGTATCCTGCTCCCGGAGACAGGGAACCTGGCTCCTGTCGGCGGCCCGATGGTCGACGCCGGCCTGCTGGCCGTCGACCTGGCGAACGAGGCAGATGTCGACGTCACAGTCGACGTACAAGTCGAGGACACTCAGACGGACACCGATGCGGCGCAATCAGGCGCGCAGGCGTTGAGCGACGCTGGTTATCCGTCCTTCGTTGGTGCCGCGGCATCCGACTCATCGATTCCACTCGCGGAGTCCTTCGTCGGCCCGAACCAGATCGTCGGCATCTCTCCCTCGTCGACCGCCCCGGCCATCACGAACATCGACTCGGACGGGTACTTCTTCCGGACCGCACCGAGCGACCTCCTGCAGGGCCCGGCAATCGCCGAGGTCGTCTACGAGGAGCAGGGCAACGAGACGGCCTCAACGCTGTATCGTGACGACGACTACGGTCTCGAGCTCCAGGAACAGTTCGCCAGTACCTTCGAGGACCTCGGCGGCGAGATCTACCACCAGGTCTCATTCGATCCAGACGACTCGTCGTTCTTCGCGCCGCTCGACGAGGCGCTCAGTCCGCCATAACTGGGCGAGCAGTCACCCACCGAGGAACTGTTCTCTGACTGCTGGATTGTCCAGCAGTGCTGGTCCCGAATCGACCATCCGGTTCTCACCTTGTACTAGCACGTAGCCCCGATCTGATCGCTCGAGTGCCGCCTCAGCGTTCTGCTCGACGATCAAAACCGCCGTGCCGTCATCGTTGATCTCGTCGATACGCTCGAACATCTCCGCCACGAGGTCGGGCGCGAGGCCAGCGCTGGGTTCGTCGAGCATGAGCAGGTTCGGCTCGAGCATCAACGCACGTCCCATGGCGAGCATCTGCTGCTGGCCACCGCTGAGGGTTCCGGCCTTCTGATC
>CAZXER010000040.1:0-4049 GCA_964639975.1 uncultured Halobacteriales archaeon | reverse complement strand
GAGACGTACTCACCGTCGCCGACCTTGAGGTCGATCCCGGAGATGATCGTGAGGTCACCGTACCCGGCGTCGAGGTCCTCGAGTTCGAGCATCAGGTATCACGCCCCAGATAGGCATCCATCACGCGTTCATCACGTTGGACCTCCTCGGGAGTTCCCTCCGAGAGGATCTGTCCTTGATGCATCACGATGACATGGTCGCAGTGCTCCATAATGACGTCCATGTCGTGTTCGACCATGAGGAAGGTGAATCCCTGGTCGGAGAGCTCATGGATGTGCTCGAGGAGCTTCGCCTCGAGGGTGGGATTGACGCCGGCGAACGGTTCATCGAGCATGAGCATCGTCGGGTCGGTGACGAGCGCCCGTGCGAACTCGAGTAGCTTGCGCTGGCCACCCGAGAGGTTCCGAGCATACTCTTGAGCGAGGTGTTCAATCTCGAAGAAGGCCATCACCGCCCTGATCCGCTCGAGGAGTGCCGTCTCCTCGTCGATGACCTCCCGGCGGTAGTACGGGGCTACCGACCGCCAGAGCGACTCGCCGCTTTGCCCCTTGGGAGCGAGCATGAGGTTCTCCGCAACGGTCATGTCACCCAGC
Source organism: uncultured Halobacteriales archaeon (assembly GCA_964639975.1). Lineage (GTDB taxonomy): Archaea > Halobacteriota > Halobacteria > Halobacteriales > SKSH01 > CAZXER01. The sequence continues at coordinate 3,456 of CAZXER010000040.1, read as the reverse complement.
TCCCGCGCGATCTGAAACGTGCGAACGAGCCCGGCTTCGGCCACCTCGTGAGGTTCGAGGCCGGTGATATCCTCGTCGTTGAAGGTGATCTCGCCAGCGTCGAGCTCCTCAAGACCAGTGATGAGGTTGAACGTGGTCGATTTGCCCGCCCCGTTCGGGCCAATCAGTCCCGTGATCGAACCGGACTCGATCTCGAAGGAGGCACCGTCCACCGCCTGCAGGCCGCCGAAGGCCTTCGAGAGCCCCTCGACCTCGAGGATCGCCCCCTCGGCCGACTCGGCATGGGGCACAGCGAACACCTCCAACGACGATCCATCGGACTCGGCTCCGGCAGCGGGATGCGTCATGTGCCACCTCCGTCTTGTGCGTTCGACGACGACCCGAGATCGATCGTCGCTGCCTCCTCGACGCGGTGGCCAAGGAAGCCATCGGGGCGTCGCTGGAGGATGAGGATGAGGACGACCCCCATGATGACGAACTGAAGCGAGCGGACGTTGTCTAGGACGAATGGCACGATGGAGAAGAGGTCGCCACCGAGAGTGGCATCGAGCATGTGACCGAAGCTCTGGGGGGCCTCAGGTACCTCGACGGTCTGGTTGACGACGCGGTTGAAATACCGGGGCCCCTCGTACAACAGCGCGACGAAACCGAGCCCCCCGATGATACTCCCGGTGTTCGACCCGACACCGCCGATGATGAGGGCGATCCAGATGTAGAACGTGATGTTCGGGAGGAATCGATCCGGATCCACATAGCCTTCTCGAAGGCGCCAGAGGATGCCCACGAGCCCCATCAACGCACATCCGAGGACGAACGCCTTCAGCTTGAAGGCCGTCACGTTCTTGCCAAGCGAGTTCGCCACTTCCTCGTCGTCTCGGATCGCCTTGAGGACGCGACCGAAGGGCGAGCGACCGGTGCGCAACAGCAACCAGTACATCCCCCCAAGGACGAGCAGGAGCAGTATCGAGTAGGAGAGGGATTCCACCAGGGGTGCCGGATTGGTCCCGAAGACATCCGTGGCGTGGAGCATGAGCTCGTCGTACGCACCACGTGCCGTGTCAGCGTCGTAGAACAGCTGACCGATCCGACCGAGCAGTGCCGGGATCGGATCGAGATCGGAAAATCGGACACCGCTTCCGGCATTCGTACCGACGGTCTGTCCGAAGAGGGAGAACTCGCGCAGTGTCCCCGAGTTGGCCGTCAATCGGATGACCTCCGAAGCGGCGAGTGTAACGATAGCGAAGTAGTCAGCCCGCAGCCGCATCGCGGGCAGTCCGATGATGAACCCAGCGAACCCTGCAGCGGCCACGCCGAGGACGATCCCGATGACCAACGGCAGCCCCAGTCCACCGACGTCAGTGGGTCCCTGGGGTGCTCCGGTCGAGAGCATCACCGTGACGTAGACCCCGACGGCCATGAACCCGGCAATCCCGATGTTGAACAGCCCGGTGTAGCCCCAGTGCAGGTTCAACGCAACCGCGGCCATGGCGTAGATGGCCATGAGGAAGGTCAGCCGGCTCAGTGCACTCATCATCGAGCCGAACGGGTAGCCAAGCACGATGGCGACCCCGCCGTAGAGCACGTAGATACCGGCGAGAACCACCAGGACGATCGGCAAGTCGGAGTCGTAGAACCAGGCGAGCGCCCCCTGTTCCCTGATCTCATCTAGCGTGCTCATGCCGTTGTCTTCCCCCCTAAGATACCCTGTGGTCGATACAGGAGGACGATAATCATGACGAGGAATGCAGCGGCACGCTGGAAGTCACTGGAGATCCAAAACGGTGTGAACTCGAAGACCATCCCAATGACCAGTCCGCCGGCGATGGCCCCGTATATCGAGCCGATCCCACCAAGAATCACAGCGGCGAAGATGAGCAGCAGGAGGAACCATCCGATCTGGAACGTCATGGAGCCGAGCCACATCGCATACAGATAGCCGGCCGCTCCGGTGAGACCACCGCCGATGATCCACGTCCACCTGATGACTCGCTCGGTCGAGATACCCGTGACCAGTGCCAGATCCTCATTGTCGGACATCGCCCGCATCGCCGTCCCAAGCTTGGTCGTTGTGAGGAACAAGTGGAGCCCGATCATCATCAGAAACGCCAGCACGAGCAGGGTGAGCTCATGGAGATCGGTATTGACCCCCAGGATGAGGTCCCATCGCTCGACACCGATGACGGTCCCGCGGCTCGTCGGGCCGTACACGAAGACGATCAGGTAGCGAAGCGCGAACGCGACACCGATACTCGCGATGAGCAAGGTCACTGGACTCGCATCGCGCATCGGTCGGTAGGCGAGGCGATCGATGACCAACACGACAGCCACCGTGATCACGATCGCACCGAGCAACCCGAGGACGATGGCGACCGGGGTCGAGGTTAGCGCGAGATCGAGGCTACGACCAGTAATCTGCTCGACACCACCCTCGACGAGGAAGAGACTCGGGATGTCGTACGAACCGAAACCGGCGACGACGAAGGACACGCCAAAGCCGACGAACCCACCGAGGGTGAGGTAATCACCGTGGGCGACGTTCGCGAAGTTCAGGATGCTGTAGGTCATCGAGAGGCCGATACCTGCCAGACCGATGATGGTGCCATGCACCAGTCCCCGCCAGAGGCGTCTCGTGAAGCGAGATAGTGTGAGGTCGCCGGTGGCCATCGAGAGCAGCAGGTCCAGCGCGAGAGCGACGGCGATCGCGATGAAGACCGTCAGTAGTGGTTTCGTGATGACGAATTCCGTCACACGGGAGATGGTACGTTCCAACTGGTCAGCAGTGTCCATTGATGCCCTCCACGCTTGTTTCCTTGTTAACACTACGCAGATTGGGGAATGTCTTGAAGGGTTCGGTAGTGACTGACACGGCCGGTCGGACGGGGAGATTTTTGCCCACCCCGATGTTGGAGGTCCATATGCACGACCGAAGCGAGGAGTTCAGTCACCTGGCGAGGGGGGTCGCTGGCTTCGAGCCAGACATTCTCGAGCTGCCTGAGGGAACCCACACGGCGGCCGACGCCGCGGCTGCGGTGGACTGTGACCTCGAACAGATATCCAAGAGCATGGTCATGCAGGCAGGCGACGACCTCGTCCTCGTCCTCACGAGTGGGCCTCATCGCGTCGACGAGGCGGCCCTCGGTGAGAGACTTGGTGTCGAGAGGGTCTCCCCCGCCGATCCTGCCGACGTTAAGGAAACGCTGGGATGGAGCATCGGTGGGGTACCTCCCTTCGCACACGATACGGCAATCGAGACCTACATCGATCCGACATTGCTCGAGCACGATGAGGTGTGGTCGGGTGCAGGGACACCGTACGCGGTCTTCCCGATCGATCCCCAGGAGCTCAAGCGTCTCGCCGGTGCCGAAGAGATCGACGCCTTCGAGGACGCGTGATCGATGGCGCTCGATGGCGTCCACTTCGAGGCGATGACGGATCTTATCGGTCAGGTAGCCAGAC
>CAZXER010000039.1:0-7217 GCA_964639975.1 uncultured Halobacteriales archaeon | reverse complement strand
GCTTCCGGCTGGTCGATTACCTGGAGCTGATGGAGAACATGTACTACAAGATCAACCTCCAGCTCCCGAAGAGTCACACCGAGCAGTACAACCTCGACAACAAGTTCTGGTACTGGTATCCACTGTACTCGCTCGGGTTGCTGACGCTGTTAGCGTACATCGTGGCGGCGATCTCCGGTGCGTTGCTCGGCTTCTACTATGCGCCGGCGACGGTCGGCGATCCAGCGGTTGCGTATGAGCAGATGCTGTTCATCATGGGCGATCTCGACTTCGGGTTCATGCTGCGAAGCATCCACCGCTGGTCAGCGCAGTTCATGGTCGCAGCGGTCTTCCTGCACATGCTGCGGGTGTACTTCACGGGCGCCTACAAGGAGCCACGGGAGCTCAACTGGATCATCGGCGTCCTCTTGCTCATCTTGACCATCGGCTTTGGGTACACCGGCTACCTGCTCCCCTGGAACCAGCTCTCCCTGTGGGCGGGACAGATCGGTGTCGAGATGGCACTTGCCTCACCGATTATCGGTGAGTGGGTCGCCGAATTGATCTTCGGCGGGTCCGAGATCGGCCAGCCGACCTTGATACGCATGTACATCCTGCACGTGTTCTTCCTCCCGTTCATCGTGACGACGATCATCGCCATCCACATCGGCATCGTCTGGATGCAAGGCATCGCGGAACCCCACTAACGAACAATGACAGAAGACACAGATCAACTACGGACGGACGGTTCGGGCCAACCAGCGGTCTCACCGGATAACAAGGCGCCCACGTGGCGAGAGCGAAAGGCCCGGACCGAGGGGCTCTCCAGGATCACCTACGACTACTTCGAGCGCGGCAGACGCGAGGATCAGCAACTCCGCGAGGAATCCGACTATATCGAACGAGACGTCCTCGGGTTTCCGACCTGGCCCCACGAGACCATCAGGAACCTGTCTATCGCCTCGTTCTTCGTCGGGATGATATTCATCCTCGCCTCGGCGTTACCGCCGCACTTCGGTGACCAGGCGAATCCGAGCGTCACTCCCGAGGTCATCATCCCCGACTGGTACCTCTATCCGGCGTTCGGGGTCCTGCAGCTCGAACCGATCAATCCAGAGCTTGCTCTGTTGGGTGGCCAGAAGCTCATGTCCGATCAGCTGTATGGGGTCGCTGCCACCGGCGTCGTCGTCGGGGTCCTGTTCATCTACCCGATCGTCAACAAGGGAGCCGCCCGCCGTCCGGTAGAAGAACCCTTCTGGGCCGCCGTCGGTATGGTTGGCGTCATCTTCGGATTCACCGTCAGTGTGCTCTCGATAGACCAGATCGTCTCCGATCGGGTCCCGGGCCTCTCGGCGACGCTCATCTTCGATCTCACGTTCGTCCTCCCGGTGGTGGTCGGCGTGATAACCTACGTGGCACTACGAGCGATGCGAGAGGGGTACATGTACGAGCTGAACCGGCGATACTACCGATTGCGCCCCCCTAAATAGCCACGGGTATGTCGGATGCCTCCGGCGATAGCGGGCGTCGCCATGTAGCGGTTCCACTCTCGATTTTCAAGATCGTCACCGTCTTCACCACGTTCATCGCCGTCGGTGCCATCATCCTCGGGTTCGTCCTGATCGATCGAGGGACCGACCGTGCGCAGGCGGCCCCAGAGGACGTGGACATATTCATCACGGGGGCTGGAGTGGTGCTCATCCTGCTAGCGGCGATCATGTACGCGTTCTCCACGCGATTCACGCCCCAGGAAAGAGCAAACGATAAAGGGACATCAGCCGAATCGGAGGATAACGATGGCTGATGAATTCGCAAAGGGACTCGCGATCCTTACTACCGCTGGACTCTCGTGGTTGATCCTCGCGGCGTGGTTCCGGACGCCGACCTTCTACGACGAGCAGCTCTTCGGTCCAGACCCTGAAGATCCGGGCGTCCTCGTCGAGATGGCGCTGACCCTGGCTGACGTGCTGTTCTGGGTGGCCATCCTGGGGGCGTTAACCTTCTGGATGTTCATCCCAGCTGCGCGTGAGGCACGGGCGTACCTCCAGTCACGAGAGAGCGCCTAAGTCGACCTATTGTAGTTGTCCGGAGAGTGGCGCGGCCAGTACCTGATCGTTTCAACGCGACCATCGAGTCAGTGACTGGATCGAGCCCGTTCAGAAGACGAGACGCCAGGCCGGCTCCACCACGAAGAATACCGACAGGTAGAACGCGTACAGGAAGACGAGTCCCGAGGTGAATATCGCGGCCTTCGGTAGCTCCAGCTCCTCGTCGTTTCGCAGCTCGACCATCCGTGATTCGACCTCGAACTGATCGGTGACGACCAGCGCGATGACGAGGACAGTGAGGACCATCCCACCGTGGTAATCGACACTGAACAGGTAGAACGTACCGAGCAGGAGTGCGACGTTGCTCGCAACGTGCACGGGGTGTCGAGACAGGGTCTCAGCACCTGCGGCTGCAGCCAGCTTGTGCTGGCGATGTTGAAGATGGCGCGTCGCCATGTTGGCAATGATCAGGACAAAAACGATATACTCGATATAGGGGGCAAGCATGTCGATCGGCCCCAGCAGCGTCGACGGGTCCATATCGGTATCACCGGCGGTAGGACTTTAGAGCTTTTCCAATCGGAGGTGCCATCATTCGACCGAGGCGGTCTCCTGCATCGAGACGTCGTGCTCGCGAGAGCTGGCCGTGCCCTCCCTGACGGCCGTGACCAGCGAGACGTTCAGTACACCGGTCGAGACGACCCCACCGATGGCGGTCACGAGGTTCTTCAGCGCGTGGTCGACGATCGCGGCTGCAACCGCGATGCTGACACCAAGCGGGGTCAGACTCACGAGAACGATCGCGAAGGCGGCCTCATAGGGACCGATGCCCCCCGGCGAGATCGGGACGATCTTGGCGAGGTTGCCGATACAGACCGCCAGGAAGGACGCGATGAGCAACATCCCGAGGTTCAACCCGACGTTGAACGCCAGTAAGACCACCGTGGCGGTGAGGATATCGATCGTCCAGATGACGAGGCTGCTCGTGCCGATACGGACGACCGCCCTCGATCGAGTCGAGACGGCGCGAACCTCCCGGAGGAAGCGCGCCATCAGGCGAAGCGATCTGGCAACCTTCGATTCACCGGACGGGAGTAAGCCACTGAAGACATCGTCATCGATGCGAGCACTCGCGATCAGTACCACGAAGCCGAGCAGGGAGACGACGGCGACCGTGATCGCGATACCGAGCGCCAGGCGACCTCCGTTGACCTCTGGATCCTGGACCATCGCGGTGAGCGCGTCGGTCCCGCCGATGGCGAACACCCCGATGACAACGCCGACCCCAAGCAGCGTGATCGAGAGGAGATCGAAGAGTCGCTCGATCGCCAACGAGGCGAACCCACTGGCGTATGGGACCTCACGCCTGGCCTTCATGATGTACGCCCGGATCGCATCACCCGCCCTGGCGGGAACGAGCAAGTTCCCCATCTGGCTGATGAACACCGCGCCGGTGAGGAACCCGACGCGCTCTGTGTATCCGAGGTCCACGAGGATGTCCCGATATCGCAGACCGCGAACGGGCCAAGACAGCAGGTACAGGCCACTCGCGAGGAGGAGATACCACGGGTTGAGGTTGGCGATCTCGGCGAGGATCTCACCCGGATCGGCGGCCATCTCGAGGACGAGAAACCCAAGTGCGAGGGTGAGCAACAACGCCAGCGGCGTCCGATATCGACGGAGCGTCGCCTTCCCCCGGAGCTGCCACCACAGCCGCGTGAGTTGGATGCCCATCGAGAACGAGTCACGGGCGATGTTGACCTTCGAATCACCCTGCTCGGTCCACGTCACGGGCTGTTCGTCCACCGAGTAGCCCTTCGCCTGGGCCCTGACGAGCAACTCCGTGTCCCAGAACCAGTGATCCGCATCGACCTCGTCGACCAAGTCGAGCAGGACTTCGCGGTCGAAGGCCTTGAACCCACACTGGTGGTCGTACACCGTCGAACCGAGCAACCGGCGGACGAGCCCGTTGTAGACTCGACTCGGGATCGCCCGACTGGTCGTCCGTTCCGCCTCGCTGTTGGGCAGCTGTCGCGATCCTGTGGCGATGTCGTACTTCCCCGAGGCGATCGCTTCGATCAGCCCCTCGAGTTCGCCGAGATCCGTCGCGAGATCGGAATCGAAGTAGACGAACACGTCTCCATCCGCGATCGCGAGGGCCTCCTCGAGCGCTCGCCCTCGCCCTCGCCGCTCGGCGCTGTGGAGGTGGAGAACTGCCGCGTGGTCCTCGGCTAACCGGTCAGCGATTGCCGGTGTGTCGTCGGTACATCCATCCTCGGCGATGATGAGCTCGTAGTCGCCGATCGACTCGATCGAATCGAGCGTGGACAGCGTGGCCTCGACGGTGTCTGGGAGTGTCGCGGCCTCGTTGTAGGCCGGCAACACCACACTGACCGAGACCGACGACGTCTGCATCTTACCTCGACATCACTGCGGTTGAGGAAAATAGGTTCCGACTTGGTCAGTTGTCCTCGGACAGATGGTCCTGCAACTCCTGGTCCATCTCCTCGATGACCTCCTCAGCCGACTTGATCTGCTCGTCGGTGGGCGTGTCGGATTCGACATCGTCGACGGTTTCGTCGTCGAGCTCGTCAAGCATCTCCTCGAAGTCGTCGATCCCCAGCAATTCGCGGGTCTCGTCATCGAACTCGAGGCTGTCGAGGACGTCACCCATCCCCTCGATGTCGCTACCGGTGAGGTGCTTGCCGTAGCGACCGACGAGCGATGAGAGCTCCTGTGGGATGACGAAGGTCGTCGATTCACTCCGGCCCAGTTCCTCGAGGGCCTCGAAGCTACGGTCGATGACGGCTCGCTCGCCCATCGCCTCGGCGGATTTCGCTCTGAGGACGGTCGAGATGGCTTCACCCTGAGATTCGAGGATCTCGCTCATCTTCTTCCCCTGGGCTCGGATGATGTTCGAGCGCTTGTCCCCCTCGGCCTTCTCGATCGCAGAGCGGCGTTCACCCTGGGCCTCGAGGATCATCGCCCGCCGTCGACGCTCGGCGCTGGTCTGTTGCTCCATCGCCTCTTGGACGTCTCTCGATGGGTTGACCTCACGCACCTCGACACTTTCGACGCGAATCCCCCACTCGTCGGTCGGTTCGTCGAGCTCCTCGCGGATCTTCGCGTTGATCTCCTGGCGCTTGTTGAGCGTGTCGTCGAGCTCCATGTCACCCAACACCGCCCGCAGCGTCGTCTGGGCGAGGTTCGATGTCGCTCGTTTGTAGTCGTCAACCTCGAGGAACGCTTTGCGGGCGTCCATCACCTTGATGTAGACGACTGCGTCAGCCGTCACCGGCGAGTTGTCGCGCGTGATCGCCTCCTGTCGGGGAACGTCCAGCGTCTGCGTCCGCATGTCGAATCGGTACGTCCGGCTGACGAACGGTGGGACGAAGTTGATCCCCGGTTCGAGCAGTTTGCGGTACTCTCCGAAGACCGTGAGTGCGCGTTTCTCGTATGCGTCGACGATCTCGACGGCACTGTTGACGGTCAAGATGGCGAGAAGCAGCACGATCAAGCCGATGATAGTCAGCTGGATGCTGCCCCCCTCGAGGATCTGCAGCGGGAGTGTCATGGCATCACATATCGGTAGGATACGCAAAAACGTTCCTTTCGCCACGACTATCGGCGAATTCCGTTGTAAGGCTAGTTGTAGACGCTAACAGATAGATCAGCTGACCGAATGGCGCCTCTGCGCGTCAGGCTTGATCGTCAGCATCAACCCGCTCGATCGGTTCCACCATCAGCACGTTCCCGCCACCGGGATCGACGACGACCGCACGCTCACCCTCCGGGATGGGGTCACCTCTGGTCCGACACATGTAGTGGGGATCGAAGCCACCGGTATCGAGTTTGATCTCGCCGCCTTTTTCGGTGACCCGTTCGGTGACGAATCCCTCCTGACCGAGCAGGCTCCCTGAATCGCTCGTCTGTGCCTGGCCCTTCCCACCATACAGATCGAGCTCACGGTAGGCGAGCAGCGTGATCGACCCAAACAGGAGGATCAATCCCGCCTGGGCGAGCGGACTCCCAAGTACTGGGACGACCAGGCCGATCGTCCCGGCGACGACGAGGGCGACACCGATCACGATGAAGTTCGCGCCCGGGGCGATCGCCTCGAGGGCGACGAGCAAGAGACCGAAGATCACGATGAACATGGCTAACTCGATGCCGAAGCCGATTTCGATGCCGACCTCTGTCAGGAGGTCGATCAGCGCGGGGGTGATGTCCCCAGTGGCCATACATGGCGCTATCGGGGGGTCGATACTAAGCCTTTGTCGGCTGTGTGTTTGAACTCACCCGACGAATACGAGATAGACGTGTACCAGTACTGCCAGCGTCGCGACCATCCCGAGCAGGATGAACACGAGATGCTCGGGCTCGGGTGAGCCAGGGGTGATCGAGTCTGACCGGAAGAACCCGAAATCATCGGAGCTCGCCACGGTCAGATCACCCGACTACCGATCGGTGCATCGCCGACGGTCGTGAGGATGTCGGCCTCGTCTCCCGCAGCCAACACCATCCCGTTGCTCTCGACACCGAAGATCTCGGCGCGCTCGAGGTTCGCCACCACGATCACACGTTGACCGACCAGGTCATCGACCTCGTAGAACTGCCTGACGCCGGCGACGATCTGTCGCTGTTCGTGCCCAAGGTCGACCGAGAGTTTGACGAGTTCGTCGGCGCCGTCTATCGGTTCTGCCTCGAGGATCTCCCCCACCCGGAGATCGAGCTCGCTAAATCGCTGGATGGAGACCCGATCCTCCACGAGCGGTTCCGTGTCGAGGCTTGCTTCCTCGTCGTCGTTCGCCTCAGGTGATTGCATTCGTTCGCCTAGTTCGGCCTCGAGGGCTTCAACGTTCTCGTCATCGATCTGCTCGACAGGTGTCTCACCGGCGGTGATCGGCCCAGCGGGTGGCTCGTGGGCGTCAGTCACGTGGAGATCCGTACCGTCCTCGCCCAGCTGCGACCGAAGCGTCTCGCTCGTGTTCGGGAGTATGGGGGTGCCGAGGATGGCGATCGCCTTCACCAGCTGGAGACAGTCCCTGATGACGGTCGCAGCCTGTTCGGGGTCCTCGTCGACGAGGTGCCACGGTTCGTGCTGTTGGATGTACTCGTTGCCAAAGCGAGCGAGCTCGATCGGAACCTGCGCGAAGACCCGTGGGGCATGGTCGTTGATACCGCCATAGA
>CAZXER010000038.1:0-7598 GCA_964639975.1 uncultured Halobacteriales archaeon | reverse complement strand
GACACGCTCTGGGAGGAGCGCGACGGCGAGCCACCGGAGGATACCGTCGTCGTCAACGACCGCATCGCCGACGCGATGTTGCAGTGGCTCATCCTCCGCCCCGACGAGTTCGATGTCCTCGCGCTGCCGAACCTGAATGGAGACTACATCTCCGATGCGGCGGGTGCCCAGATCGGGGGCCTCGGCGTCGCGCCCGGCGCGAACATGGGCGACGGTCGAATCCTCGCCGAACCGGTCCACGGGTCAGCACCGAAGCACGCCGGCAAGGACAAGGTCAACCCGATGGCGATGATCCTCTCGGGTCACCTCCTGTTCGACTACATCGGCTGGGATGACGCCGGCGAGTTGATCATCGACGCGCTTGAGGCCGTCATCGCCGACGGGATCGTCACCTACGATCTCGAACGACAGATGGACGACGCGACGAAAGTGGCGACGAGCGAGTTCGCGGCGACCGTCGCCGAGCGCATCAGCGAACAGGCCTGATCCGTTCGACATCGAGATTGATGGGTACCGTCAATCGTCTGTGACACCCACCGCAGTGGCTCCCATTAGGAACCGCCGGCGATCGCACTCGCAGGGGCCGGTCAGAAGCTTGATTTCGTGCGTGTTCATGGTCACACCATGGTCGCGAGACACGAACCGGTCGACTCACCCGACGAGTCGACCATCTTCCCGTATCACGAGCTTGAGCCACCCTCGATCGCAGACATTCGTGAGGCCAAGGCGGTCATCGAAGAGTACCTTCCAGCGACGCCACTGGTTCGCTCTGAGTGGCTCTCGGACGAGCTCGATGCCGACGTCTACCTCAAGCGCGAGGATGTCTTCTCTATCGGCGCGTTCAAAGTACGCGGCGGTATCAACCTCGTCGCCCAGCTCGCCGACGAGTTCAAAGCGCAGGGGCTGATCGCCGCCAGCACGGGAAATCACGGCCAGTCGGTGGCCTACGCAGGTCGAGAGTTCGACGTTCCCGTCGTGATCTGTGTCCCAGAGGATGCCAACCCGGGCAAGGTCAACTCGATGGAGCGCCTGGGCGCCAGGGTCGTTCACCACGGGGATACCTTCGACGACGCCCGCGAGCACGCCGAGGCTCTCGCCGCCGAGGAGGGGTATCGTTACGTCCACTCCGCGAACGAACCGGCCCTCATCGCCGGCGTTGCCACAGCCGGCCTCGAGGTCGTCGATGCGCTCCCGGAGGTCGATATCGTGTTCTCACCGGTCGGCGGCGGTACCAGTGCCTCTGGGTACTGTCTCACCGTTGGCTCGCTCACAGACGCCGATGTGGTCGGGGTACAGTCGGCCGGTGCCCCGGGAATGCATCGAGCGTGGGACGAGGAGACGCTCGAACCGTATCCACGCATGGAGACGTTCGCCGAGGGCCTCGCGACGACGGTCCCCTTCGCGCTCACCACCGATATCCTGCGAGAGCGACTGGACGACTTCCTGCTCGTCGAAGATGCCGCGCTTCGATCGAGCATCTACGAGATGCTCACCGAGGAACACATCCTGATCGAGGGGGCGAGCGCGAGTGGGATCGCCGGTGCGCTGTCGATGCGGGAGGACCTCGCCGGCAATAGCGTCGTGATCCCGATCTCGGGTCGGAACATCTCCGTCGACAAGCTGCTCGATATCATCACGTCACCGTAGCGGGGTATCTGTATGGCGTCTGGCTCCGTGAGGTCGTTGCTAGGACTCACGTATCCGGGGACAGTACGATGAATATCGTTGTAACGGCCGGATATCGGCCGCTTCACGCCTCGATACCAGGCAAATACCCCATCTGAACAATACTTATCCGAATCCGAGCCGTTATAGGGCGTATTATGGCCTGGAGAACGGACGCCGTGGTCGTCGGTGCCATCATCGCAGCCATCGGATTACTCGTTCTCATGCGCAAGATGCAGCGACGAACGGCGCAGGTTGGACATCAGGAACGCGAGGAGGTCGACCGTTACCTCCGTCGCACGGACCTGATGGAGGGTGATGCGGAACCTGAGAACGTCTTCGAGTGGGTAATCAAGTTCTCGACCCTCCCGAAGGCGCAAATCCTTCTACTCATCCTCGTCGCTGTCGCCGCAGGCGCGGCGGCTGTGGCCGGGTATACTGCGATTGCTGCTGTCGGGGGCTTCTTCGCTGTCTTGGCGCTCCTGATGTTGCTCCTGTTCACCGGATGGGACCGCCTCGAGACGTATTTCGGCACTGGCGAGATAGACGAGTCGAAGCTCGACAATCGCATCCACTACGGAACGCTTCCCGAACACGTCAAACAACGGCTGCAAGAAAAGGGCGTCTCGACTGAGGATACCGCCACGGATTACGGGAAGGCCGCACGGTTTGCTGAGCTCAAGATCGTCACCATCCTGACAGCAGTGTTGTTCGCTATTCTCGTGGTCTTCGAGATCATCCTCAGGGTGTTCCTCTGAGGTCGAGTTCGATAGAAACGCCAGCTACCGGCCCAACCGTTCGTGCGCCTCGGCGAGGTGGCGTGACCCGAGTGCACCGAGTAAGGAGAGTTCACCAGCCAACGCGGCCGTCGCCACCACCTCCGCGAGCGCCTTCGCGTTGCTGCCAGGTGGATCACCACCGCCGGCGAGTCCGAGGACATCCAGCGCCTCACGTTGTGTGGCGAGGCCGGTTCCACCGCCGACGGTGCCGAGTTCGAGGCTCGAAAGCGTCGAGGAGACGTAGACCTCGTCGTCGCGGACATCGACCGACGTGATCGCGTTCGAACCCTCCACCACCTGTGCCTCGTCCTGGCCGGTCGCGAGGAACATCGCGGCCACGATGTTGGCCGTCTGTGCGTTGAACCCGAGGCTGCCCGCCTTGGCACTGCCGAGCAGATTCTTGCGGGTGTTGACCTCCGCCAGTACGGCAGGAGAGACACCGAGTTGCCCCTCGAGCGTGTCTGCAGACAGCGTCACGTCTGCGGTGACCGTGTAGCCTCGCCCCTCGATGGCGTTGATCGCGGCGGGCTTCTTGTCCGTGCAGAGATTGCCGCTGAGGGCGACGAGCTGTGCCGAGGTCTCCTCCTCGATCACCTGTGCAGCGGCTCGGGTGGCGACGGTCACCATGTTCATCCCCATCGCGTCTTTCGTGTCGAAGGCGAATCTGAGGTAGACGTTGTCGCCGACGACGTACGGATCGATACCCTGCAGTTCCCCGTGGCTCGTCGTCTCCTCGGCGGCCGTCTTGAGCTCTGCTTCGTGGTCCTGCACCCATTCGATGAGCGCCTGCGCCTCGACGGCACCACCGACGCGGAACACCGGTGCTCTGGTCATCCCGGCCCCGAAGATCCGTGCGGTCGCACCGCCACCCTCGTTGATGAGTCGACAGCCCCGATTGACACTCGCCACGAGGGCGCCCTCGGTCGTCGCGAGTGGCAAGTGGTACTCCCCGCCAGCGAACTCGCCATCGAGCGTCACCGGTCCCGCGATACCGAGGGGAACCTGCACCGCCCCGACCATGTTCTCGATGTTGTTCTGTGCGCGTTCCGCGGAGATGCTGTACTCACCCACGCTGGACAGCGAGGTGTCGAGTGACTCCTCGTAGTGGGATCGGCGGATCTCCGTGGCCTCGTCGTGACCGACGAGCTCGTCGAGTTCGTACGGGCGCAACGAACCCGCCTCGAGGCGATCGCGAATCGTCTCCGAATCCGTCATACCCCGCCTTTCGTCGGCCATACCCTAACCTTTCGGCTTCGACATCGGAGGGGAACCCTTTTCGAACTCGCCATATTCCCGGAACACAATGACCGCGGCTGCCGATGTGATCCTCACGAACGCCGATATTCACACACTCGGACCCGATGACACCGTCGTCGAGGCGATCGCCATGCGAGACGGACAGGTCGTCAAACTCGGCGAGGCTGGCTCGGTCGAGCTCCTCGCCGGCGTCGAGACCGACGTGATCGACTGTGGTGGCAGGACGGTGCTCCCGGGCTTCATCGACGCCCATACCCACCTCAAGAGTACCGGTCGATACCTCGTCCATGCCGATCTCTCGGCCGCTGCCGACCGGGATGAAACCCTCGAACTCCTCGATAGTACGCGGGCGGAACACGGCGACTGGCTCGTCGGCGTTGGCTACGACGAGAGTACATGGCCCGAGGGGAGCTTGTTGAGACGCGAAGAGCTCGATACCATCGATGACGAGCGCCCGATCGCGGCCTTCCGCGTCGACATGCACACCGCGTCGATCAACTCGGTCGCGTTCGATCGTTTGAACGCGCAGCTTCCAGCGGAGTACGTCGACACCGAGGATGGAGACCCGACAGGCGTCATCTACGAGGATGCCCTCGGTGTCGTCCGGGAGGACATTGGCGGCGAGGAACTCACGGCCGAGTTGCTGCGTGCCGCACAGGAACAGGCACTCGCCACGGGGGTCACCTGTGTGCACGACTTCGTGCAGGGAGCGAGCGTCCCACGGACCTATCGAACGTTAGACCGAGCCGGAGCGCTCACGATTCGTGTCCGGCTGAATTATTGGCGAAACCACCTCGATGCCATCGCGGAGCTCGGCTTGGTCACCAATCACGGTACCGACCGGCTCACGATCGGCGCCATCAAGTCGTTCTCAGACGGCTCTGTCGGTGGTCGGACGGCGAAGCTCTTCGAGTCATATACTGACGACGAGGGCACCGGAACCTGGGTGGTCGAACCGGAGACGCTTCAGGAACTCGTTGACAGGGTCGAGGACAACGAGCTGCAGGTCGCGATCCACGCCATCGGCGACGAGGCCATCGAGGAGACGCTCAATGCCATCGAACGAGCTGATGATCCCGGTGGTGCCCGTCATCGGATCGAGCACGTCGAGCTCGCCACCGACGAGCATATCGAACGCCTGGCCGAGTCGGGTATCATCGCCTCGATGCAGCCAAACTTCCTCCAGTGGGCCCGCGACGGTGGCCTCTACGAGACGGCGCTTGGCGAGCGATATGCACGAATGAACCGGTTTCGCGACCTGCTCGACGCCGGTGTCAACCTCGCCTTCGGGAGCGACAGCATGCCGCTCGATCCGCTGTATGGCATCCACTGTGCGGTCAACGCCCCACAGCCGAGTCAACGCCTCACCGTCGACGAGGCCATCGAGGCGTACACCCGAGGCGGCGCCTACGCTGGCTTCGACGAAGACCAACTCGGCAGGCTAACGGCCGGCTCGGTCGCTGATTGTGTCGTCCTTGGTTCCTCACCGTGGGACGAACCCGATGCGATAGAGGACATCCAGGTGTGGCGCACCCTGATCGACGGTACAGTCGTCTACGAGAGCGAGTAGGCGTCGGGTGTGTCAGGGCACGTCCAGCGCGACCGGGATCGAGCGTGAGGCCACATCCACGGCGAACGCCTCGGCATCGGCCTCGAGCACCTCGATGGTGTCG
Organism: uncultured Halobacteriales archaeon; assembly: GCA_964639975.1. Lineage (GTDB taxonomy): Archaea > Halobacteriota > Halobacteria > Halobacteriales > SKSH01 > CAZXER01. Next base: position 2,224 of record CAZXER010000038.1, on the reverse strand, counting down.
TAGTGGATCGGCACCACGAGATCCGGCATGAGTATCTCGGCGAGGTCGGCTGCCTCGTGGCGATCCATGACGATCGATCCACCGATGTTCGCCAGGAAGACGGAGGTTTCGATCGTGGAGAACGCATCGAGGACGTCGCTATCGCCCGGCCAAAAGACCGTCCGACCGTCCACGGAGAACCGATACCCGCAGCCGTCTCCAGGGGGATGTGAGACAGTTCCATCCGCACGAGCGTGTGGTCCGTCCGCCTCGTTGTACGCTGGGGTCGCCCAGATCTCGACGGCTCCGTCAGCGAGGGTCAGCTGTGAGCCCACATCAATCCGCACGACCTCGTAGGGGAGGTCCTCGACTCGGTCGACATCACGATCGATGCTATCGGCGTCGACTGCCTCGTGGACGACGACGGTGGCGTCGTCAGCGGCGACGCGTCGGATGCCGTCTGAATCGTAGTGGTGATCGTGGGTGACGAGGACCACATCACCATCTCCGGCCTCGTACCCGTCGAGGACGCCGTAGCGACCCGGGTCGGTGTACACCACGGTCCCACCCGGTCCGACGACCTTCGCCGTGGCATACCCCAGCCAGGTGACCGCCATGTCGTCGAAGTGAACCGTCATGGATGCCACCAATCGGGCAGGATAGTTGAAACTGCTCGTTCACCGAGCATACCGATCGAGCCCCACAGTCACTCGAGCAACGAGGTCCCCGTCATCTCCGCGGGAATATCGATGTCGAGGAGGGTCAATATCGTCGGGGTGACGTCGGCGAGGGTTCCACCATCCCTAATCCGGTGGTCGCCGTCACTCCCGTCGCGATCGAGGTAGATACAGGGTACCGGGTTCGTCGTGTGGGCGGTATGGGGCTCCTCCGTGGTCCCCATGTCCTCGGCGTTGCCGTGATCGGCGATGACGAGGACGTGAGACGGTGGTAACCCGTCTAGCAACCGACCGAGTTCGCGGTCGACGGCCTCGATGGCGGCCACCGCCGCCTCGAAGTCACCGGTGTGGCCGACCATATCGGGGTTGGCATAGTTGAGCACGAGGACATCCGGATCCTCCTCGGTGACTATATCGAGGGTCCGATCGGTCACCTCGGCCGCACTCATCTCGGGTTGGCGATCGTACGTGGCCACATCTGGGCTCTCGATGATCTCCCTGAGCTCACCGTCGAATCGGACCTCGCGACCACCGTTGATGAAGTACGTCACGTGGGGGTACTTCTCCGATTCGGCGATGCGAAGCTGGGTGTGTCCCGACTCGGCGAGGACAGATCCCAGAGTGGCCGTCGGTTCGATCGGCTCGAAGACCACCGGTAGGTCGAACGTCTTGTCGTACTCCGCCATGGTCACTACGTCGATGTCCGGTGGCTCGGTCTCGAAGGACCACGATGGCTCGATATCGGCGAGCATGCGGGTAAGCTGGCGGGCCCGATCGGCTCGGAAGTTCGCCATGAGCACGACGTCGTTCGCCGCGAGACCGGACGCGGCCTCGATGACGGTGGGGGCGATGAACTCGTCCGATTCGCCGACAGCATAGGCCGCCTCGACAGCCGTCTTCGCATTCACAACCCGTCGGGTGCCGACACCATCGACCATCGCCTCATACGCCCGATGTGTCCGCTCCCAGTTGCCGTCCCGGTCCATCGCAAAGTACCGGCCGCTCACCGTCTCGATCTGTGTCGTATCACTCGAATCGACGAGCTGTTGCAATGGTGGGAGGTACCGCAACGCCGACTGTGGCGGCGTGTCCCGCCCGTCGGTGACCACATGGACTGCCGTATCTATCTCCGCCTCGTCTGCGAGCTCGATGAGCGCACGCAGGTGACGATTCGAGGCATGCACGCCGCCATCACTGAGCAATCCCCACAGGTGAAGTCTGCTATCCGTGTGCTGGACTCGTTCGAACGTCTGAGAGAGAACTGGTTGATCGAGGAGTGCCCCATCCTCGATCGCACGGTCGATCCGGCGAGATACCTGCTCTACCACACGGCCTGCCCCGATGGTGAGGTGGCCGACCTGGCTGTTGCCCATCTGACCGGTTGGCAGACCGACCGTCTCGCCATCGGCGCGCAGCTGCCCGATTGCCCCGCGTTCGAGCAGCTCGTCGAACGTCGAGGTATCGGCCATCGCGATGGCATCACGGCCGCCGTCACTTACTGACCATTCCGAGCGTTGCGCTGGCCAGCTCCGCCCGATCCCCCAGCCGTCGAGGATGACCAGCGCCAC
>CAZXER010000037.1:0-7654 GCA_964639975.1 uncultured Halobacteriales archaeon | reverse complement strand
TCCGGTCACAGGCTCCGCAAGCCCGTAGGATAGTCCACTACCCTATCAGGACTGTACTCGAAGCGTACTTCGCTGGTTTGTATAGGGGTTACGGTCAGCCAACCCACCCACCACACTTCGGCAACGCTTTTGCCCTGACGAGACCAGTCTCCCATGATACGATGGGGAGGATCGAGGAGCTGCACGATGACCTCGAGGCGGAGATCACCCTCGAACAGTTCACCGAGCGGGTCGAGGAGAAGATCGAGGAGATGGGCGGCCTCGCCGACGAGGAGACCGCGGCCATGTTGGTGGCCCACGAGCTGGATGGCAACCGACCGATCCCGATAGACGATATCGACACCGAGATGGAATCGGTGACGGTGCTCGGGGTGGTCCGCCACGTGGGCGAGCGTCGAAGCTTCGAGCGAGACGATGGGGCCCAGGGGTCGGTCATCAACGTCGAGATCGCCGACGATAGTGGCTCGGTCAGAGCGGCGTTCTGGGACGAGATGGCCGCGGCGGCGGAGGAACAACTCAGCCGTGGCGATACGCTCAGGCTGAAAGCCCGGCCACGAGACGGCTACAACGGCGTCGAAATCTCGGTAACCGATGTCCGGAGTGAGGAGAACATCGAGGTCGAGGTCGTCCAACCGGACGCGAGTGACATCGGCGACCTCGAAGCGGGCATGGAGGGAGTGACCCTCGAGGGCGAGGTGCTGCGCGTCGAGACGCCACGCACCTTCGAACGCGATGACGGGTCAGATGGCCGGGTCGCGACGGTCGTCGTGGGCGATGCATCCGGGGCGATCGACGTGACGCTGTGGGGCGAGGCGACCGAGGCGACGGAAACGATCGAGGTGGGTGACGTGGCCCATATCGAGGGGGCCAGCGTGCGAGAGCGCGAGGGCCGAACGGAGGTCCACGTCGGTGGACGGGCGGTGATCGAACCGAGCGAATCCGACGTCAGCTACGAACCCGTGGGCTCACCGATCGACTCGCTCAGCGAGGGTGACGTCGCCACCATCACCGGTATCGTCCGCTCGACCGATCCGGTCCGGACCTTCGATCGAGACGACGGAACCGAGGGACAGGTCAGGAACATCCAGGTGCAAGATCGAAGCGGTGGGATGCGCGTCGCCCTGTGGGGCGAGCGAGCCGATATCGAGCTCGCACCGGGTGACGAAGTCACCTGCATCGACGTCCTCATCAAGGAGGGGTTCCGGGACGATCTGGAGGCGTCCGCCAACTGGCGCTCAACGATCGTGCCACGAAGCGGTGCTGTCGAAGTAAGTGACGCAACGGACGACGAACAAAGCCGGACGAACGAGACGCTCGTTTCAGCTGATGACGAGGACGACGAGACCACCGAGTTCACCGGAACCGTCGTCCAGCCGGGCGATCCGATCGTCGTCGACAACGGGGAGGAGACCCTCCACGTCGAGTACGATGGGGACGTCCAACTCGGCGAACGGGTGACCGTCACGGGAGCCAGGGAGGGCGATCGCCTCGACGCCCACTCCCTGACGCGAGCTGACAGCCCACGGTGACGGAACTATTATGCGCTCGGTCACTACCCTTCGAGTATGAGCGTGGAGTTGCCGTTTGCGCCGGTAGATGGTCTCATCCGGCGCAACGTCGGTGACGCTCGCGTCAGTGCCGCTGCGGCGGAGGCCCTTGCGCACCATATCCAGGACTACGGCGCCGATCTGGCCGTCGAGGCGGCATCGCGAGCCGACGAAGATGGACGAAGGACGCTCCAGGCTGGTGACTTCGATGTTGAGAATCCCCCCACACGTCAAGCGCTTGCGCTCCCGATCGCGCCGGTCGACCGTATCGCACGGTTGCGCATCGACGATACCTATCAGGTGAGCGAGGGTGCCCGACTGGCGCTCGCCAAGCGCCTCGAGGACTACGGGGACACCATCGCCTCCGGAGCGCTCGTCCTGGCGAATCACGCGGATCGACGAACGGTCAAAGCGGAGGATATCGAGGCGTACGTGACGTTGAAACCATAACATGCGCGTCGGTCTCCACACCGCCTGTAAGGCGCACGATCCCGGACCGACCCATCCCGATACCACGGGGCGACTGGAGATCATCGAGCGCGCGCTCCAGGGCGTGGAATCCGTCACCTGGGAATCCCCGTTCGCGGCGCGGCGAGCAGCCGTCCAACAGGTCCACGATCCGTCGTATCTCGATAAACTCGAGGCCTTCTGTGACGCCGGTGGTGGTCCCTGGGACGCCGACACCGTGGCCTCACCGGAGACCTGGCGAGCGAGCCTCGCCGCGGCCGGTGTTGCCCAATGGGTCGCCGAGGAAGCCTACACCACCGCACCAGGGACCCGGACACCGTTCGGGCTGACACGACCCCCAGGCCATCACGCGATGTACGACGATGCCATGGGGTTTTGCTTCTTCAACAACGTCGCCATCGCCGCAGAAACGTTGCGACGCGACCATGGGGCCGGCCGAGTGGCCATCCTCGACTGGGATGTTCATCACGCCAACGGAACGGAGGAATACGTGACGAACACCGAGGGGACGGCGCTCGTTTCGCTCCACCAACGCGGCCTGTATCCCGGTACCGGGACGTTCTCGAGCGAGGGCCACGACCGGGCCCTGAACGTCCCCCTCCCTAGTGATCTCGGTGACGCTGGCTACCTCAGAGCGATGGAGGAGGTGGTCGAGCCCGCGTTGACCTCGTTCGATCCTGCGGTCGTCCTGGTATCGTGTGGCTTCGATGCCCACCAGTACGATGTCTTGGCCAGTCAACGGCTAACCGAAGATGGGTACGGATTGCTCGGTGATGCGGTGAAACGAGTCGCCGAGGATCTCGACAGTGGAATCGGGTTCGTACTGGAGGGCGGCTACTCCCTCGACGTGATCGGTGGCTGTGCAACCTCGCTCGTTGATGCGTTCGCTGGAGACGTCCCAAATCGTCCACCGCCGGAAACCGACGATCGACTGGATGACGCGATTGCACGAGCGCGGGCACACCCGCTCATCGATGGGTAGACATGGGGAATTGGTCGATGTGACCCCGACTACCAACCAGCGCAGTTGAGATATACCGGCTCACGGGGCCGGATCGAAGTAGGCGGCCAGCTCCTCGGCGAAGGCCGGCAACAACGCCGTCATCTCCTCGTCGACCAGGACGTCGTACTCCTCCGCCAGCGTATCCTGCAGCTGATCGCCGAGCTTCACCTCGAAGAGCCGGTCGCTCTCGAGGAAGGCTCGTGGGGTCCTGATCGCGCGTTCTCGTTCGATGACGTACCGGCCATCTTCGATGTAGGGACCGTATACCGCAGCGTCGGCGTACGTCTCGACAAAACGCGTCGCGTGCTCGTGGATATGCACTGGCGGCCCGTCGTGTCGTTCGATGCTCGGGAGCTTGTCGACCCCACATTCGGCCAGGATGACGAGCTCATCCTCGCCGGCGAGTATCGTCGAGCGAATCACCTCGAAACCGAGGCGATCGAGCTCATTGCACACCCCGGCGCGGGTCTTGCGCAACTGGGGAAAGAGCTGGTCATCCAGTAAGTCTGGGCGGTCGAACCTGAGGGCGACCGCTTCGCTACCCCGAGTTTCGAGCTGGTCGACGAGATCGACATCGGAGAGCGGCTCATGCGTTCGCCTCGAGAACGCCTCGGAACCCGGCTCGTCGAGAAACGTCCGGGCATAGTGTTGCACTCGGGCGAACTGCGTTCGTGAGGTGACCGCAGCGACGTTGCGATTGGGGTCGGTCGGGTCGATCACCACGAGTGGATCGGTGAACTCGGTTTGTCCATGGTCGGCTGGATCGAGGTAGACCGGCGGATGCCAGTCGGAGACGGCCTCGAGCCACTCCTTCACGCTTCCGTACTCGAGGATGAGCAACTCGAGCAGATAGCCCCCAAAGCCGCGGGTCTTGAGGTCACTCCCGTAGGCATCGATCTCCGAGAGCAGGTACTTGGCAAGGCGCACCTCGGTGGCGCGTTCCTCGTCGATTCTGTCGGCCACGTAGGCGTTATGAAACGGGGTTCGGTCAACGGCCGTCTGGGCTTGGCTGGCGTCATCGACATCGATACACGGGACGATATCGACGTCGAACCCGTCGTAGGTGCCGGTGATATAGGGGTGTTCAGCGTAGTTTGCCTGGCCGTCTTCGAGGACGGCACGACCGATCGCCATACCACGATCGGTGAGCGTTTCACGGTCGATCGATTGTGGAAACCGAACGAAGAGGTCGATGTCACGCTCGCCGGCGAGCCAGGTATCCCTGGCGGTCGACCCGACGTGGAGCACCTCGGCCTCGTAGCCGAGCTCGTCGATCGCCGCTGTTGCCCGGTCGGTGAGGTCGGCAACCGCGTCCCACATCGCCTCACGTTCGGCGTCGTCGGGGGTGACCTCGGCAGTGAGGGCCGATAGCGCATCCTCGACCGCGTCGCTCATGCTGTGTAGGCGTTCAACCGGATGGGTGTTAGACCAATCGGTGTGAGAAGTAGGGGCGCGACGGGTGATGGACCGCCGTGGAGTCACCGACCGATCGTCGTGCTAGTTCGCATGCTCGACCGCATCCATCAACGTGAACACGTTCGGCTGCTCCTCGGGGCCCAACGCCGTCGGATACCCGCCGATGGCGACGACAAAATCGTTACCAACGGTTACCGCCTCGGCGATGTGAAGTGTCAGGTCGACGGTCATGTCGGCAGTGACCAACTCGGCTTCGGTCTCGAACTCGCCAACGGTCGTCGATTCGCCTGCCAGGGGCGCGGTAGTCTCATCGACCTGATCGAGGGATCCCATGTCTTCGTACTGTTCTTGGACCAGATCAGCCAACTCGGCCGCACTCATCTCGCCGACTGGGTTGAACGTCTGGCCCATCACCGCAACCTGGGGTGTCGAGAGTGCGACGAACAACGCTGCCTCGAACTCCTGTCCGGTGATGGTATCGAGTGAACCCAGATCGAGTTCCTTGGCGTACTCGGCCATAACGTTGGTAACCTCGACATCCTGAGTCTGGCCAGCGACCTCGTACGTCCTCGTCACGACAACCTCCTCTTGTCCGGTCTCCTCGTATCCAGTCTCCGAAAGCGCCGAGGCGGGAACCGATGCTGGAGTGGCCGCGAACTCCAGCGGCGAGTTGCCAATGAAGGGGACCTCATCGAGACAACCCGCCAGTGCTGAGGTAGCGGCCACTGTTGCACCGACGGTCGAGAGGTACCGCCGCCGTGAGACACGATCCGATGATTGAGTCATCGATAACGCTCCGGGGTTACACCGGGACGGCGCTCGTGACGTCCACGAGAACGCTGGCTGCTCCACCCAAGTCGACGGCCGTCGCGATTCCACTCACGACCTCACCGAGGGTCTCTGCGCCGCCGGCGAGGAAATCGTTAATCGCGGCATGGATCTCGCTGACGAAGTCAGGAGCGGCGTCGGGTAACTCTACCTGCGGTCCTTGCGCTGCGGATTCGTTCGTTGCGTTCTGTGCGGCGTCATTTCCGGCGTGGTCTGGTATCGACATTGCATCCGATGAAACACCCAAGGGAGGGATAAAGGGGTGAAATCGCTAGGACCGGTTGGCGCGGATTGCGCGGGAGTTTCTCCGAATTGCGCCGGTTTTCGGGGGCTCGCTCGTCATCTCAGTGGCAACTCCCAGAACCGAGGGTGAACACCACCTCGAATCATGTGTGCGCGTAGATCGTCCACGATCACGGTGAACGGCCTCGCTGTTGTGACGAACTGGTGGCTGAAACGAAAGCCATTTTTCGGCCTGTCGGGTACTGACGGTGCGGAGCCGCCATAGCTCAGTTGGTAGAGCACCTGGTTGTTACCCAGGTTGTCCCAGGTTCGAGCCCTGGTGGCGGCGCTAGCGGTAGTATAACCCGTTATCCAGGCGTTCGCTGGTCTGCTCGCTCGTCGGTGGTGAATTCGTTGCGTACAGCGATCAGGTAGAGTACGATGACGACGCCTACCAGCAAGGCGACGAAGCGAGGCTCGCCCTGGCTCAGCTCGTATCCCGTCCATGTAATCCCGACGAGATACAGCAAGACCGCTAGCATCCATCCGATTGGATGTAATTGGTACAACGCATAGGCGATGGCGAACACGCCGAGGGCAACCGGGAACGAAACGGCAAGCCACAATGGCGCGTTACCCCGGAGACTGACGAGGAAGACGACACTCCACATGAGGCCATACACTGCGGTTAACATGGCCACGAGTACGATGCCAAGGGGCGGTCGAGACATCCGTTGAGCTGGTAGTATCAGGCAGGTGTGATTGGATGTTTCGAACTACATGGAGGTTGCAAAGGGATTAGGTAATCCGTCTTCGAACCTCTACGTAGGGCCGGTAGGTTAGTCTGGTAGACCGCCTCGCTCATAACGAGGTTGTCCTCGGTTCGAATCCGGGTCGGCCCATCGCCGACGAGCCGACGGGGGGCAGTCCGTGGAGAACGAATCTGCCCAGTAGCGAAGGAAGCATTATCCCGATCAGCACCGAACGTCTGCGTACCATGGACAAGGCCGATGTCGAGTCGCTCATTGAAGCGGCCATCGACGATGCGGACGTGCAGGTCTACACGCCTCGCCACGACGAGGATGATGACCACCTCGGCGCGATAGTCGTGTCTCCTGTCTTCGAAGACCTGTCACTCGTCGAGCGACACCAGCAAGTGCACGATGTTCTCGAAGGGCATCTCACCCGTGATATCCACGCGATCGAGCTACGGACGTACACTCCGGCTGAATTCGAGGAGGAACCAGCTACCACCCGGGACGTTGCAGACGAACATCCTTGAGGGAGGACCCCGATATGGGACGTATGGACCAGTATATCAACGATGATCGAGCATTCGACGAGGTCGCCACCGAGGTTGCAGAGACTATCGAGAGCAACGAGGTCGTGTTGTTCATGAAGGGTAACGAGCTCATGCCACAGTGTGGCTACTCGAAGAAGGCACTGGAGCTGATTGAACAGCACCGGGAGGATGTGGAGGTCGTCGACGTGCTCGACGCACTTTCGCAGTATCGTGAGGCGCTTCGAAGCTACAGCGGCCGCGAGACCATCCCACAGACGTTCGTCGACGGTGAGTTCGTCGGCGGGAGCGACATCCTCGAGCAGCTCGACGAACGCGGCGAACTGGAAGCAACGCTAACGACGTAGTTGGCGATAATCGCCCGGAAATCCAGCCTCCATCGATAGTTTCTGCGATACGCACGTTTTCAGTCGTGTCTGACAGTCCACGGTCGTCACAAGATAATTGGACTGCTGGGTCGTTGTAGCAACCATGAACGGAGGCCGTGAGGCCATCTCGACCCAGCGGTTGTACGGGAGCGCAATCGCACTCGTCTCCGGAGGCTACTCGCTGTATCTCTCGTGGACAGGACCCGAGATGACAACCCAGACCTGGGCGATGATCCTCATCGGCGTGATCGTCATCGCCCACGGCATCGTGCTGCTCACACCAGCGGCTGAGCGGCTCGCAGCAATCAGCGGTCCCCTCATGATCGGCTATGCGCTCGTGATGGTAGCTCTCCAGTGGTGGATGGACATGGAAGAACCGGATATGATGGGCGAGGCGATGAGTGCTGACCCGGGGATGGTGGCGATCGCCCTCTTGATGCTCCTCAGTGGCATCATCATGACTCGTCGTCAGGGATCGATGTCGATGTGAATTCGATCAGAT
>CAZXER010000036.1:0-9002 GCA_964639975.1 uncultured Halobacteriales archaeon | reverse complement strand
CCGAGATGGCCGCTGCGAAGGGCAATCAGAACGCCGTCACCGATGCAGGTACCGGAGCGCTGTTGGCGCACGCATCACTGAAGGCAGCGCTGTACAACGTCGATATCAACCTGGGGAGCATCGACGACGAGGAGGTGGTGGCTGCCATGCGCGAACGCCGCGATGAGCTCGAATCATCGGCAGCCGAAGCGCTCGAGCGCGTCGAGACAACCGTCGGCGACGCACTCTAGGCTTACTGTTCGTCCATCGGCAGCGAGAGGCCGCTCGTGGCGGCTTCCTCGATCGCATCGTCGTACCCAGCGTCGGCGTGACGGATGACGCCCATACCGGGATCGGTCGTGAACACACGTCGGGCGTTCTTCGCGGCCTGCTCGGTCCCGTCGAGCACGACGTGATTGTTCGTGTGGATGGAGTTACCGATGCCGACGCCACCCCCGTCGTGCACGCTCACGATATCGGCGCCCGCCGCGCAGTTGAGCAGCGCGTTGAGGATCGGCCAGTCGGCGATGGCATCCGAGCCGTCACGCATCGATTCTGTTTCACGATTCGGTGACGCCACGCTGCCGGCATCGAGGTGGTCTCGCGTGACCACGATCGGGGCGGCAAGCTCGCCCTCGCCAACGAGATCGTTGATGGCCAGCGCGAACTGTGCTCGCTCGGTAAGCTCCGCACGGTCAGCCTCGGAGACACGGCCGCCGGCGTCTGCGTCGAACCCAAGCCAGCACACCCGACTCGGCAACCCCTGAAACTCGACGCGCTCTTGGGCGAGCTCGATCCACCGATGCAACGCCGGCTTGTCGGGGAAGAGGTCGAGGACGACCTCGTCGGTCCGGTAGATGTCAGCTGGATCGCCCGACAGTGCCACCCACCGGAAGGGACCGCGCCCCCTACAGAACTGTGGCCGGATGTAGGCGGGGACGAACCCGGGGAAGTCGAACGCGTCCTCGTGTTCACGATGCGTCTGCACCTGTCCGCGGATGTTGTTGCCGTACTCGAAAGCGATGGCTCCGCGTTCTTGGAGCTCGAGGATGGCATCGACGTGGCGCTCCATCGTGTCGAGGCTGGCCTCGCGATAGGCGTCCGGGTCGTCCTCGCGCAGGTGGTTTGCCTCCTCGACGCTGAGCCCACTCGGGTAGTAATCGAGCTCGTCGTGTGCGCTCGTCTGGTCGGTGACGATATCCGGGATGAGGTCTCGCTCGAGCATCGCCTCGTGCAGGTCTGCGGCGTTCATGTGGATGCCGACACTGTACGGGTCGCCGGCATCGAGCGCCGCCTCCACCTCCGGGAGTGCCTCGTCGAGGTCGTTCGCCATGGCCGAGCAGTATCCCGTCTCGATGCGTCGTTCGATGCGGTCTGCCTGGACCTCTGCTGCGATGCACACGCCGCCGGCCATCTCTACCGCCAGCGGCTGGGCACCGCCCATCCCGCCGAGACCTGCGGTGGCGACGAGTCGTCCCTCGAGGGTCCCATCGAAGTGCTGGCGTCCAGCTTCGGCGAGCGTTTCGTACGTCCCCTGGATGATCCCCTGGGTCCCGATGTACGCCCAGGAGCCGGCGGTCATCTGGCCGTACATGATGAGGCCCTTTGCCTCGAGCTCGTGGAAGTGCTCCCAGGTATCCCATCGCCCAACGAGGTTCGAGTTGGCGATGAGGACCCGCGGCGCTCGCTCGTTGGTCTCGAACACACCAACCGGTTTGCCACTTTGAACGAGCAGCGTCTCGTCGTTCCCGAGGTCTCTGAGGGTTCGGACGATGGCCTCGTAGGCATCCCAACTCCGTGCAGCCCGACCGCTGCCCCCGTAGACGACGAGTTGTTCTGGATCCTCTCCAACCTCGGGATCGAGGTTGTTGTTGAGCATCCGGAGGGCTGCTTCCTGACGCCAGCCCTGACACTCGATCGTCGAGCCGGTACGAGCGCCCTGGTACGTTTCTCGCCAGATGGAACTTACCTCACCGATGCCGCTGCTTGCTGGTGCTGACTGGTTGTTCATGTTATAGAGTGTCTCCGGTTCGTACCATTGGAACTGTCGGGTTGGATGGCTGGTATCGATCTGTCACAGCGTTGGATTGTTCATTTCCCATCGATGGGGTCCTCGATCCAGTTGTAACAGCGAAATAGCTCCTGGTCGGTGGTGAGCATCGTCTTCGGGATGAACCCCACGCCGCCCCGAGAGCCGGCGACTCGAACGTCTGGATCGTTCGAGAGGGTCATCACCTTCGCGGGAAGGCGGAACGTTACCTCCAGAATCCCCCGATGGTTCTCATCGGGCTCGAACGCCATCGACACGCCCTGGGCCCCGACACCGAAGATGGCAGTCGAGGTCGGCGTCGAGACGCCGACATCGTGACTCGTCAGACCGCCAGCCAGCTCGGTGAGCCACTCACACATCTCCGAGCGGGTCAGCGATCGGTCAAGTGCGAAGCCATCAACCGGTGAGATCGTTCCCTCCTCAAACGTGAAGTCGGGGTAGCAGAGCTGCTCATCCTCGAGGACGTGGTCTGTCGTCGCCGGATCTGGTGGTTCGTCCGGGACATCGAGTTCGTCACTGACGGCTGAGCGAGGGGATGTAGCCGGTGTCTCATCGGACCTGTCACCGTTGGTCATCGTACACCTCCTCGGCGAAGTGGCACTTCGATATACCCTCTCCCACCGCCTGTTCATCGGGAACCTCCTCTCGACAGCGTGCTTCGACGATGGGACATCGCGTATGGAAGACACAGCCATCAGGCGGATCGACCGGGCTTGGGACGTCCTCCTCGAGCACGAACGCATCTTTGATCGAGGTGGTTGGGTCACCGTCGGGGATCGAGTCGATCAACGCTTGCGTGTACGGGTGTGCCGGTGATTCGAACACCTGGGTGGCTGGAGCCATCTCCATGATCTCCCCGAGATACATGACGACGATCCTGTCGGCGATGTGCTTGACCACGCTGAGATCGTGGCTGACGAGGAGATAGGTGAGCCCAAGCTCGTCTTGTAACTCCATGAGCAGGTTGATGATACTCCCCTTGACTGAGACATCCAGCGCGGAGACGGGTTCATCGAGGATGAGAACTCGAGGTTCCGTGGCGATCGCTCGCGCGATAGCGACGCGTTGGGCCTGTCCACCTGAGAGCTCGTGGGCGTACCGGTCGGCGTACTGTTCGGAGAGGTTCACGAGCTCGAGCAGTTCTTCGATTCGTTCCTGCCGTCGCTCTTTGGACCACCCGGCGACCTTCAACGGTTCCTCGATGGTTCTCTTGACGGTCATCCGGGGGTCGATGCTCGATTTGGCGTTCTGAAAGATCACGCCGACCTGTGAGAGCATCGCTGTCGATCGGCTCGCCACGCCGCCGACCGGCGATCCGTCGATTCGTACCTCACCTTCGGTTGGCACGTGAATCCCCGTGATGAGGTTGGCAAGCGTCGATTTCCCACACCCACTCTCACCGACGACCGCAACCGTCTCACCCTCGTGAATGGAGAAGCTGACGTCCGATACCGCTGAGATGAACGTCTGGGTGCCAAAGAGCCGATCGAGGAGGGTATCATCGAGGGCGAAATCCTTCGATACCCCATCTAGTTCGATCACTGGCGTTTCTTGTGAATCAGCTGATGGTTGGGTGCGTTGCACGCTCATGGTTGATCAGCGAGTTCTGTCTCGGCGAGGTCGATGTCGTCGTTCAATTCGTGAACCCGACAGCACTTGGCCGACTGGCCGTCGCCACACGAAATCTCCGGCATCTCTCCGGTGAGACACTGGTCCATTGCGTGTTCACATCTCCCTGCGAACGGGCAACCACTGTGTCCACCGAAGGCGTCCGGGACGCTACCTTCGATCGTTTCTAGGGGTTCCTTCCGGGGTGTCTGCTGGGGCAGACATTTGAGCAGCGCCTTCGTGTATGGGTGCTTCGGTTCGGTGAGAATCTGTTCGGTCGTCCCCGTCTCCATCACCTGTCCACCGTACATCACGATCACCCGATCACAGATATCGGCCACTACGCCGAGGTCGTGGGTGATGAACACGACGGACATGTCCCTGGAGTCTCGGAGATCAGCGATGAGTCTGAGAATCTGCGCCTGGATCGTGACATCGAGCGCCGTCGTTGGCTCGTCTGCGATGAGCAAGTCGGGCTTGCTCGCGAGGGCGATTGCTAACATCGCCCGTTGGCGCATGCCGCCCGAGAACTCATGGGGATAGGCATCGAGGCGTTCATCTGGCTTTGGAATACCGACCTCCTCCATCAACTCGGACACCTGCTCCCGCTTGGATTGCCAATCAGACCGGCTGTGGAGGAAGGGGACCTTGAGGTAATCCGTCAGGCGCTGAGACTCGGGGTTATCATGGATTTTCAACGATTCGATGATCTGCTCGCCAACGGTGAAGACCGGGTTGAGCGTCGTCATCGGATCTTGGAACACCATTGACATGCCCCGCGCCCGGATGCTGCGGATTGTTTGAGGGTCGGCCGTCGTCATCTCGGTCCCTTTGAAGTTGATCGACCCCTCGACGATCTCACCGGGATCCTCGAGGCGAATCATCGAGAGTGCCGTCACAGACTTTCCGCTCCCGCTCTCTCCAACGATCCCGACGATTTCGCCAGGATACACCTCGAAGGAGATGCCGTTTACCGCGTGGACGGTCCCCCCGGGCGTGTCGAAGTGGGTGTGTAGGTTCTCGACGGTGAGGAGTGGCTCGTCCATATTCAGAATCCTCCTTTCTGACCAGCATCGGTGTCCTCTCTCGGATCGAGGACGTCTCGGAGACCATCACCGAGCAGGTTGAAACCCAACACGGCGAACATGATCGCGATGCCAGGGAAGTTCACGATCCACCAGGCACTCCGGAGGTAATGACGCCCCTCCGAGATCATCGTTCCCCATTCGGGCGTCGGTGGTTGCGCCCCGAGTCCGAGGAATGACAGTGCTGCGGTCGCGAGGATGACTCCGGCCATGTCGATCGTCGCGAGAACGACCACTGGTCCCATCACGTTTGGAAGGATATGGCGAGAGATAAGCTTGATGCGACCTAGGCCCATGAGCTGACCTGCCTTGATAAATTCATGTTGTTTAATTGATAATACACTTCCGCGTACAACCCTGGCGTACCGTGTCCATCCGACGATAGCCAAGGCTATCATGATGTTCGTCAGGCTTGGTCCGAGCACACCAGCGATCACGAGTGCGAGGAGCAACCCAGGGAAGGCGAGGAGGATGTCGACAAGGCGCATCAATGCCTCATCGATGTACCCGCCTGAATAGCCAGCTGCGACACCAACTAACGTCCCGATAGCTAGCGAGATGGCGACGACGATGATCCCGATTCGAAGCGAGATTCGGGCACCGAAGAGGATCCGCGAGAAGACATCCTGCCCGAGCTGATCCGTCCCCATCAGGTGCTCGCTCGATGGTGGTTCTAGCCGGTCTGTCAGGTCCTGGTCGGTCGGGTCGTGCGGGGTCAACACCGGGGCAAAGATGGCGGCAAAGATGATCGAGACGACGATTGCAAGTCCGATGAGGTTGAGGGTGTTCGAACGGAACTGTCTGACCTTCCGTGAGTGATAGAACGAAACAAGTCGCCGCTTCAGCTGGCCAGGGGCTGACACGATGCGGTCTCGAAGGTTGCCGAGGCGAGATCGCAGGCCCCTAACGAGCGTTCGGAGGTTGCTCTCACTCATGTGTTGCGCCCCTCGAAGGAGATTCTTGGATCGATGTAGCGATACGCGATGTCGACGAGCAGGTTTGTAATAACGAAGAATATCGCAACGAGCAACACGACCCCCTGTATCACCGGGAAGTCGCGGTCGAATATCGCATCGAGTAGGAGGGCGCCGATACCTGGGCGTTGGAAGACCATCTCGATGACGACAGCCCCGTTTAGCAGATATCCGAACTGGAGCCCCACGATGGTGATGACGGGGATGAGGGCGTTTCTAAGCGTGTGCTTGTAGACGACGATACGGTTTCGAAGCCCCTTCGATCTCGCGGTCCGGATGTAGTCTTCATCCAATACCTCGAGCATCGACGAGCGAAGCAGCCTGGTAATGATCGCTGCCATCCCGGTTCCCAATGTGATGGCAGGGAGAATCAGCTGGTTGAAATTTCCATATCCGGAGACTGGGACGAGACTCAAATAGATAGCGAACACGAGCATGAGCAGGTATCCGAGCCAGAAGTTAGGCATCGAGAGACCGAGCAACGCGGCGAGCTGACTCCCATAATCGAGGGGACCCGATTTGTGGACCGCACTGATCACCCCGGTGGGAATCGCCACGAGCAGTGCGACGAAGATCCCCGCCAGGGCGAGCTCGAAGGTCGGCCAGAGGTTCCGTCCGATCAGCTCCACGACAGTGACGTCGCTGTAGTATGATGAGCCGAGGTCTCCCTGGAGGACATCGACTACCCAGTTGATGTACTGGATAGGGATTGGATCATTGAGCCCGTTCTCGATACGGAACTGTTCGATCGCTTCCTGCGGCGGGGTGCGACCACCCATCTGTTGACGCAGAATCGTCTCGGCAGGGTCTCCAGGTGTCAGGTACATCAGCAAGAACGTGATGATCGAGACACCGAGAAGGACCGTGATGGTCGTACCCAGTCGCCGAAGGATGAACTTCCACATTCCTTAGTGACGTTCGGTCAAGGGGGTTCGTTATTCGTAGTGTTTGAGTGAGGTCCAGCGTGAGAACTGCGGAATCGCACCGAGATCGACTCCCTCCACGTTGTCATGGTACGCGGCGATGTACTCGCTGTAGTACAGCGGGATAACCACCGCTTCATCCATGATGATTTCCTGAGCTTCAACGTACGACTCCTCTTTTACCTCCGGATCGCCGGACTGGAAGCCAGTCTCGATGAGGTCATCAACCTCACCACCGAGGTTGTGGAGGCCGGTTCCTTCCTCGCCGTACAGTCGCTGGTTGACGTCACCTTCGGAGTGGAATCCTTCATAGATGATGTAGTCCGCGTCACCGCTGTTCGAACCGCTCTCTTTGAGGATGATGTGGTCTTCCCCGTTCCGCTCAGCCTCGGTGTACGCGGCCCGTTCGAGTACTCGAATCTCGGAGTCAACACCGATCTCTTCGAACTCCCCAAGGAGCACTTGCGCCATCTCCTGCCCGTCAACGAGGTCGTTCGCGACCAGGATCGACAGTGTCTCTCCGTCATAATCAGACTGCTCGACGAGGTCTGATCCAGTCTCATAGTCCTGTTGATACTGTGGGACAGAATCGTGTGCCGACCAGTAAATCGACGGGGAGATGGGACCTCTGGCCGGTGAACCGACACCTTCGAAGAGCGTGTCGATGATGAGCGACTGGTCGATGGCGTGATTGAGCGCCTGTCGAAGGGTCGCATCATCGGTCGGTTCCTTGTAGAGGTTGATTCCTGCATACCCTGCGCCTGGACGTTCTCGTCGGGCGATGTGGAGTTCCTCGTTATCCTCGATAGATGGCACCTGAGCCCGGGGCGGTGCTAAGGCGACCTCGACATCGCGGTTCTCGAGGTTGAGCGTCCGAGTCGTCGGATCTTGCACGACCTCGAAGGTCAGCTCGTTCAGGGCCGGTGCCTCGTTCCAGTAGTCGTCGAATACCGACACGTCGACGGATTGCTGGGGTTCAATGTTGTCGACCTGGAACGGTCCTGTACCTATCACCGGACCGGTACTGGAGTACTCACGGTCGGGGTGTTGGATCGCGACCATGTTGTGGGCGATCGTCCCGGGGAAGGTGGGGAACGGTTCTACTGTCGTGAATTCGACAGTGTAGTCGTCAATTGCGGCGATGTTACCTGATTCGAGATGAATCCAACCGGGTGCCCATGCCCACTCATCGAGGATCGCCTCGAATGAGAACACGACGTCATCAGCGGTCACCTCTTCGCCGTTGTGGAACTGGACACCCTCACGCAGGGTGAACTCCCACGTGATATCGTCGATCTGTTCCCAGTCCGTGGCGAGCCACGGTTCAAGCTCCATGTCCTGGTTGACCCAGATGAGCGGCTCGAGGATGTTGGTCCAGTACGGCATGACGCCGCCATAGAAGTTCCACGTCTCTTGGGTCGGATCCTGGTCAAGGGCGATCGCAGCACCATCTCTGAGAGCCGGTGTCGAGTCACCGTCTCCCGAGTCACCATCGCCAAGGCATCCTGCCAGCCCAAGGACCCCAACAGTACCTATTCCTTTGAGCACCTTCCGCCGTGAGTTTGCGTTATCGGTTGTCATCACTTCTCACACAGACGAACACTATATCGATTCTTTAATAGTATTACCGATTCTCGATCTTGAGTTCTTTATATAATTATTAAGAAATCGATTGTTTTTAGACAAGAAAATTACATCAAATTAACATTGGTAATTAAAGCTATCACTATTCAATTAATTAGCGGTGAGGTTGCTTCTGGATTTTCAGATTGGTATTGTTAGCTTCTGGTCGCTCGCTCCCCTCACAGTAGGTGGGGCGACTTCAGCACTACTGGCTCGTGGTGTCCAGCTCATTCGTACGGCCATTCCCCGACGATCTTCATCCCTTCTGCTCGACCTTCCTGCTCGAATGAACGTGCTACCTCAGCCCGATCTCGATGAGGGATGTGGACGGTGTCCCGTGCGAGGTCGAAGACCAACTCACTCAGGAGGATCGCCTGCTCGCGGAGGTTCCTGATGTCGAGCTTGTCGAGGGTGTCTGCAGATGTATGTCCGTACCCACGGCCTTCGGTGTCCCGAACTCCCGAGATAAAGTATCCCGGCACGCCCTCACGAACCAGTGGCCACTGGTCGCCTCGAAAGCCCTCTTTCGGGAGGATTCTCACGGGGTGGTCGTACCGATCAGACACCCGTTCGACAGCGTTCGCTAGCTCGTCAAACGTATGGGTGAAGCACTGGAGCGTCCGTCCTCGAACGACCCCATCGATGTTCACGACCGCCTTCACCGTCTCGTGGTCGCAGGTTGCGGCGTGGTACTCTGAGCCGCACAGACCGACCTCCTCCGATCCGAATCCGATGAACTCGACTTCGGTTTCTAATTCAT
>CAZXER010000035.1:3804-9531 GCA_964639975.1 uncultured Halobacteriales archaeon | reverse complement strand
ACGCGAAGGTCTTTGAGACCTCGTCGTCCTCGTCCTCGGTGAGAACCTTCTCGATCGCCCGATCGAGATCTTCGCGGTCGATCGCGGTGCGATCATCCCGGATCGCATACATCCCGGCTTCGGTACAGATGGCAGCGATCTCCGCCCCGCTTGCACCTTCGGTCAGTCCAGCGAGCTCCTCGTAATCGACCTCCTCGCTGAGGTTCATATCTCGTGTGTGTATCTTGAAGATGGCGCGGCGGCCCTCGTCGTCGGGTTTTGGAACTTCGATGAGACGATCGAAGCGACCCGGCCGGAGGATGGCGCGATCGAGCATGTCGAAGCGATTCGTGGCAGCCATGATACGGATGTCACCGCGGGAATCGAAGCCATCCATCTCCGACAGCAGCTGCATCATCGTCCGCTGCACCTCGGCGTCACCGGAGGTCTTCGATTCGGTCCGTTTGGAGGCGATCGCGTCGATCTCGTCGATGAAGATGACCGATGGTTCATGCTCCTTGGCGACGGTAAAGAGATCGCGGACGAGCTTCGCTCCCTCGCCGATGAACTTGTGAACGAGTTCACTGCCGGCCATCTTGATGAACGTCGCGTCGGTCTGATTCGCAACCGCTTTGGCCATCATCGTCTTCCCGGTTCCCGGGGGCCCGTGGAGGAGCACTCCAGAGGGAGGCGTGATGCCAACATCCTCGAAGAGCTCTGGCTCACGCATCGGGAGTTCAACCGTCTCGCGGACCTCATCTAACTGCTGAGCCAGTCCGCCAATATCGCCATAGGAAACGTCAGGGCTCTCCTCGACCTGCATGACACGCGCTCGAACATCGGTCTCGTCATCGAGAACTTTCACCACAGAGAGCGAATTGTTGACGGCGACTCGGTCCTTGGGTTCGAGCGAATCGTGCAACTCGTCATGGACCGTCGTTACCGCTTCTTGATTGTTGCCGTGTTGTTTGATGATGACCCCGTCCTCATTGACTTCCTGGACCGTCGCGACGAATAGGGGAGCCTGCTTCAGTTTCTCGTTCTCGTGAGAGAGGCGCTCGAGCTTTTGCTGATACTTGTTGTTCTCGGCGTTGGCATCGAGCAACTTGTCTCGCATCTCCTCATTCTCAGACTGTAGGCGATCGAGGCGAGCCCGCATCACCTCGAGCTTGTCCTGAATCGTCGCCTCGTCATCAAATGGGAGGTCGACATCCTCCACCGTATCACTCATGTGAGCAGCCCTAGGCTTACCGCCGATAAATGATTTCTGGTGGGGAGAAAGACGACCGTCAGACACACGCGGAAATCACTTTCGGTGCGGAGACCACCAAGGGCTAAAGCCACGGGCGCTGAAAGACCGGTAATGCTCCGGGTGCTCCACACCGCGGACACCCACATCGGATATCGCCAGTACCACGCAGACGAGCGGCGTCACGACTTCCTAACGGCGTTCGAGGCGGTCATCGACGACGCGATCGAATCCGATGTCGACGCCGTGGTCCACGCCGGTGATCTCTTCCACGACAAGCGACCGGATTTGCGGGATTTGCAGGGGACTATCGCGCTGTTAGCCCGACTCCGAGGTGCGGACATTCCGTTTCTTGGGATCGTCGGCAATCACGAGCGCAAACGTGACACCCAATGGCTCGATCTCTTCGCCGATCTCGGCTTAGCAACGCGATTAGGGACCGATCCGACCACCATCGATGGGGTGGCCGTGTATGGACTCGATTACCTGACGCCAAGCACTCGGTCTCCAGCGGCGGCCGACTTCGTCCCCGCACAGTCCACCGAGGTCTCGCTGCTTGTCGGCCACGGCATCATCGAGGGGTTGCCCTATGGTGACTGGGACCTCGATTCGGTGCTCGAGACATCGACCATCGACTTCGATGGGGTCTTGCTCGGCGATTATCACGAACACCATCTGGAGCGGCGAAACGGCGCCATCGTGACGTATCCCGGTTCGACGGAGCGTGCGAGTGCAGACGAGCGTGCGCCACGTGGATACAACCTGCTGACCATCGAGAACGGTGAGGTCACGGTCTCCCATCGAACCCTGACGGCTACCCGAGACTTCGTCTACATCGATATCGAACTGGCCGAGGGGGAGGGCGAAGCTCGGGTGTACGAGCGACTCGACGAGTACGACCTCGAGGACACCGTCGCGATCGTGACGATCGACGGACGGGGGGAGTCCATCTCGCCAGGGTCCATCGAAGCGAGAGCCCGGGAAGCAGGGGCGATCGTCGCCCGTGTGCGAGATCGACGCGGGGAGGAGGGGATATCGGCGCCAGACGGCGAGGCCACTGTCAGCTTCGCGGATCCCGATCGAGCCGTTCGCGAGACGCTGACAGAGATCGACCTCAGCGAAGCCGCCCATGACCTGGATTCGATCATCCGCGACACCTCAATTCCCGATAGCCGGGTTCGTGAACAGGCTAGAGCACTCATCGAAGGCCTGCTCGCAGACGACCCCGAGGCATTGGACCGTCCCGCCGACCGTGAGGCCCCTGATACGAAGGAGGAATCGTCTCCCGTCTCCGACGCGGACGAAGCTACCGGCTCGTTCGAACAAGACGATGGACAGTCACCAGACGACGAGGTCGACGACGGCGGAGGCGAGGAGGTAGTCTCGACGGCCAGCGGCCAGGCGTCGATGGAGGAGTACCTGTGAGAGTGACTGGCCTTTCCCTCGAACACTATCGATGCTTCGACACCGTCGAGCTCGCTTTCGACCCGGGGGTGACCGTCATCCACGGTGCCAACGGCGCCGGTAAGACCACGTTACTCGAGTCGATCCTCTTTGGGCTGTATGGCTCCCGGGCGTTATCTGATGCGACGCTGGCTGATATCATCACCCGAGGCGAGGAGGAGAGCGACCTCTCTCTGTCATTCGTCCATGAGGGGGGTGACTACCAACTCGATCGAGAGATCGTCATTCAGGGCGAGCGAGCGACGACACGGCAGTGTGTACTGCACGAACCCGACGGTGAGCGCTTTGAGGGCGCCAGCGACGTCAGACGGAGGATTTCCTCGTTGCTCAGGATGGATGCCGAGGCGTTCGTCAACAGCGCCTACGTGAAACAGGGTGAGATCAACAAACTGCTTCACGCGACGCCAGCTGAACGGCAATCGATGATCGATGAGCTGCTCCAACTCGGCCGGTTGGAGAGCTATCGTGACCGGGCCGATGAGGCGAGGCTCGCCGCACGTGCGCTCGCTCGCGAACGGGCGGAGCGTGTCGATGAGCTCGAGACCCAACGAGAACGACTCCTCGATCCCGACCCATACGATCGATTGAACGAGCTCGAGAGCGAGCTCGAACAGCTCTCGGAGGACATCGAGGAACAACAACAGCGACTAGACACGCTGACCGACAGGCGATCCGAGCTCGAGCAACGACGTGAAGAGTTAGCGGAACAACGTGAAGAACTCGAAGAGCTTCATGAGCAACGCACAGAACTCGCATCGTCGCTTGAAGAACTCGACGAGCGTCGAACAGACGTCAGCACGGAGCTGTCCGAACTCCGGACGCGATCCAGGGAACTACGTGATACGCTCGAGGACGGACTCGACGCTCTCGATCTCTCAGCTGTCGAAGCGGTGAGTGAGGCGCTTACAGAGGTCGAAGCATCGATCGAGTCAGTCGAGGAGGAGCTTGAGACGCACCGATCAGCCATCGAATCAGCCCGAGAACGTGCGGGGGAAGCCAGAGAACGTCACGCTGCGATCGAGGACCGATTGACAGAGCACCGCGAATCGCTCGCAGAACTCACCGAACAGCTTGCGAGTGATCGTGACGTGTTGGAGGAACGCATTGAGGAGCGAGATGAGGCCCTCAGCGAACTTGAGACGGTCTGTGAGTCGCTTCCGAGCGAGGATACCTCGCGAGAAACGCTACTGGCTCACAAGGAGACGGTCAGTGACGAGATCGACCAGTTGGAGGAACGGACACGGGCGCTTCGCGACCGGAAGGCAGCATTGGCCGAGCATATCGAACAGGCGACATCCTTGGCTGCAGAGGAGAAGTGTCCAACGTGTGGCCAACCGGTAGACGACTCGCCACACATCGAGCAGCTCGAGGACGATCGCGAAACGCTTGCCGATATTGAGGAGACACTTACGGACATCACGGACGAGATCGAGGAGTACGAGGGCCAGCTCGATACGATCGATGACGCGATCGAGGTCCGCAATCGTATCGACAGACTCGACGAGCTAGTCGACGAACGAGAAGGCGTCGTCGAGGAACGAGAAACCCGCCACGACGAACTCAGTTCCACCATCGAGCACGCTGAAGACGCGCTTGCGGATGCGGACGACGCTGTCGAGGCCGCAACCGACGACATCGAGTCTACGCAGGAATCCATTGCCGACACGAACGAACGTCTCCAGGAGTTGCGAGACCGCAGAAACGAGCTGCAATCGATACAGGAGCTCCAGGAGGAGATCGAAGACATCGACAATGAGATCGACCGACTCGAGGAGCGACGGGAACACCTCGACGAGCTCGAATCCGACAGACGAGACCAGCTCGCCGATATCGATGACCGGCTGGAAACGCTCGAGGCAGCCATCGACGAGGCAGCTGAAGCGCCGTTGGTTGAGGAGCTTGAGGAGGTCACCGAAGAGATCGAGACCCTCAAAGAGGGACTAACCGAGGCCCAGACGCGGCGAGACGAGCTCACCGAAGCCATCGGAAGCGTCCGGGCAGATATCAACCGACTCGAAGAGATATCCGATCGACTCGAGGACACTACCGAACGGCAAGAAGTGCTCGATGGATTGCGCGAGGAGGCCGTCGACCTCGGACAGCTGTACGAATCGGTGCGAGCTGAGCTGCGAGAGCGCAACGTCTCGACGCTTGAACGGCTCTTGAACGAAACGTTCGAGTTACTGTATCGAAACGATGCCTACGACCGCATCGACCTGAGCCATGACTATGAGCTCTCGGTGCACAGCAAGGATGGCGAGGAACTGGACCCGGCCCAGCTCTCTGGAGGTGAGCGGGCCATCTTCAACCTCAGCCTCAGGTGTGCCATCTATCGACTGCTTGCGGAGGGGGTCGAGGGGGCGGCACCGATGCCACCACTGATGCTCGACGAACCGACGGTATTCCTCGACCAAGGCCACGTCGGTCGGTTGCTGCGGTTACTTGAGACGATGCGCGACATCGGCGTAGAACAGACACTGGTGGTAAGCCACCACGAATCGCTGCTCGATGCGGCTGAACACCGGATTGCCGTCGAGAAGGATTCGGCGACGAATCGATCGTCCGTGGTGGAGTTGGCCACGGCACGGCCACCGTGACCGCCCATGTCGTCCGAATTCACCCGTGCCAGTCGGACCAGGTTGAACGTGTTTCCGCGTGATGACATCTACCGGTTTCGGACGTACTTCGACGAACCAGGGCTGTTCGCCTCACTCAAACCCTTCTACGAGGAGGACGAGTATCGATTCGAGGTGCCGTCAGATCGGTTCGATACGGTTGCAGACCTGCTGCGCTCCTACGAGTACGAGCCGGTGATCATTGACGATCCCACGCCGTTTGTGGTGGCGTTCAAACGCTTCAGCGATCACCCTCGAGTGCTCTTCAAGCACGCTATCGAGAGGCGTCGAACTGATCGATACACCTTGTTCCTGCTCGATAGCCGTCAAGCGGTTCGCGACGCGGTCGAGAAGGGCGCCATCGAGATCACGGATCTCGACGATGTGGACTGGCAACCGCGCTAATGCGATCCTGGCTAA
>CAZXER010000035.1:0-3704 GCA_964639975.1 uncultured Halobacteriales archaeon | reverse complement strand
GATCCACGCAATCGCACCAATAGCGAGCATCGTGCCACCGAGAACCCAATCCTCCTCGAAAAAGATGACCATACCGCCGACAGCCGTAAGGAATAGTGCGATATTGAACACGAGGACGAGGCCCCAAAACGCTGTTGACGCCCACTCAGGCAGCTCCTCCTCGTCAGACTCTGGCATTATCCGTTACTACCGTACATCGGGACTTGTGGCTATCGAACCTGCCCGCTACCAACCTGGCGACCGGTTGATGAGATTCGTTTCACTTCTCTAGCATAGTCATGCGTCGCGGAGGTCGTCGAACTTGCTCCTTGTTCTGCTACGTCGGGGTCGTCCTGCAGCGACGGAATGACGAGGATGGCTCGGGTCCCACGCGGCTCCATCTGTTCGAAGACGATATCCCCTCGAAGATACTCCACAGCCCACTTGGTGACCCACAATCCGAGCCCGCTACCGTGTTGGATCGCCGTCTCCCGCCCTTCGGTGAGTACCGATAGTTCATCTGTTGGAATCCCAGGACCATCGTCGACGATCTCGAGTCGGAGTCCCGCCTCAGTTTCGGTCGCGACGATGCCAACGTGTTGTTCCTCACGGTCGTTGTGCACCACAGCGTTATGAAGCAAGTTCTCGACCGCGATCGACAGGACCTCACGATAGGTCGTGAGTTGTAACTCTTCTGGGATATTCACCTCGAAGTGAGCCGTCGAATGCGCTCTCTGTAGGTCATCGATGCATTCCGAAACCATCGCCGATAGCTCAACAGGGCTGCTGGACTGTCCTTCAAGTACTTTGAGTCGCTCAAACTCGCGAGAGCGATCACTGAGTTCGATCAGGTCGGTGATCGCCTCGGTGATGATATGGTATGACTCTGCATCGAGCTCGTGGTTCTCGATGAGCAAGTCGACGTGGCCCTGGACGATAGCAAGCTTATTGCGTAAATTGTGCCTGAGCACCCGATTGAGTACCTCAAGCTGTGTCTTTCGGAGCCGTCGATCAGTGATATCCCGAAGGACGACGGTATGTCCGATGGACACATCGGTCCTGTCGCGAATCGACGAGACGGTCACGCCGAAGTATCGACCGTTCACTCGTACCTCAGACGGTAAATTGTCGATTTCTTCCGTACGGTCTTCGAAGAGAAGATCGCGTACGTTCGCTCCTCGAAGGTCGGTAACGTTTTCATCAAAGATCTCTGCACCGGCTCTGTTCGCATCGACGATCCGATTGCCAGAATCGACGATAAGGATCCCCTCGGAGAGGTTATCGATGGCCAAGTCACGGCCGATCGTCTGGGTTGCCGGGAGAAACTCGAACAGATCGATCCGTAGCACACCATAGGCGAAGGCCAGCCCGCTGATGGTGAACGCATATGGGGTCATGTCCAACCCCGGGATCGGTGAGATCTGTACCACCGAGAGCGTCCCAGCGGCAACTGGAGCTGCAGTACCGATTAGCAAGACAGCGGTCTGGTCATGGTAGAGTCCCTTGCGCCCCAGTGGATCACGGATGACGACCAGTGACCCGATGAGGATGATGCTGAATATGAACACCAGCGCAGGTCCATGGAGTAGCCCGCTTGTCTGGCGAGCAACGGAGACACCACCTGCCTCGACCAGTTCTTGAGACGACCACATGAGACCGTGAACTGGATTGGTCACCGCTGCGGCTCCGATGCCGACCGATATGAGCAGGAGGCTACCGAGCACATTGCGGTCGATGTGATACTGGTGACCGGTGTACACGAGCGCGAACTTCAACCAGGCGATCGGGACCACTGCAATGGCGAGCCACATCACACGTTCGAGCCAGAAATGAAGCTCTGGGTCGAATGAGAGCAGTGCGACTGCATAGATGACGGACCAGGATAGGATGACGAGCAACAACGCGATCAGCTCGATCCCACCAGAACGATGGCGATGGCGCCAGATGAGACTCGCGACAGCAACGAGCACCCCGATGCTCCCGAGGAGACCGAGGAAATACGGCGACCACAGCGCGCTCATCACGAGATATGTCCGAAACCATCCCTTGTATGCGTTGACCCCTAAGTATCGGAAATGATAATTCTAGAAAACAGGTGATAGTCAACTAGCTAGTGAATGTCTGTCACACTCGAAAACGCAAGACTCAGTGAAGATTTGATGGTGCAATTGGCCACCGGCAAGGGCGATTGCCGGTCGTAGTTGGTCATTCGAGTTGAATGCCGGGATCGAATAGCCAGAACGCGATCGCTAACTCGTCAAAGCATGCAGGTTCCAAGGTGGATTTGATACCGTGACCGTGCCACGAACAGTCTCCCTTATCGACTAGTTCTATCCTGGTTCGGACCTTTTAACCCGCGGTAGGTGGTGGAAGCAGATAATGCCGTCAGAGGGGCAAGTCGGGTTAGGGGAGTACACGGAGACCACCGACCGACCCACCGCAGAGGCTCGTGCCATCGTGGGAACAGACGATGGTCACACAGGGACATCGGGTGCGACCGACGTCGAGGTAGATGGCACCATCGAAG
This sequence comes from uncultured Halobacteriales archaeon, assembly GCA_964639975.1. Classification (GTDB taxonomy): domain Archaea; phylum Halobacteriota; class Halobacteria; order Halobacteriales; family SKSH01; genus CAZXER01. The sequence continues at coordinate 1,198 of CAZXER010000035.1, read as the reverse complement.
GTGCCATCCAGGCAATCGACTACACGCTAGAACGTACCGACAATGGCGAGGAGACACCGGTCATCCACATCTTCGCCAGGACGACTGATGGTGAGTCGGAACACATCCGGGTTCGTGGGATGCGGCCGTACTTCTACGTCCCAGACGACGAGGTTGACACCCTCGTTGACGACGACCGGGTCACCGGAACCGAAGACGGGTTCGAAGCGATCGATGGGACCTCCGTGACCCGCGTCTATGCACAGACACCACGCGATGTCGGGCAGCTTCGCGAGGGGTACACCCACTTCGAGGCTGACGTTCGCTTCCCGAACCGATTCCTCATTGATGCGGGCGTGAAGACGGGACTGCGGGTGCCAAAACGCAGAGATGAGGCAGGTGTCATCGACGTCACGTTTGACGAGGTCGAGCCGGCGGAGGTCGTCGCCGACCCACGGGTGCTCTTTTTCGACATCGAGGTGGACGACCGTCGCGGGTTCCCCGAGGATGGCGAGGAACCGATCATCTCTATCGCGGCCCATGATTCTGTGCCAGATAGCTATCTCGTCTGGCTATTTGAAGCGCCAGCTGGCGAGGGATCCACACCGGAGGAACTAGCTGAATTCGAACCGCTCGTCGATGGATCGACCATCGACGTGCGAACGTACCAGGAGGAGGAGGCGATGCTGGACGATTTCCTGGGATACGTCGAAGACAACCAGATCGATTTGTTCAGCGGCTGGAACCTCGATGATTTCGACGCGCCGTACCTGTTGGATCGGCTCGACCGACTCGATGGCAGCTCGTCCTTCGATCTATCGATCGAACGCCTCTCTCGGGTAGATGAGGTCTGGCGCTCGAACTTCGGGGCACCCAATATCAAGGGTCGAGTCGTCTTCGATCTGCTCTATGCCTATCGTCGGACCCAGTTTACCGAGCTCGATTCGTATCGGTTAGACGATGTCGGGGAAGTCGAACTCGGGGTGGGTAAGGAACGCTACCCTGGCTCCATCGGCGACCTCTGGGAGGAGGATCCAGAACGGTTGCTTGAGTACAACGTCCGCGACGTGGAGCTGTGTGTGGAGTTGAATCGGAAGCAGGAGGTCATCGCCTTCTGGGACGAGGTGCGCCAGCTGGTCGGCTGTCAGCTCGAGGACGCCCCGACGCCCGGGGATACCGTCGATATGTACATCCTGCACAAGGTGTTCGGTGAGTACGT
>CAZXER010000034.1:0-10076 GCA_964639975.1 uncultured Halobacteriales archaeon | reverse complement strand
CGTTGAGGGCGCTGTCCTGTAGAGGTCCGCCGGTTCAAATCCGGTCCCACGCACTTTCGAGACTGGTCTCACGGCTGATCACCACGAGTTGGTACTATCTCATTTCAGACTGTAACCCGCTCCCCTTGAGCGATACCCGAGACGTTTTGGTCCACCTGTGCCCAATCTGCCGTATGCGCCAGCGAATCGGTGAGCACGTCGTACTGGTGACACTCGTGCTTTCCGCTGTCTCTCTGGCACTCGTCTTCGGGGCGGCGATGCAGCGTATCCCAGCCGATCTGTTACCGATGGCGCCAGCGTGGGTCTTCGAGCTCATCCCGCACGCCAATGTGATATTATCGATCAGTGCACTGGGTGCGATGACCCGAGGGTACCTGGCCATCAACCGTCGCGATATCGAGCAACATCGACGCTCGATGCTGATCGCCTTCGGTGCGTTTGGTATCTTCCTCGCGTTGTATCTCTACAAGGTCGCGGTCGAGGGGACCGCCACGTTTCCAGGGCCGGAAACGGTTCATCTGTACGTGTATCTGCCGCTCTTGATCGTCCACATTGGCCTGGCGATCATCTGTCTTCCGCTGCTGTTCTATGTGCTGTTGCTGGCCCTGACCAGGCCGATAGCAGCGATCCCCGAGACCCATCATGCCAAAGTCGCCCGTCCGGCGCTCTTGCTGTGGGCGATCTCGTTCATCCTCGGGATCACGGTCTACTTGCAGCTGTACGTGATATTCTGAGGCGACTCAGTCTGAGGGGAGCTTCATATCCCCGATCGGGCGATCCATGTCCTCGCCCTCGATGTCATAGGGATATTCTCCGGTCACACAGGCCATACACAGGTCCTCGAATGGGATGTCCAGTGCGGTCGCGATCGCCTCCTCGGAGAGGTACGCGAGGCTGTCGGCGCCGATCTCCGCTTCGATCTCTTTTACCGTTCGGTCGTGTGCGATGAGCTCCTCGCGCGTGGCCATGTCGATACCCATGTAACAGGGTGCGCGAATCGGCGGCGAACCGATGCGGAGGTGGACCTCCTTTGCGCCCGCATCTCGGAGGATCTGCACCAGCTGTCGGGAGGTGGTCCCCCTGACGATACTGTCGTCGATGAGCGTCACCGTCTGGCCCTCGATGGTCGATTTGATCGGGTTGAGCTTCGCTCTGACAGCCTGCTCTCGCTTTTCCTGTGTCGGCATGATGAACGTCCGGCCGACGTAACGGTTCTTCATGAGCCCCTCGGCAAACTCGACATCGTCGGCCACCTCGGCGTACCCACTGGCGAAGGCACGGCCGCTGTCGGGAACCGGTACGACGACATCCGTCTCGATCCCGGATTCCTCCCAGAGCTGTCGGCCTAGTTCGCGACGCGTCTCGTAGACAAGCCGTCCCTCGATCGTGCTGTCTGGTCGAGCGAAGTAGACCCACTCGAAGAAGCAGTGAGCCCCGTTTGGCATCTCGACCAGCTGGTGACTCGAGTAGCCCCCACCGTCTCGATCGAGGATGACGAGCTCACCAGGTCGCACCTCCCGGATCAACTCTCCGCCGAGCGTGTCGATCGCGACGCTCTCGCTGGCGATGATGTACCCATCGGGCAGTTGGCCGAGACAGAGGGGACGATTTCCGAGTGGATCGCGCAGCCCCATGACCAGGTCATCGTAGATGACCGTCAAGGAGTACGACCCGTGGACGTTGGCCATCGTCCGTTCGATAGCATCGACGATATCGTATTCGAGCAGGTGTCCCGCCAATTCGTGGGCGATGACCTCGGTATCGCCATTCGAGGTGAAGGCATGCCCCCGATCGGCCAACGTACGGCGGCGCTCGTCGGTGTTGACGAGGTTACCGTTGTGGCTGAGGCCGAGGGAACCACCCCTGAACGAGACGGCAAACGGTTGTGCACACGAGCGATCGAGGTCTCCCTCGGTCGGGTACCTGACGTGTCCGATTCCGGCGCTCCCCTGGAGCTCCGGTAGATCCGATTCATCGAAGGCATCGCCGACGAGGCCGAGACCGACGTGCTCGTGCTGTTGGAACCCGTCGTGGGTGACGATTCCCGCTGCTTCCTGACCGCGGTGTTGCAGGGCATACAGCGAGTCATACAGCGACCTGGCAACAGCGTCGTTGGCGTGTGCGATGCCGACTACACCGCACTTCTCGTGCATCCTACTCGCCAGCTTTGCTCTGCCAGGCGTACTCTCGACGGCTCGCCGACTTGCCGAAGCCGCAGGACGAACAGACCTTCTTCTTCGAGTGGAAGGATTTCTCGCCACACCGTCTGCACTTCACGTGAATTTGTGTATTCTTCTTCCCCTGGCTGGGGGTTCCCTTGGCGGTCATCCGTATACTCTGAGGTTGGAACGACGCCGTATAATCGTTGTGTCTGGACCTGACCCCCCGGACGAAGCCTTTTCCCACGGCACCCTCCGATACTGACTGGTGGGACTGGTAGAGAGTCTCGAGGCGATCCGCAACGCCGAGGGTACACAGCTCGTCGACTGGTCCGCAGCCGCCGCCGCAGCGACCAGCTCGACACCGCGAGGGTCACTCGAGATGAGCGACGCAACCGAGCGAGCCTATCGCGAGTCGGTCATCGAAGCGAGAGCGGGCGTCCAGCGCACCGTCGACGTTGACATCACGCTCCCCGATCAGATCGAGGTGATCGACCGACACCACTGGATCGACCAAGCGGCGCAATCGTTCGATCGAATGTTGCATCCGGCCCTCGCAGAGCTCGAATCCGGTGAGCTCTCACGGACGGTCAACACCGGGACTGCCTCCGTCATGCTGGCGTTCCTCGGGCGGCGCGTCATCGGGCAGTACGACCCGGCGCTGTTCGGGACGGTGAATGATACGGCGTTGTACGTCGTCCATCCGAACGTCGAGACGGTGGCCGAGGAGCTCGACGTCGATGTCGATCTCTTCCGGCGATGGATCATGCACCACGAGGTGAGTCATGCCGCGGAGTTCAACCTCGCACCATGGCTCGATGAGTTCCTCGAGGATCGCCTCACGGCGGTTCTCGCTGGCCTCCCGCAACAGCGGATCGATCGCGATGCGATGGCGGATCTCAACCGCACGATGACCGCCATCGAGGGGTTCGCCGAGTTGTTGATGGACGAATCGCTGGATGCGGACGTCTCCCAGCTCCGCGAGCGCCTCGAGGCCCGTCGAGCCGGATTGGGGCCCATCCAGCAACTGATCGAATGGGCCCTTGGCATCTCGGCCAAACGCCAGCAGTACCGACGCGGGCGGGATTTCTTCGTCGCCATCTCCGACATCCGGGGTATCGACGCCACCCTCGCCGTCTGGGAGGATCCCGAAAATTTACCAAGCGAAGCAGAATTGGCCGATCCCGCCATCTGGCTGGATCGCGTCAACAGTTAGGCAGTCTCGTCCGGTGGACTGTCGTCGACCGCATCGTCTTCGTCGCCTCGAGGCTTGTATCCAGCCTCGAGACCATCTGGTCCGGCCTCGATCGACAGTGGCTCATAGAGCTGTGTCTGCTCCAACCTGATGGCTCCACGGTGTTCGAGGAACACCAAGGCGGCGAAGACCCTCGCCGGCGAGGGGCCGAGGTGAATGACCGACTCGAAGGCGACCGAAGGAGTCGTCTCAAGGCGCTCGATGAGGTGTTCGAGCAGCGGTACCAGGACGTCCTCGAGGTTCTCGTGATGGGGCGTATCCGAGACCTCGTGGATGGCCTCGCCAGGCGAATGCATCTCGTCGACCGCCTGGTAATCGAGCGTCTGGGGACCGCGTCGCCCGTTCCCTGACGTATCGTACGATCTCGAGCGCTTCCAGAACTGATCTCGCTCGGCACTTCGTAGCTCGCGGATGAGGTCGGCCAGCGTCGTCGGGGTCCCCCTCGCGCGCTTGCGGGTCAATCGACGGTCCATCTCTGCCTCGAGTACCGCGACCGGATCGCCCTCGGGTTCCTCGTACGGTTCTGGAACCTCCTCGAGGGGTTCCTCGCGGTTGCCGACGATGGCATCGCTCTTCATGCGCAACAGGACGCTCGCGTAAAACAGCGTCCTGGCCGTGACAACCAGGTCCGCGCCATCGATTCGATCGAGGAAGGCGTCCGTCACCGCGAGCAGGTCGAGATCCCAGGGATCGATCTCTCCATCATCGGCCAGCTGGACGAGCAGCTCGATCGGTTGCTCGAGGGGGCGATCGCCAAGCAGCTCTCTGAGCGATTCACCCTCGCCGAGGTCGTCGAACCCACCTGATTCGCCGACGACACCATCAGTCATCTGCTGGCACACCTCCGGCCATCTGGAGCCCGGAGACCTGGCTCGAGCCCTGCTCCTCCGGCATCGAGACGCCGATGATACGGTCGGCTCGTTCAAGGAGGTCGGCGTGGTGGGAGATCACGATGAACTGGCCGTCACCGCGGTGCGATTCGAGCAGATCACCGATGCGATCGAGGTTCGCCGCATCGAGGAACGCGTCGATCTCATCGAGTGCGTAAAACGGCGCGGGCCGATAGCGCTGGATGGCGAAGATCATCGACAGTGCGGTCAGCGATTTCTCCCCGCCCGAGAGCTGCTCGAGTGACCCGACGAACTTGTCCTCGGGTTGGGCCTTCATCAACAGACCGCCATCGAATGGATCCGATTCGTTCTCGAGTTCGAGCTCCGCTGACCCGCCCGATAGCGTCCGGAAGACCTCCTGATACTCGGCGTCGATGGCCTCGTAGGCCTCCATGAACGCCTCGCGTTTCTCCGCCTCGTACGAGTCGATGCGCTCGAGGATGGCGGTTCGTTCGCTGTCGAGCTCCTCGACATCCTCCTCGAGTCCCTCGACCTCCTCGGCGAGGCGGTCGTACTGTTCAACCGCCTTGTGGTTGACCGGTTCCATCTCCGCGAGTCGTTCCTCCAACGCGGCGATCCGTTCGGTTACCACATCGAGGTCGGGGACCTCTTCGTCATCCTCGATCGATTCGACCGATTCGGCGAGCTCGGCGATCTCCCACTCGAGTTGTTCCTTCTGTGACCTGAGGGGATCGAGCTCGCGTTCGAGCTCCGAGACCCGCGCCCGGGACTGATTCACCGTCTCCCTCGCGTCACCGAGGTCGTCGCGTCGGTCCTCTCGCTGTGCACGCAACTCGGCGAGGTCCTCCTCGAGCTCGGCGATTGCATCGAGGCGAGTCTCGATATCGGCCTCGATCTCCTCGATATCCTCCTCGAGCCCCTCGATTTCGCCTTCGAGCTCCTCGATGTGGGCGTCCGCATCGTCCATCACCTCGGTCAACTCATCGATACGGTCCTCTGCGGCGGTGATCTCGAGATCGAGCTCGTTCTGTTGGCCGTCGAGACGATCGACGTCTTCCTGGACGGTCTCGATTCGCTCTCTGAGATCGTCCCGGCGGGTCGTCAACTCACCGAGGCGGGTATCGGCCAGCGCGTCCTTGAGGGCCGTGACCGTCGCCTCGATCGCCTCGACCGCCGCGGTGGCAGCGGCCATCTCCGTCTCGAGATCGTCGATCTGCTCGATGGTCGATTCCTTGGCCGATTCGATGGCCTCGAGCTGTTCCTGTTTGGTCTCGCGCTGGCCCTCGAGTTGCTGGATGCGATCGGTGAGGCTGGCGCGATCGCTCTCCAGATCGCGAAGGTCGTCTCTGAGCGTCCGATCGCGCTCGCGTGCCTCGGCCAGCGAATCGGTCACCTCCTCACGACGCTCGACGAGTTCATCTCGGCTGGATTCCAGCGACTCGATCGTCTCAGCCAGCTTCCTGATCCGGTCCTTCGAGCCACCGAACCTGAAGGGAGCCTCTCGGCCGGAGCCGCCGCGCATGGCGCCGCTTTGCTCGACGACATCGCCATCGAGGGTCACCATGCGGTACTCGCCCATGAGATCCTCGGCCACGTCGAGGTCCTCGACGACGAGCGTCGAGCCGAGCACGTAGGAGAAGATCCCCGCGTAGGTCTCGTCGTAGGAGACCAGTCGGCGGGCGAAATCGACCACACCCTCGTGATCGGGGAGTGATGGCAGCGATCGCTCATGAAACTCCGTCAGCGGGAGGAACGTGGCTCGTCCCGCGTTTCGCTGTTTGAGGTGGTCGATACAGGTCTGGGCAACGGCCGGTGCCTCGACGACCACGTTGGCCAGCCGACCCCCGCCAGCCGCCTCACAGGCGACCGCGTGGGCCTCTTCATCGACCTCGCCGAGTGATGCAACGGCCCCGTGGATACCATCGATATCGGCACCGAGTATCCGGGCCACGGCCTTGGGGAACTGCCCGCGACCGGCATCTTGCTGTTGGCGCTGGAGATCGGCGAGGCGCTCCTTCGCCTCCTCGAGCTCGGTGGTCACCTCCTCGATGTCATCATCGATCTCCGATTTCTCTGCCGTCAGTGACTCGATCTGCTCTTGGACCTCGGTGCGTTCCTCGCGAATCCGCTCCATCTCCCGGTCGACGCCGTCTCGATCGCTCTGGCGCTCCTCGAGGAGTTCGTCGAGCTCGTCGATCGCCTGGTTGATCTCGTTGCGTTCGCGATCACGTCGTCGCGACTCGTCGTAGAGGCGGTCAAGTTCGCGCTGGAGCTCGTCACGCGTGTCGGTGGCGTTGTCGAGGAGGTGTTCGTGGTGTCGCAGTTGGCCGTTGAGTCGACGCTGTTCCTCGTCGAGGTCGTCGATCGATGCCTCGACCTCGGCGAGGTCCTCCTTGAGATCGACGAGATCGCCAACCCGGTTTGCCTTCCGTACTTTGAGATCCTGGCGGTCGTCCTCGAGGTCCTCGAGGGTCTCTCGCTTGCGATCGAGCTTGAGCTCCGCATCGCGTCGATCATCCTTGCGCGATTGGATCCGCTCACCTTTCTCCTCGATTCGACCCTCGAGCTGTCCGATCTCAGAGCGGAGCTCCTCGATCTCGCTCTGGAGGGAGCGTTGCTCCTCACCGCCCTTTCGTTCGATCGTCTCGGTGAGATCCTCGATGTCCTCCTCGATCCGGGTGGCCTCCTCCTCTGCGGTCGCAAGCGCGCTTCGCTCCTCGGCGAGCTCGGCTTCGAGCGTCTCGATCCGCTCGGTGACCTCCTCGAGTTGCTCGCGGCGGTCGTTGAGTTCGGCGGCGTGACGGTATCGCTCGTACTCGTCTCGCTCCTCCTCCAGCTCTTGGTACTCAAGCGCCTCTTCGCGCTCGTCCGCCAGTTGCTCGAGCGTCTCGGTCTTCTCCTCGATGCGAAGCTCGACCTCGTCGATGCGTTCGCGAACGGTCTCGAGTTCGGCCTGTGCCTGTGCCTTCTTCTCGTCGAACTCGGCGACCCCTGCGATCTCGTCGATGATCCGCCGGCGCTGCATCGGCGTGAGGTTGATCAACTCGGTGATGTCACCCTGGGGGACGATGTTATAGCGGTCGTCGCTGACCCCGGCTTGCCCCATGAGCTCACGGATATCGCCGAGGTTGACCTTCTTGTCGTCGATGTAGTAGTACGAGTAGGAGTTGTTCGGCGTCTGGCGAATCCGTCGCTTGATCTCGATCCGATCGGGGTCGAGCACCTCGTCGCCAACCGCAGCAGCGATCTGATCCGCTGAGAGGGTGCGATCTTCGTTGTTGACGACGACGGTCACCTCGGTCTCACGCGGCAACGTTGGCTCGGTATCGTCGGTATGATGGATGAGATCGGTCAATCGCCGGGCTCGCACGTCGCTGACGCGGCCAAGCCCGAGCGCGAACTGGATGGCGTCGAGGATGTTCGATTTCCCGGACCCGTTCGGCCCGGTGATCGCGGTGAAGTCATCCCGCAGTGGCAGCCGCGTCCGCTCGCCGAAACTCTTGAAATTGTCGATGACGAGCTCTTCGAGGTACATCGGGGTGTGAAGATCCCGTTAGCAGATGATGATGTCGGAGCCGTCTGATTCAACGGGTGACTCGTCCTCTTGATGTCCGTTGGTATCGACGGTGGTCGGTGTTTCGTCGTCGAGCTTCGACTCGATCGCTTGCAGGCGCTTGTTGATATCCACGAGCTCGACCGTCAGCCCATCGATCGTTCCTTGTAGTTCTTCGACAGTTTCCTCGAGCTCTTGGACACGGTTCCTTGGCATTATCAACACGAGGGGCTCCAGCGAAAATAAACCTCCGTCAGACGCCCGTCATACCGGGCCGCCGTCGGTACCCTTTAACAACACGCTCGCGAAGCAAGCGGCGATGACTGCGCAGACGAGCGCCACCGAGGTCGACCACGTCACCATCATCGGCCTCGAGGTTCACGTCCAACTCGAGACGGACACCAAGATCTTCTGTGGGTGCTCGACCGATTTCGCCGATTCGGGCCCCAACACCCACACCTGTCCCGTCTGTCTTGGGCTCCCCGGCGCGCTCCCGGTCTTGAACGAGGCGGCCGTCGAGGCGGCGATCAAGGTCGGCAAGGCCCTCGATGCCGATATCGCCAGCACGACCAGATTCCACCGGAAGAACTACTTCTACCCTGATCTCCCGAAGAACTTCCAGATCACCCAGTACGACGAACCGATCTGTAGTGATGGCGAGATGCAGATCTCCAATCAAGACACCGACCGGACGATCGCGATCGAACGCGCCCACCTCGAGGAGGATCCGGGCAGCCTCCAGCATGCCGGCGGCTCGATCGATACCGCCGATCACACCCTCATCGATTACAACCGCGCGGGCGTCCCGCTGCTCGAGATCGTGACCGCACCCGACTTCCGGGCCCCCGGCGAGGTGAGGGCGTTCCTGGCCAAGTTAGAGGAGGTACTCGAGTACCTCGAGGTGTTCGATGCGTCGCGCGATGGCAGTCTCCGGGTCGATGCCAACCTCTCCCTGGTTGAGGCGACCGATGACGACGACATCGACCCATCACAGCTGTCGGCTGCCAACCGGACCGAGGTCAAGAACATCTCCTCACACAAGGGAGCGGAGAAGGCGTTGGCCTACGAGCTGACCCGGCAACGAAACGCGCTTCGACGGGGCGACGTCATCGAACAGGAGACCCGCCACTGGGACGAAGCACGGGGCATCACCGTCGGCCTGCGCACCAAGGAGGCCGAGGCAGACTACCGCTACTTCGGCGAAGCCGACCTGCCGCCGGTGGTCACCGACGAGCTCCGAGGGAGCATCTCGATTCCCGAGTTGCCCGATGTCCGACGAGCGCGCTTCCGTCAGGAATACGGCCTGAGTAACGAAGCGGCCGAGAAGCTGACCTCGTCGAAACCGGTTGCCGATTTCTTCGAGGCGGTCGCCACCGAGTTCAACCCCGAGTTGGCCTCGACCTGGGTGGCCGACGAGCTGCTTGGCGAGTTGAACTACCGCGATATGTCCATCGAGGACGTGACCCACCGATTCGACGAGTTCAACCGCCTCATCGAGCTGGTCGCTGAGGATGCCATCACGGCCAAAAACGCCAGAGAGATCGTTCTCCGAACGATGCTCGATGAATCGATCGAGCCAGATGCGATCGTCGAGCGTGAGGGGCTTGGCAAGTCGGATACGGACGAGGTCGTCGACGCGGTCGAGGCGGCCATTGCTGACAACCCGGAGGCCGTCGAGGATTACCATGCCGGTGCGGACGGCGCACTCAACTTCCTCGTCGGCCAGGTGATGCAGGCGACCGGGGGCCGGGCCGATCCAGCCCACGTCAACGAGCTCTTGCGCGAGGCCCTTGAGGAGTAGTTGGTCGAGTGCTATCGGTGCGTTCACCGTGACGATTCTACCGAACCGAGTGCCTCGCACGCTCGACCACCCGGCAGTCCCGTAACCTTTACACCCGGATGTGGCCTACCGATGCGGTGACCCACGTTCAGTGGGAGGAGTTGCTCGTGCGCCTGATAATCACTGAGAAGACGAACGCAGCGCGTCGGATCGCCGAGATTCTCGGCGGTGGCGACGCCGCCCGACAGGACCGTCGAGACGTGCCCGTCTACCGGTGGGACGACACCTACTGTGTGGGCCTTCGCGGCCACGTGATGAACGTGGATTTCCCGGAGGAATACAGCAACTGGCACAAGGTCGACCCATCCGAACTCGCCGACGCGACGATCGAGAAGGTCGCCAGCGAGCCCGCCATCGTCCGCGCGGTGAAGGACCTCGCGGCGAAGGCCGATCACGTCACCATCGCGACCGACTACGA
>CAZXER010000033.1:0-13222 GCA_964639975.1 uncultured Halobacteriales archaeon | reverse complement strand
GGCATGCTCTTCGTCTTCGACATCGAGACTGACCGGACCTTCCACATGCCCGATATGGACTTCGGCATCGACATCGTCTTCGCTGATGCGGATCGGACCATCACGAGCATCCACCACGCACCGCAGCCAGATCCGGATGAAGACGGCGAGGAGGCCCACCACCAGTACACGGGTCGGGGCAAGTACGTCCTCGAGGTGAACTACGAGTGGACGAGTGACCACGAGGTGGGTGCCGGCGATGTGCTGCAGTTCGAGCTCTAGGCGAGACGGTCCTCTCGTGTCCGTTGTGGCGATGACGACCCCTTCGGTTAGCGTGCGACCCGAGGCTGTGACATTCTCCCCTTCCGAGGCCTTTATTCAGGGGAACCTAGTAGTGAACCCAGATTCACTCCCCCGATGAGTACGGTAGATACCTTCGACAAGGAGACCATCAAGGCGTACCGCGAGGACGTCCGTCGCCCCCTCGGACAGCTCTTCATGCGCTATGGCCGGGGCAACCGCAGATGGTTCATCCTGGGGTTGCTCGCCAGCATCGGCGCCCGGTTCCTGGCGCTGGTTCCACCGGTGATCCTCGGGGTGGCCATCGACGCGATCTTTCGGGAGGACCAGCCCTTCACGTTGCCGGGCATTCCATCATCTTTGCTCCCCGATGGCACGATGCCGCAGTTCTGGTTCGTGATCGGGCTCATGGCTGTGGCGATGATCGGCCAATCCATCCTCAACTTCGTGCGGATGTCGTCGCTGAACCTGTTCTCCCACCGGGTCAAACACGAGGTCAGGACGGCGGCGTACCAGAAGATGCAACGCCTGGACATGGGCTTCTTCAACGAGGTGCAGACCGGCGAGTTGCTCTCGATCCTCTCGAACGACACCAACCGGCTGGAGCAGTTCCTCGACAGCATGATGGGCGAGGCCATCCAGCTCGGCGTGATGATCGGCGGGACGGCCGTGATCCTGTTCTGGATCAACTGGCAGCTCGCGTTCGTGACGCTGATCGTCGTCCCGCTCGCGGCGGTGTTCACTTACTGGTTCATGCACCTCGCCGAGGCGCGCTACACCGACATCAGGGAGTCCGTCGGCGACCTCAACAGCCGTCTTGAGAACAACCTCAACGGCATCCAGGTGATCAAGGCCTCGAACACCGAGGAGTACGAGGACGAGCGCGTCCGCGAGCACTCCTACACCTACTTCCGCCTCGACTGGCTGGCGCTACGGCTGAACTTCATCTACCGCCCGGGGCTGCAGGCGCTCACGTCACTATCGTTCATCGCGACGTTCATCGTCGGCGGCGTGTGGATCCTCGAGGGCGCCCCTGGGCCGCTGTCGGGTGACCTCACCGTCGGCCAGCTCGTCACGTTCCTGCTGTTGACCCAGCAGCTGGTCAACCCCCTCGCCCAGATGAGCAACATCATCGACCGCTATGAGGATGCCAGGGCCTCCACCAAGCGCATCCTCGGCCTGATGGATCTGCCCGTCCGGATCAAGGATGATCCAGATGCGATCGACCTCGAGGCGGTCGAGGGCCGCGTGGCGTACGACGATGTCACCTTCGCCTATGAGGAGACTCCGGTGCTCGAGGACATCACCTTCGAGACCGATGCCGGCGAGACGATCGGCTTCGTCGGCCCGACCGGCGCGGGCAAGACGACGATCATCAAGCTGCTGTTGCGGCTGTACGACGTCGACGAGGGGACGATCCGCGTCGACGGCCACGACATCAGAGACGTCACCGTCTCGAGTCTCCGTGGCTCGATCGGCTACGTCGGCCAGGAGAACTTCCTCTTCGATGGGACCGTCCTGGAGAACATCAAGTACGGCTCGTTCGACGCGAGCGACGAGGCGGTGCACGAAGCCGCCAAGCGTGCCGAGGCGCACGAGTTCATCACGAACCTCTCCGATGGCTACGATACCGACATCGGCGAACGCGGCGTCAAGCTATCGGGCGGACAGCGCCAGCGAGTCGCCATCGCCAGGACCATCCTCCAGGATCCGGAGATCCTCATCTTCGATGAGGCGACCTCGGCGGTCGACACCGAGACCGAGCTCCTGATCAAGCGGTCGATCGACGAGCTCGCGGCCGACCGGACGACGTTCGTCATCGCACATCGGCTGTCGACGGTCCGCGATGCGGACGTGATCCTGGTGATCGAAGATGGGCAGATCGTCGAGCGAGGCACCCATGGCGAGTTGCTCGAGCACGACGGCCTGTACGCGAACCTGTGGCGCGTCCAGGCGGGCGAGATCGACCGCCTCCCCCAGGAGTTCATCGACCAGGCGAGCCAGCGGGTGGCTCAGCAGGAGCCGGGCACTGATTGAGTTCCGTTGAGGGAGATTCTAGCCCAATATCTGCGTCAGTCCTACTACTCTGGATACGAATCCCGATCTCGTGTGTCCTGGGTATTCCTTTTACTCACGTGATGGACATCAGCAGGTAACCGTATAGCTGAAAGAACCGTCGAAATACACGTCCTGTCTGCTCACCTGTCCGTCCAAGAACCACTCGACACGGGACACAGGGACCCGGAATGTACCGATACAGACATCATCCCTGTATGTGACTCGAAGGCCTTCGGAGGAGTACCCCTGTTCAACGGTGCGAATGTACGCATCGATGACTTCACGGGAAAACGGCGGTGCAAGCTGGGATAGTGGGATATCATCGGGTGGCGTCGCTACTCCGGGAGGCAGTTCGCCAACGTATTCGTCGAGTGGAACATGCGGTTCGACATCGAGTCTGAGCCAATCATCCACATCCCGCTCAATTGCAACGAATGTCAACTCGGTCCGTTCGACGGCAACTGCCATTTGGTAGAGCCGGTCATCATCGAACTCCTCCGGATCTAAATCAGTGGCCTCCTCGTCCAAACAACCAGAAATCGCAGCGGTACAGAGGAGTCCCACTGAACAGAGAACTTGGCGCCGGGAACGGTCGAGAAGATACACTGATTGACATTTGGCTTGGTGATTACTATAGGGTTCCGGTAACCTGGATCGTTCCAGGGTCATCCCAGGAACCGTAGAAGCAGACATTTGGTTGCTAACAACCCTGTTGCAACTGTCAACTAGGAATCAGTCGTACGTACGTAGTCACCGGAACGGGTTTCGCTTCGGCCCCGTCGGCACGATCTGCTGGTTGGACGGCGTGATCTCGGAGTAGGTCCGATCGCTGTCCTCGTGATGGACCGATGGGCCACTCGCCTTTACGAGACGTTTCAATCGGTCATCGTCGCCGAAGACGATAAAATCGAACAGATCGGTGAAGACATTGAGGGTTGGTTCCGGCACCCAGGCAGGGTTGATCGACACGAGTGAGCGGGCGTCGGTCTTGGAGAACACACCATCGATGAGATGGAGGAAGCGAAAGGTCGCGCCGGTGTCACACGCCTCGAGCACCGAGGAGAGCATGTCGAACTCCGCGGTCACCTGTCCGTCGATGCCAGAGTACGCCTTCATGGTCTCTGCGAGTTTGCGGCCGACCTGGCCCACGTTGAGGTCCCCACCCATCGATTTGATAGTCAACAACTCGCTGTCATCGATCGATTCGATCTCGGATTCCCGGGCCGAGGTGAGTAAGACGACTTTCTTCGGGGTCCTCGATTGCTGCTCGATGAGGGTGTTCCACGCGGCCAGATCGTTGGTCACCGAAACCACGACATCGCCGGAGTATAGCAGCTGTGAGCGAGCCATCTTGAGTCCACGGCGGTCGTCGGGGATCAGACAGAGCACGCCGGTATCGGGGCCGAAGTCGGTCCCCATGGCACCTGTTTCGACGATCTGTTCTCTGGTGTGACTGAGCAGGTGGTCCTCAAATGATTCGACGGCGTCAGAGTGGTCCAGATTGGACTGAGAATGGTCACATTCGGGACATGCCCATTCGGTTCTGAAGACCGTCTGTGAGAACACGTCCCCGTAGTGGTGAACGAGGTGGGATTTGAGCTCGAACTCGGCGGCTGGCCGTTTCACTGCCCAGACGACGAACCCACAGTGCGGACAGGCCCACCGGTACACCATCGATATCGATGGTATCATTGAGAGCCTACATATTGTTGCTGGCCGAGCTATCAAAAATGGTAATTGTATCTGCATCCACGATACTGACCTGCGTCTGCCGTGTTGTCTTCACCACGTGCTTCTCTCGGATGCTTTCGGGTTCGAGACGGCGGCAGGTTATCGCCTAGAAACTGGGTTCAACCGATGGTCACGAAGAACCGCAGGAACCTCGATATCTGCGCTCCTGTCGTTCATCGCTGATAATTGAATTTAATATCGTGCCAAGTCGTAAGGTGTTTTCGTGGTGGCTAGCTAGCCGTGACCACTCGATGGTAGTTAGGTCCCCCATTGAGACGGCGATTAGCGGGATCCTTGTCGCCGTCTTGTCGGTCGTTCCTGTGCTGATTTATTACCACTTCGACTTCATGGTCCCACTGGTCGATCCGGGCATCGTACTCGGTGTTGCCACCGGCTCGATGGTGGTCGCCTCGTGGTTCTTCTTGACGCTTTCCGGGACCGATCGAACGGAGTACATCCTGGTGTGGCTCATCGTCCCGATCGTCAGCGTCCTCACCGTCTGGGTGGTCCTCTTCCCAGAGTGGGGAAGTCCCTCGCACCCGTACCCGATCGAACCCCACCCTTTTGCGATGGTTGCCGGGGGACTGGTCGGTATCGGTGTTGAGTTCGCAGCGGCACGACTCGCTAAGGAGTTCCCGGATGTCCTATCCCCGATTGTCAGGTACAAAGCCGTCTTGATCGTCCTCGTGCTCCTGGTGCCGATCGGTTTCGTTGGACTGTCATATGCGTCTCCAGGTGATGCCACTATCGAGGAGGTCGATTTCACCTTCAGCTGTGGCGACGATGGGGAGTATCCAAACAACATCGATGACGAGTGCCCGATCGGCCTCAGTCATACGTTCGCGACCAACTTCAGTTCGTCGGGCGATGCACTCTACATCGCCGTGGAGACTCCCTCTGGGATAACGAACGATCGCTGGTTTAGCGCAGATGAGGTAGCGAGCGGACCGGCAACGGTGGTTCTCTCGGCTCACTCGCTACCCGCCGAGCCACCGATGATGGGGAACTACACCGTCACCATCGAGTCCAAATGGGGCCACGTCCTCGATGAGCAGACGGTCCAGGTCGACCGCCCATCAACCGTATCCGTGACTGATGTTCGTGTCATCGATGCCGCGGCTGGCACTGTCGAGGTGACCGCGGAGTATGATGGCGACTTCCGGGTCGAACTCTCGCCAGATGACGCCTACTACACCGATGCAAACCTCAATTTCGACCGGGATTTCGTCTTCGATGGCCCCGGTACTGATACCGTCCGAGCGACCGTCGTCGACGACGACGGCGAAGCGACCTCCCTCGAACCTGGTGAATATACGCTGGATCTCCTGTTCACCCGCGTCGATGAACGCGTGTTTTTCACCTTCGAAGCCGAGGAGTAACTGACTCGTCTCCACTGGGATATCCTGGGGCTGGTCACCATCGGTCGCCAACACATCTCGCTTGCCAAAGGATTTCAGTCGCCCCCCGGTATGTAACGAATAGACAATGATCGATTCATGGATCACCTGGCGGACTCGAAGACCGTTGTGTGGCAGCCTCTGCGCGACATCGCTACCTCGGAGACGGATCTGAGATGCTCGATCCTGTCCGTGTCGACGCGGCGGTCGATCTTGCCTTCGGCACCTTGATCGTGCTGGCCATCGTCATGATCGCCACCCTCGAGTTCGGTGTCGGCATGGCCTTTGGCATCGGTGTCTTCTCGGCGTACATCGTGCATGTGGTCTGGAAGATGGCCAGGTTCGATCCGGAGTGGATGACCTCGGTCGTCCAGGAAACGGTCCAAGAAACCGTCGGTGAGACGGTCGAGGAGACCGTCGAAAAAACCGTCGAGGAGTCAGTCGAAGCCACCGTTGGCGAGCAGATCGAGACGGTTCAAGAGCAGGTCAAAAGCGTCGAGGAGCGGGTCGAACGACGGCCCCGCGAGGATCAGGTCGAGGAACTCATCGAGGACACGATCGATGAGGACCAGACCGCCGACGAAGAGTAGCAGACAGTAACGCCGACACGCGTTGTCCGCTTGCAGTGACACCGACCGTCTCGATGTCACATTCGTTTCCGATTGGACCGGGTACCCGCTTGTGAACGTTATACGCCCGTTCCCGTCGGCGCATCCGGCAGATCGTTCCGCTGGACGGGAAGCCCGAGGTTCTCGATGGCCTGTCTGAGGTGCTCGTCCTTGGCGAACTCTGCACCATCGGCCTCGCGAAGCTGTTGTGCCTCCGCGAGGATGTCCCCTCGCTTCTCGTTCGGTATCTCGTACTTGTCTGCGGAGAGCTCGATCACGAGCCCGTTGTTGTCGGTCGTGTAGATGGAGTGGAAGATCCCCCGATCGAAGACGTTGTATCGGATGTCCCGCTCATCGAATGCCGCCATGATGTCCCGATACTCCTCGGCTTCGACGCTGAAACACAGGTGATGGACGGCCCCGACGCCACCTCGTTGTGGCCCGGTGTGGGATGGCCGGTCGTCGCTGACGAAGAACGTCAGGATCCGACCGTCTCCGGTGTCGAAAAAGAGGTGAGTCTGACTCGGATCGTCGAGGTTCGGCTGGCGTAACACCAGGGGCATCCCGAGGATGTCGCGGTAGAATTCGATGGTATCTGCTTCGTTGCTCCCCCAGACGGTGATGTGGTCGGTCCCGACCGTGTGGAAGGGGCTATCCGGTAGTGATGAGGTGACAGGTGCCGCTTCTTCTGGCATACACTAGTTAGCTCATCCCGCCAGAAATAGCTGTCCTCCCCCGGAGCTATCGCACGAGATACTGGGTATTGGTCGGGAAGAACCGGGTTAGATCTGCCTCTTGCTGGTAGTCAGAGGCGAGTACCGCAGAAAGCGTCTGACGCAATTGCGCTTCGTCTGCCCCACTCCAGTCGGCCGGGTCTCGAATCGGGATGATGAGGAACCCGCGCCCAGACAGATCGCTGGCGTGTGCCGATTCGCTATCGATCCGTGATACCGGTATCGAGGAGAACTCCTCGATGACGTGATGCAACGCGCGTTCACCGACTGGCAGGAGCACGTGCGCGGACACTGCCCGGAGTTCTGCATCGAAAAAGGGCTCGAACCGATCGTAGTCGCCGTCATCGGGATCGGTACCGGTGGCCGGACAGCACAGATGGAGGTAGCTCATGTAGAGCAGTCCGCCACGTGGCTGTCCAGCTGTTATCTCAGTCAACCCGACCTCTTCGAGGACCGCCAGCAATCGTTCACTCGAAGCAGACTCGGTGAAGGGGATGCCGGTCGTTCGACCCCCGTGGCGTCCGGGATGATCGCCGATCAGATGGAAATCCGCGTCGGGGTTCCCGTAGCCGAAGACCGCCGGGACGTCGTCACTACACGGGTTCGGACAGGGCGGGTTCATCCCGAACGGATTCGACAACCGATCTGCGATGGGCTGCACACCGCCGGGTAGGTCAATCGCCCACAAAACAGGTGCGATTGCGATTACTGCACGTCCTGTCTCCCTCGTATCAACTCGCTGTCCGAAGCCGTTACTCAGTCGCTGTACTGATTGACGGTCTCTCTGAGGGAGGGCTCTGGCTGATAACCGACGAACCGTTCGACCTGTTCGCCGTCTTCGTAGACGAGCATGGTCGGGACCCCACGGACCTGGAATTGCGCGGCGAGTTGCTGATGTCGGTCGACGTCGACCTTCACGATCGTCGCCTCGGTCGTGTCGGCGATCGCTTCAAGGACCGGCTCCATCTGTTTGCACGGGCCACACCAGTCGGCGTAGAAATCGACGAGGACCGGACCATCGCCGGATACCGCTGCTTCGTATGACTCTGGGGAGTCCAGAACCGTGATCGAATCGTGCGTTTCGGTGCTTGGTGCCATCAACCTCTCGTAGTGGATGGAGTGTTTAATAGTTTTGGGTAAACCTCACAATACTGGTTACCTCAAGGTAACTATCTCTCACAGCGGTACAGCACGCCAGCGGAATCCCAGCTCAAAACAGCGCCTGGTCCTCGTCCAGCCTCGCGGGGCCTCCGACGCGCCACTTCGTGATATCGTCGACATCGAGGTCGTTGATGGCCTCAACCACCTCATCGACCGCGTCAGCGGTCGTGTTGATGTACACGCTCGCGCCCGTATCGGTCGAGAAGTACGCGGGTACGTTCTCCTCCTCGCGCAACTGACGGACCCGATCGAAGACCGACAGCGTCGTCGGGCGCCAGTAGATCCACCCAGCCGGCCCGGTCATCGTCGTCGCCGCCAGCGAGAGGGAATCCGCCTCAGCACACTCGAAGACGGTGTCGAACTCGCCGTGGCGAAGCCCCCGTCGCACCGTTGCGAGCTGGTCGTGCACGTGCGCCAGGCGTGCATCGAACATGTGGCTCTGTGGCGCCTCACGATGGGCATCACCCGTCTCCTTGTACGCCTCGACGACCGCCCCGACGATGCGAAGCTCGTCCTCCAGGGGGCTCTCGAGTCGATACGATCGACACGTCTCGTCGTCACCACCGCCAGGCAGGAGCGAGAAGCCCCCGGTGACCGATCGGGCCGCTGAGGCCGATCCCAGCCGGGCGATGGCAGAGAGCTCACCGCGATCGAGGTCGAGGTTGGCAGCGCCGGCCGTCGCGACCGCAGCCGCAGCCATCCCTGAAGACGAGG
This sequence comes from uncultured Halobacteriales archaeon, assembly GCA_964639975.1. Taxonomy (GTDB): domain Archaea; phylum Halobacteriota; class Halobacteria; order Halobacteriales; family SKSH01; genus CAZXER01. Next base: position 4,540 of record CAZXER010000033.1, on the reverse strand, counting down.
AGCCAAGCCCGACGTTCGTCGGGAAGGTGCTCTCGCTTTCGAAGCGAACCGGGGTGTCCGCGAACGACGTCTGCGTTCTGACGGCATCGATCACCCGTCGAACGCGCTCGGCATCGCCTCCCTGCAGGGTCTCACCCTCGACGACGATGCGATCACCGTCGAGATCCGTATCGAAGGCCACGGTGGTCACCGTCCGCGATGGCGCGGTGCAGACGCTGATGCTGTCGTGATAGGGCAGCCGCAGCTCGTGGTCCCGCATGCCATGGTACTTGACCAGCCCCTGGATCGGATGCGCAACGGCGGTGGCCTTCATCGGCTGTGGTTTCCGGTGAGACGCATATAGAATGCCCGGTCCATGTGCGGGCGAGTGAACCGAATCGCTGATGGGTCCCAGCGGAAACATCCGGTATGGACGAGCGGGGCGCGTGGGCGGAGACGATCATCGAACGGTTGCGCGAGGAATACCCCGATAGTACCATCTCACTGCGATTCTCGACGCGCCTCGAGCTGCTCGTTGCCGTCGTGCTGTCGGCACAGTGCACCGACGAGCGGGTCAACGAGGTGACCGAGGAGCTCTTTCAGAAGTACACCTCGGCGGCTGATTACGCGGCGGTGTCCCAGGATGAGCTCGCCGATGACATCTACGGCATCACCTATCACAACCAGAAGGCGGGCTACCTCACGAACGCCTGCCAGGTGATCGAGGCGGAGCACGACGGTGAGGTCCCGGATACCATGGCTGACCTGGTCGAGTTGCCCGGTGTTGGACGGAAGACGGCGAACGTCGTGTTGCAACACGGCCACGATGTCGTCGAGGGTATCGTCGTCGACACGCACGTCAAACGGCTGTCACAGCGACTCGGACTCACGGACGCGACGACCCCAGAATCGATCGAAGCCGAGCTGATGGAACTCGTCCCGCATGGTGAGTGGGTGCAGTTCACCCATCTGCTGATCGATCATGGCCGGGCGGTGTGCACCAGTCAGTCGCCGGACTGTGCTGGTTGTGTCCTCTCCGATGGGTGTCCCTCGTCGTGGGCCGAGGGCAACACCATCGATCGGTACCGCGACGAGCCCTGGGACCGTGATTAGAGGACGCCGTAGTTGCGGAGGTACAGCAACACGCCCAGCAGGTAGGCGAGGATCCAGAGGGCGAAGTGGCCGAAGACGCCGAATCGGAGGCGTCGACGCCACACGGGCATCCGCTCGTCCAGCTCGGCGAGATCGACGTCCGGATCGGGCTCGCGGTAGAGGTTGTATTGCCGTTTGGCCCGGAAGATCGGGATGATCCCCCAGATCCCGATGAGCAACAGGGCGTAGGACTGGAGAGCGAGGAAGATGTGGGTGGCGACGAGCCCGGAGAAGCCGACCGAGATCGACCGGGGGAGCATCCAGACGAACACCGGGACCGTCGTCAGCCCCAGTGCCGGCAGGACCGACCTGAGATGGCGCATGAGCACCGTCCAGGTGACCTGCTCCGAGCTGAGGATGACCCAGATCCCATGTAGATACAGCGGCAGGCTCAGCGAGACGGCCACGAGCGCGATCGTCGCAAGCGTCTGATCGCTGACCATCACCTCGACGCTCGGTGGGCCGGGTGAATAACGCCGATGGTTCGCTCGTGTCGCAAACCGTATTGGTATCCGTCCGGTACCGCCGGGCAATGGCCGGCAACGAGGACGTCGACACATCGGCGGACGACCTCGAGGAGCGCTACGATTTCGAGGAGTTCGGCCCCGAGGACTTCGAGGAGATGACGCCCGAGGAGTGGTCTGAGGCGTTCGATCCGGATAGTTGGGTCACCGGTTCCGCGCTCCTCGAGCGGGTCGAGACCGAACTTCGAGACCGCATCGAGCGCCGCGACGTGTTCGCCGTGGTGGAACGGATCACCAACGAGGGCGAGGAGTGTCTACTGGCCTACTCGGACGAGGGCTATGCCCTCATTCGACCCTCGGGCGAGGTCGAGGGGTTCGGCACGGTCCTGCGTGATGTGAAGCCGACGGTCGCGCTCTGCTCGATGCCGGAGTACGAGGTCGAACCGGTGACAGACGAGGTGGGGGCACTTCCGGATCCTGCCGCCATCGACACCGCCCGAAGCGAGTTCGGCAACAAGATGCTCCAGTTCATCGGGTTCGCCCTCCTCGTGAGCACCATTGCGCTGATCGGTGGTTGGCTGCTGCTCGATGTCCCCCTCGTTGGCGCCATCATCGGCGTCATCTTCGGTATCGTCGCGGTGTTCCTGCTGTTCACCGTCGCGAACGCCCGTCTCTCCACCCGATACCGAGCCGAAGGCTACCGGCAACGACTCCGCTCGATCGGCCTCGGTGAGGGCGAACGACCCTCGTTCGTACCAGTCGACGAGAGCGAACTCCCCGATGAATCTGGGGTGTCCGAGGAGTAGTTCACACTCGCCGTCTTACCCGGATGAGCCTAGGGGTTTCGGTGGGTTTAAGCAACCGGCTTTCTCAGAGTTCCCTGTATGAAGCGTCGTGAGTTCCTCCTGGTCTCTGCTGGTGCAGGCGGCGCTGTCGCGGCCAGCGGGCAGGCGGCCGGCCGGGAGCAGTCGGCTGGCGAGCCGTTGCGTGCGGTGGATGGGCTACCAGGTACGTTGCAACAGGAGGACGGCGACGAAACGAACGGTGATGGCCAGGACGAGGTCGTCGAGGTGGAACTCGGTAACTACTACTACGAACCCGGAACTGAGGAGGACCTCGAGATCGAGCCCGGGACGACCGTTCGGTTCGTCTGGATCTCCGACAACCACGACATCACCATCGACGAGCAGCCAGAGGACTCGGAGTGGGAGGGCGTCTCCCCGACGAGGGACACCGGGTTCGAGCACGAGTGGACCTTCGATGTCGAGGGGACGTACGAGTTCTACTGTACCCCCCACGAGGGGCTTGGCATGCTGGGGACGATCGTCGTCGAGGAGGGGATCACCGAAGCCCCCGCACAACCGATCCCGCCGGGACAGCAGGAGCTCGATCCACACGAGATCGGCGTTCCACTACAGAAGCACTTCATCGGCATCGCCACCTTCCTGGCCATGTTCATGACCCTGCTCTTCACGTTCTACGTGTTGAAATACGGCGAAACACCCCACTCCGGCTACCCCGATAACAAATAACCATGGCAACAGCAGGCAACCCCTACGGCGATATTCACCGATACGAACCGGGACGAGAGAGCACGCCCGCCGCGATCGCGATCGTCCTGTTGACGATCATCGAGGTCGTGATGATCGGGCTGTTCACCTATGGCCTGTTGGATGGCTGGGGCCTGACCGAGACCGGGAACATGTTCCTCGGTTTCATCCTCGGGCTGATCTTCATCGATCTGGGGTTCATCTTCGCCCTGTACCGCAAGGAGTTCCTCCCCGACGTGATGATCGTCAAGAAGCGCCGTCGCAAGTGGGAGGATCTCTATACCAGATCCGAACAGGTCGATGGCGAGTCGATCCGGGATGACCTGGGGTCGCTCATCAAACGAGCGGTCTACCCATACTACAAACGATAACCATGACTGACAACATCGAAGACAAGTATCCGGCCGATTCATCCCGCCGCCGCTTCGTCCGTGGCGTCGTCGGCAGTGCTGCGCTCGCCGGCGTCGGGAGCGCATCGGCTGCGATCGTCGATGCGACGACGACACCACCGGGCGCCGGGGGCGGTGCGGTGACATACCGTGGTGCTGAGCAGGTGGGAGGTCCTGCACCACGCGGCCTCCCCCAGGTGCCGGTGGAGCTTGATGATGAGGGATATCTCCGGGGGATCTGGCCGGAGCTTCGGGAGGAAGAGATCGATGGCCGGTTGGTCACCGTGGCCGACATGGAACTTGGGGGACAGGAGTACTCCTCGCTGTGGTACCAGTACTGTGGGATCCAGTCGACACCGGGGATCGAACCCGATGCCGATGCGGATAACTACCTCCGATACGCCAGCTCATCGAACTACGATTGGCAGACCAATGAGATGACCGAAGGGGAACGGTTACACATCACTCAGTTCGACGATTATGAGGATTGGGCGAATCCGATCGGCAGCGGCGGACTCGGCAAACCAGCGCAGGCCCGGTGGCGATCAGAGGGCGTGGATTCACGTGATGTCATCACGGTGCAGGTGATCCGCTCGTCCATCATCGAGGAAGCGGCAGCGGAGAACGAGTGGTTGCAGGCCTCGACTGAGGAGGGGTTCATCGCCTTCTTGAACAAGTGCACCCATTTCTGCTGTGTCCCCGGGTGGAAGACGTACCGCGACGCACCCCAGTTCGATGCCGAGGACATCATCTACTGTCAGTGTCACCAGTCGCGCTTCGATCCCTTTAGCATCGTCAATGAATCGTTCTTCGCGCGCCCCAGACCGGAGGACTGACACTGCATGAGTATCCAGCGAGGTGACGAATTCGATCGCAAGGCGTGGTTGGAGGAGCAGGATCTGACCCATCTCGAGGAGCTGTACCTCCGGACGCTGATCTTCTTTGACAAGCGCTTCCGGCTGGTCGATTACCTGGAGCTGATGGAGAACATGTACTACAAGATCAA
>CAZXER010000032.1:10270-14936 GCA_964639975.1 uncultured Halobacteriales archaeon | reverse complement strand
TCCTCGCGTTCGACGTTGAACACGGTCATCTCCAGCTCCAGTGCGACCAGGCTTTCGTCGGCGGCGATGAAGGCCGGATCCAGCTCGTCGCCACAGTGGGGGCACAGATGCTCGCCCATGCTGATCTCGACGTAGTTGAGATCGGGATTGAGCATCTCACCCGTCTTCGAGATTGCGATGCGGACTGCTTCATCTGTCGACCCAACGTCGTACACCGGCACGGCCGCCTCGACGACAACTCTGCAATCCATGGCTAATTGAATGTATTTACGTGCATCGCTATCAAACTTCGCTCTAGCGTGACTTCTCGGGCCGACACACCGCCGCAACAGGTGCATTCGAGTGACACCGGCACGATCGAGAAACCCGACCTGTCCGGTGGGATCGACCTGTACCTCACCCTGGCGAGCGGCCAGAGCTACCGATGGCGCCGACGGGATGGTGCGATCTTCGACCGGCCGACGTCACTCCCCTCACCCTGGTACGAGACGGTGGCCGATGGGACGGTCGTGTGTGTGCGAGACATCGGCGACGCGCTTGAGTACCGCGGGAGTCCGGGTGTCGAGGAGGCGGTGCAACGCCTGCTTCGCCTTGATGACGACCTCGACGACATGCTCTCCAGTGGTCCCGATCTTGACGTCTACCGCGAGGCACGGGAGCACTGTCGAGGGATGCGGCTGGTCGAGGACTCGCTGTACGTCGGCCTGATTTCCTTCATCTGCTCGACGAACATGCGCGTCGAGCGGATCCACACGATGGTCCAGACGCTCATGGAGCGCTTCGGACCGAGGTACGAGCTCGACGGGCGGGTCTTCTACGGGTTTCCATCGCCCGAGACGCTGGCTGCAGCCTCCGAGGCTGAGCTCCGGGACTGTGGCGTGGGATACAGAGCGCCGTACCTCGCCGAGACGGCGAGCGCCATCGCATCAGGAGATATCCCCCTCCCGACCGATTCTCCTGGATACGAGGCTCGACGTGAGGCGCTCACGGCCTACCATGGCGTCGGCCCGAAGGTGGCCGACTGTGCCCTCCTCTTCGGTGACGGCAATCTCGAGGCCGTGCCACTGGATCGGTGGATCCAGCGGGCGATCGAGGCGTACTTTCCTGCGTGTGTCGGTGACTCCTACGGTGAGACCTCACGAGCGATCCGTGGGGCACTGGGGCCGTACCCTGGCTATGCGCAGACCTACCTGTTCCACTATCTCCGCACCACGCAACCCTCGATGTGAGTGGTGACCGAACGGAGGTGGTAGTTCGTCGATTGTTAACTCTCGTCGGCTACTCGCCCTGGAATCTCGAGACGACCCCGAGGACGCCAGCTGCCATGATGGCGACCCCGCCGAGGAACGTTAGGTACAGGCCGAGTCCGGCCGACAGTTGGTTCAGCGCCGATTCACTGCCGACGGCACCGGTGGTCGGATCGAGGATGTAGATCAGCGGTACTCCCAGGCCGATGAGTCCCGCGACAAGGGCCGGAAGGATGGCGAGCCAGCCCCATGAGCCCGCTCTGATGCGGCCGACGAGGATGACGAGGCCGAGTACGATCACGGTACCGAGAACGATGATCCCATCGGATGATTCGAGCCCCGATTGGGAGGCCTGCATCACGCCATCGACCTCGATGATCGGGTCGTCGGCCTCGATCCACGTCATCGGCATCGAGACGACGACCAACAGTGCGCCCAGGGCGGCCAGGATGTCGGGCCAGTCGTAGTCGTTGGGGAGTGTTGCCATGTCATACCTGTCTGCAAACAGATAGTTAATGCTACCTATCCTTTCCATCGGACGGGTTCCATTCGTTGTGGTCGCGTCAGTCAGTTTCGAGGTCATGACTGAACCGATCAGTATCCGGTAGCAATCGCGTGGGTTTAACCCCCGACCGGCCGTTGGAGTCCCCATGATCACGAGCCGGCGGATGGCCGCCATCGACCGGAATGCGGCCGCGCTAGGCGTTGATACCCGGGTGCTGATGGAGTCGGCCGGCAACGCCGTCGCTCGGGAGGTAACGGAGGAGGCATCGGCCGGGGCCGAGGTCACCATCGTCTGTGGACGCGGCGACAACGGCGGCGACGGGTTCGCTGCGAGTCGGTTTCTCTCTGAATATGCGGTCACCGTCGTGCTGGTCGGCGACCCGACGGGTATCAATAGCAGTGCAGCCAGGGCGAACTGGGCGACCCTCGAACAGACGGCGATCGAATGCGAAGTCTGTCGCGATTCGACAGCCATCCCCGACCTCGATGCGGACGTGGTGGTGGATGCCCTGTTGGGGTCTGGGATTCGCGGCGAGGTCCGTGAACCGATTCGGAGTGCGATCGAGGCCATCAACGAGGCAGCTGGGCACGTCGTCTCGGTCGATATCCCCTCGGGGGTCGACCCGGATACGGGAGACGCACAGGGGATCGCCGTCGACGCCGACTCGGTCATCACGTTCCACGACGCCAAACCGGGACACGACTCGCTCGATGTTCCGGTCACTGTCGCCGATATCGGGATCCCTGACGCTGCGGAGCGATTCGTCGGCCCGGGCGATCGGTTTGTGCTGGATGGTCGGGCGATGGACGCCCACAAGGGCGATCATGGCCGGGTGCTCGTCGTCGGTGGCGGTCCGTACACCGGAGCGCCGGCGTTGACGGGGTTGGCCGCGTTACGAGCCGGCACCGATCTCGTCGAGGTGGCGACACCCGTTGGCGATGCCGTCGCCAGCATGAGCCCTGACCTCATCGTCAACGACCTCAGTGGGGACCACTTGACTGGTGACCACATCGAGGAACTCAATGAAGCGAGCGAACGCGCCGACGTGCTCGCTATCGGGCCCGGCCTCGGCAACCATCCCGAGACGCTTGATGCGGCGACGCGCCTCATCGAGGCCGAGGTCGAGACGGTTGTTGTGGATGCGGATGCGCTCGCGGTGGTATCCACGGCCAACCCGAGTGCTGACCTGATCTGCACCCCGCATGCCGGCGAGTTCGCGGAGATGGGTTTCACGGCACCCGATGGGTGGGAAGCGCGGGAAACAGTCGTCGCCGAGGCGGCGCAGGACCTCGACGCGACGGTGTTGCTCAAGGGTGGCTTTGATGTGATCTCAGATGGCGATCGCACGGCCGTCAATCGCACCGGCAACCCGGGGATGACCGTCGGCGGGACGGGCGACGTGCTCACGGGCGTGACCGCCGCCTTGGCCCATCGAGGGTCACCCATCGAGGCTGCAGCCGTCGGCGCCTGGGTCAACGGCCGAGCTGGGGACGCCTGTCTCGACGAGATCGGCTTCGGATTCCTCGCGAGTGATGTCGTCGGTGCCCTACCCGGGGCGATGGCACGCTCCGACGAGGCCTGATCAGCCGACTGCGGGGAGCTGCTCGGCCTTGTCGCGGGCCTGCTCGATGATCGCCGGTCGTGACTCGAACTCGATGATGACGCCCTGGTCATCGTAGCTCACCTCGAGCACGCGGGCATTGTCGTGGAGCCAGGAGACGAGCGACATCGTCTCATCGCCGTGGGGGACCGCCAGGACCTCGGCGTGCCAGTCCGGCAGTGCCTCCCTGATGCGCATCTTGAGCGTATCGAGGCCCGTTCCGTCCGTGGCGCTGACGCGCACCGGGTTGGGGGCGAGCGCGGCGATGGCCTGCTCGATCTCGTCGACGGTGCCCTCCTCAACGCGATCGACCTTGTTGAGGACGGTGATGATGGGCGCCTCGTTGCGGGCGCTTAGGACGTCGTGAGAGGTGACGAGCTTCTGGCGCACGTCCTCGATGGGTTCGCTCACGTCGACGACGAGGAGGACGAGGTCGCCGCGGTAGATCGCCTCGAGCGTCGAGTTGAACGACTCGATAATCCACGGTGGGAGATCCGCGATGAATCCGACCGTGTCGGTGAGCAGGACGTCACGACCCTCGACCTCGCTGTAGCGGGTGGTCGTTCCCAGCGTCTCGAAGAAGCGGTCGCTCGAGGCGGCGGTGGCGTCGAGGTCGGGGTGCAGTCCCTCGTTCTCGTCGATGTCGAGGTCATCCGCGAGTCGGCGAAGCAGGGTCGACTTGCCGGCGTTGGTGTACCCGGCCAGGGAGACGAGGTCGAAGCCGGAGTCACGCCGGCGTTCGCGGCGTTTCGCCTCGCGCCCCTCGATGGTCGAGAGCTCCTCCTGGAGGCGGCTGATGCGCGAGGTGATGTCTCGCTTTCTGCTCTCGTCGTACTCACCGAGACCCATGAACCCGGGGTGTTCCTCGCGCTTGGCGAGGCTGGCCTTGGCCTCCGCTCGGGGGAGCTCATAGCGCAACTCGGCGAGCTCGACCTGCAGCTGGGCTTTGCGGGTGTTCGCTCGCTGGCCGAAGATGTCGAGGATGAGGCGAAAGCGATCGATGACGGGTACGCCGTCGGGCAGGCGGCTCCCGAGGTTGTACGTCTGATACGGGCCGAGCCGGTTGTCGAATATGACGAGTTCGGCGTCGTGCTCGATGACCCGCCGGTGGAGCTCGTCCACCTTCCCAGCGCCGAGTTCGAGTGCCGGATCGGCCGGGCGAACCTGCGTCACGACATCGACGACCTCGTGGCCGGCGGCCGCCGCCAGCCGTTCGATCTCGCCCGTGTCCGGGTCACCCTCGTCGACGCGTTTGACGACGATCGCCCTCATGCGTGGGCGACGTCGCGTCGAGCGTGTTGACCTGGCACGTGT
>CAZXER010000032.1:0-10170 GCA_964639975.1 uncultured Halobacteriales archaeon | reverse complement strand
CGATCGCCCTCATGCGTGGGCGACGTCGCGTCGAGCGTGTTGACCTGGCACGTGTACACTTCAACTATGGGAGGAGTCCACTTAAGTACACAGTCACGAGCGACTCCAGGTATGGCTGTTGGTGACGCCGGAAGCCCCTACGATCATCCTCGTTCACATTCGCGACCGGAGTCGGGAGATGATGGCAAGATCGTCCTGAAGGAGCGAAGGAGAGCGATTCCCCGTCGTCCCTGAAGCGGGGTCCCGGAATTTATTACAAACATCACCGAAGGCTGACCTGTCTATGAACCGCAACGTTGTGGTGACGGCGGTGGTCGTGGTGGTACTGTTGTTGGTGGCCGCTGGAGCAGTGTATGCGTTCACCGTCAGCGAGGAGCATCGTCACACCGAGCACGAGTATGATGTCACCGATCTCGAATACGACGCGGAGAACGACATGGTCTGGTCAATCGCACACAATCCCGGTGAGGAAGGCAATCACCTCGTCGGCTACGATATCGCGAGCGGTTCGGTGTCCGTGACCCAGCAGTTCAACGGTGGAAACGCATTGGCTGTCGGTAGTGGCACCGTCTACGTCGTCGCTGGGTCCAGCCTTGAGGCGTACGACATCGATACCGGTGAGGTCGAGCAGGTGACGCTGTTGTCAGAACCGGCCGGATCCATGGAGTACGACGCCGAGCGAGGCTGGCTCTGGCTCGCTGGTGGGTTCGGTACGGTGTGGGCGGTCGATCCCTCGACGGGAGACACCGTCTTCGAGCACACCGAGCACACCGATGACGAGGGGATCGCCGATCTCTCGATTCAGGGTGACTACGTGGCGAGCGTGCTGACCTGGGAGCCAGAGGTCGTGGTCTACGATATCGCCGCTGACGAACCGGTCGATGCACCCCATGCCGACGCCCTCGTCGAGGAAGAGGGCGACAACATCGCCTCGGTCGAACTCACCGATGATGGCGGTCTCCTGCTGGGTGGCGACACCGATCAGATCGCACTGGTTGAGGTCGAGACCGGGGAGGTACGCCTCAGCTACAGCGGTCCAGGCCACGCGTGGGGCATCGCGCAACTCGAGTATCACGAGGAACGTGCGGTCATCGCGAGCACCGATCTCGATGGCGGCGTTGCCTTCTATGATGTTGAGGCCCGCGAGGCGCTCGGTTCGCACGACACCGGGGGTGAGGCCGTCCCGGCGGCCGATCTGGCCGAGACGAACGATCGGCTCTGGGTCGGCCTCGAGGCAGAGGGTGGTGGCCCCGTCCTCGGGCTCTCGATGACGTTCGACGAGGCGACCCCGACACCGACTTCCACGCCAACTCCGACTGACTCACCATCACCAACCGATCCGACCCCGACACCGACTCCCGAGACGGGTGGTGACGGCAGTCCCGGGATCGGTATCCTCGGGACGGTCCTCGCGCTGGTGATCGTCGGCTACGTCATGGCCCGACGCCACTGACGCTATCCGGCACACCGGGCGTGTCGTTGGCTGGAACAATCCGTGGGACTGAAATAGCAGTTTTCGGTATGGGTTGGTATACCATGTCATCGGACGACGAGGACGAGATGGGACCGATCAGTTTGACCGTATTCTCGATTATCTCCATCGGGGCCGGCTGGTTTCTCCGGGGGGCCGATAACTACGTGCTCGCCTTCTTCGGCATGGAGACGCCCATCCCGGTCTCGTTGCTTGGCTGGGGTGCGTTGATACTCGGTGTTCTCGGCTTGTTGGCCGGCATCGTCGAGATTCGCGACAAGTACTTCGCGTAAGGGTCGAAGCGATTGATCGTTTGAGCCAGCAGGCAACGGATGGTACCACACGGGACGGCCATTCTCCCGTGAGGGGTTCCTCAGCGGTCGTCGAACACACTCACCGCAAGACCGGAGCCGACAGGGAGCACCGTGGTCACGAGGGCGTCATCACCTCGGACCCGCTGGAGGTAGCGACGGATGCCGTCGCTGGACTCGTCGAGGGCTGGGTCGGCCTCGTCGTCGACGATGGCATTGACGATGCCATCGGTGTCGAGCGTCCCGGCCATGAGGGCGTTGTCGGCGATGACGACGCTGCCCGGAGCTAACTTGTCCCTGACGCGCTCGTAGGCCTCAGGGTATTGCCGCTTGGCGACGTCGATGAGGACGACGTCGAATGGGTCCTCGTACTCCTCGATGGTCTCAAGGGCATTCCCGGCCTCGAGCTTGATTTTCCCCGCCTGTCCGGCTCGCTCGAGGTACGTCTCGGCCAGTTCGAGCTCCTCGGGGTCCTCCTCGGTGAGGACGATGGTGCCGTCCTCGGGCAGGGCCGGGGCGAACCACGTCGCCGAGTAGCCATAGCCGGAGCCGAACTCGAAGATCCGTTGTGCATCGCTCGCCATGGCGAGCTGGCGAAGCACGCCACCGGCGGCACGGCCGATGATGGGAAAGCCCTCCTCGTCGGCTCGCTCGGCCATCTCCTGCTGGATGGGGTCGTGTGGCGGTGCCATCGCCTCGAGGAAGTCCTCGAGCCGCGAGATGTCGGTGATGGACATACGACGCCGTTCACTGGGGTATGTGGAAAAGCTGCCGAGATGGTGCGAATGGCCTCGGCTCCTCGAGGTAGCTAGTGGTCGAACCAATACAAGGAATTAGTAGCTGGATTATCGCCGACGGACGCGGTACGCTGCAGCTGCACTGAGCAGTCCGAGCGCGGCGATCACAACCGCGATTCCGAAGCCAGGGATCCCTGATGAGCTCTCGTCGATGCCGCTGGTGACCTCGATGGTCTGGTTCTGGTGGTCAGCGTACGTCCACTCAGCGGAGTCGTCGTCGAGCAGCTCCCCGTTGTGGTCGGTTATCTCTCCGGGCATATGGACGATGTAGGACATCTCAAGCTCGATGTCCTGCAGATCGTCTGTTTCCTCGAAGCCCTCGGTGTTGGTGAAGCTCACCTCGTCCTCGCTCGCTTCGATCTCGACCTCAGGGATGTCGGCGGGATCGCTCGTGTCGGTCTGGATCGTGACCAGGAGGGTCCCATCAGACTGCTCCTCGTAGTCGAACTGGACGTTCTCCCAGCCTGGGTTTTCGCCTGTGCTCGACTCCAGCTCGGCGACGACGGCCTCACCGGGGGAGTCGTACTCCGAGTCAGGATTTTGCTCGAGCTGTTCTTCGATGGTCTGGACGGCTTCCTCGGTGAGTTCCATCTCGACATCCATCTCGACCATCCCCTCCTCGTCGACGGTGACCTCGGCGGTGACCGTGACACAGCCAGCAAGCAGGACGAGCACTGCGACTGCCGCGATAATTCCTAGCTTTCGCATGGATGATGAGTGATGGTTACCCCCAGGGTTAAAGGTCTACACATTTGTCAATGCCTCCAGATTTTGACTTGAACGGGGCTGAGATGCGGGTCTATTGCACTAGTCGCTCACTCGAAACGGTCTCTGCATTGCACGATCAGGTTGTCGAATCTGATATTCTTACAGTAATATTTATTGGTCATATCGCTGCGCGTTTATCATGGTCGGCGGTTCAGGGCAGTGTGCGACGGTACTGGACGGCATTCGAACGAAATTGGGATTTGGGACGAACGAGGCGTCCGCTTCCTCGGATCCTCGATCGAGTCAAACCGGCAAAACGTACTCCAGACGGACGACGCTCACGGCACTCGGTGTCGGTGTGGCCGGCGTCGTCGGTGGGTTCGTGGTCGCTGCCTCGTCTCCGACGGGGATATCGGACTGGCACGACCTCGATAATATCCGAAACGACCGCTCTGGCTCGTACGAACTGAGCAACGACCTCGATTCGTCCTCGTCGGGATACGATTCGCTCGTCGATACGACCGATGGCTGGGTCCCGATCGACTCCTTCACCGGGACGTTCGACGGCAAGGGCCACCACATCGGCGACCTCGTCATCGATCGAGGAGGCACATCAAACGTCGGGCTCTTCGGCGATGGGATGGGTGGGACCATTCAAGATGTCGGACTCGTGGATGTCGACATCACGGGCGGGTACAACACCGGGTCGCTGGTGGGGACGAATACCGGGACGGTATCGCGGGTGTTTACCTCTGGCTCGGTCACCGGTACGCAGCTGTGGAGCGGTGGAGTCGTCGGGTACAACGACGGAACCATCGAGGATGCGTACTCGTTGGCAGTCGTCGACGGCGACACGATCGGTGGCCTCGTCGGCTACAACAACGACACCGTGCGGCGATGTGTCGCCACGGGCGACGTGGCTGAGGGCTCAAATGCAGGTGGACTCGCCGGGGAACACGGCGGTACGCTCGAGGATGCCTACTGGGACAAGGCGATGACGAACCAGGATAGTGCCATTGGCCTCGGGGCCGGCTCGACGAGTAACGTCGTTGGCCACGGATCGACGAGTGAAAGCGAGGCGACCGACGAGATGCAGGGGATCGAACCGAAACCGTCTGCTGAGGGTGGCTCCGACACGATGGACGGCCTCGACTGGGCCACCTGGAAGGCAGTGATCCAGGACGAACCGATCAATCCGACCCCGGCTTCGGATGGCTATCCGATCCTGTCCTCGATAGACGTGGGTACCCAGCTCGACCAACAGGGGATCGAGATCGTGACCGAGACTGGCGGGAGTGCCGGCACGATCATCATCCGCGATTCGACGTTCGAGAACAACTCAGAGGGCATCTCATTCGGTGATTCAGGGTGAATGTGAGGCAGCCGAGGTACGAATACTGACATGAATCCTCCTGTCGCTTCAGATTTCACAGTTGGTTACGTGGAACCTGGGTTGGAGTCATTCCTCATCCTCAGACCGAGCTTGTAGTAGACGCACGTGCACGTGCGTAGTAGGAACCTGTGGTCTGTTACCACTTCACAGGATACCTCGAGGTCCACCCGGTGGTCCCTACGGCTCCCGTCGAACAGTAGAGCTCCCGATTGGAGCCGTCTTGGGGCGGCCCGTGCTGCAACAGCGATAGCGTACCCCCTCGCAGCGACCGTTTCACGCCTGTACGACCCGTGTCAGACGGGCTCCATGGTGCGGACACAAAACTTATAACCGACTTGCTCTTGGGTTTCTATCACGACGACGAACCCGATCTGGGTGGCCTGATCGGATCGGTGGCCTTCTCGGGCTATATGAGTGCACGAGAATGGTGTCAAGAAACTGGTAGTAAAATACACCCATCTCGTACCTCGTCGAAAACGCCGTTTTAGGCGGGTACAACGGCTCATAGGACGGTTTTCTGTTACTACTATTGGCAACACTTCCGGGAACGTGTCTACCGAAAGGCACAAGGTATTTATAGGTGGCCAATGAACACATCGCTATCAGTCCAGTCAGGACTGTCGAAAGCACATGCAATGTAACCCCACTGATGAAGTATCGTCCTCCTGCGCGACTGGGCGCGGGGAAACCACGACAGTTCACGGACTTGACGGAGTAACCAACTAACACATGACAGACACAGACACCAATACACGGCAACGGTTCACGGCAACGATTCTCGCCGTCGTTATGGTACTCGGGATGATCGCAGTAGGTGCGTTCGTCGCGATGCCAACGGCGGCCGATCAGCACGAAACACCGGGGGCAGATATCCCCGACTACGAACTCAGTCAGGATGTATCTGAGTTCGACTTTGCTGTATCGTCAGATGGAACTGATTCAACGATTCCAGCAGACGTGTCGCAACACTTTGCTGATCAAAATACAGTCTTCGGGGATCTACACACAGCGATTGACAACCTCAACGCTTCCGAAGGCAACACCAGTGTTATCGTCTTTAACATGACCGATGACACGGCCGTAGACATCAACAATATTGATGTGGCCAATGTCCACGTCGCCTCGTACGCTGGCCCTGGCGAATCAGAGTTAATGCAGAATCTCACTATTACGGATCTTGCAGAGAGTGGTTCGCTAACAGTTGAAGGGCTTACCATCAATGCCACCGGCAATGGTACAGCAATCAACAACAATTCAGCATCGAACCTTACAGCTGTATCACTCGATCATTCTGAGATTTATGTGGATAGCACCAATACCGGAATCGATGCAGGAGTTGGAAATGATGTTACCGTCGAGAACTCCATCCTTGAAGGTGCAGGTGGTACTGAAACGCTAATCTCTGCTGACAGTGCTGATGTTTCAGTCGATAACAGCATCTTCAACAACACTGCCACTGATGCTATCAACCTCGCTTCATCCGGTGATGTATCCGTTTCAAACTCCAATTTCACCGATAACGCTGCCGGTGGTAATGGGGTCAATGCAAGCGGGGGCGATGTGACAGTAGATCAAAGCCTCTTCAATGTAACTGGCACAGCTGGCGTAATCGCTAACGTGTCTGGTGAGGTATCAGTTGCAAACAGCGAATTCAGCGAAGATGGTGGAACGAGTATCGGTGTTCAAGTGAATGGCTCCGAGTTCGTCACCATTGACAGCATTGAGGCTGATGACATCGGTACTGCCGTTCAGTTGAACGATTGGACTGAGTCGGCAACCGTCACAGGGGTTACTGCAACCGACGCCGGTGTCCTAGATGTTCCAACGATTGGCGCATCGGCCGGTCTCGAACTTGAGGTCAGTGACTTCACAGCAGACGGAGGCTCTGGTATCACGGTTGACGGCAATGTCCGGTTCACAACCATCTCCGATGGTGATGTCAACAACACAGATATCGACGTAAACGGCGTCGAAGCTGATTCACAGACGGAAGTAGCACTCGACAATGTGGATGCGGAACTTGGCGCGATTAATGTGACACTACCCGGCAGCGGAGATCGCGTGAACGACGTATCACTGACCGATGTCACTGCCAATGATACTGGCTCCGGGATCACGATAGACTCCGCCTCCGCACAAACAATCGTGCGAGGTAGCTTCGTCCTCGATACCGTTGAGGTCTCGAACAACGATGGAACCGGTCTCTCTGTGAATGATGTCAGCATGTCGTCCCTCAACGAGGACGGGATGGTGCTAACAGACATCACCGCCCAGGACAACGATGACAATGGTATCGACTTCGGTACCAATATCGACGCTCACACGGTCGACATCAGTGGCGTTCACGCCACCGGAAACGCTGACGGTCTCGCCTTCGGCTTCGCCGATCAGGATGCGACCGTTACGCTCAGCGATGTCAATGCATCTGCAAACGTGAACGGTATCACGAACACTGGAGCTGGCTTCGACTCGCTCACAGTTGGTGAGTCCGAACTCAGCGATAACGATGGCACTGGACTCCATCTCAACGATTCCAGCATCACGACAGTCACCGTTCAGAACAGTGAAGCCGCAAACAACGGCGGTGCCGGACTCGATGTAGACGATTCAGGCTTCGATGCAGACAGCGTCACAGTCGACGCTAATTCCTTCGAGGCCAATTCACCAAGCATCGCGTTCGATGCAGGTGGGGACACGATCGATCTCCACATCACGGATAACACCTTCGCTGGCGACGGTGACGATGCGATCGACTTCACTGGAGCCGACGAACCGAACGTACTCACGATCACCGGCAACGAATTCTCGGACACAGACGGGAACGCGTTGATCATTCAGTCTAGTAGCTTCAGTCTTGATCTTGGTGGAGATCACACGGTTAATGAGAATTACTGGGGCCACGACTCCGGACCGAGTATCATGAACTCAGGCACCGAGGAATTCTACGCACTGGGTGCTACGATAGACACGAATGGCCAGATCACGGAACCAAGCCAGATTACACCGTGGCAAGACGCTGATGGCAACGATGTCATTGCATTCCACGGAACGATTGAGCAACCCAACGGAGACGCACTAGCCAATGCCGAGGTTACGTTCAACTTCGAGCACTACTCCAGCGGTGACGAGGGAACATACACCTTCGATAACACAAGCGACACCGGTGAGTTCGTTGCTGTGGTCGAGCAAGACGGTGGCCACAACGCCATGGCGTCGTCACCTGGATTCGCCCAGAGTGACCGCGTCGACTTCACCATCAGCCAGGCAAGCGATGTCTACATTGAAGGTGGCGTCGACTTCACGATGAACGAAGGTGCCTACCTCGAGGCTCAGGTCGTTGGACCGGACAACGTCACGTTGAACGATAGCAACAGTCAGAACTTCGCGCTGTACGATGCGGAGGATGACACGACGCTCGACACGAACCTCGACATCAAGGAGATTGAAGATGGCGACGCCTACGGTATCAACGCGAGCGTGACGCCCGGGGAGTACGATGTCTACCTCGTCCACGAGGGTACCAAAGAGAACTTCCCGAACAGCACGACGCACACCTACGACCTGAGCGACGCCGGTGAATCGGTCGTGGGTGACGACTTCGAGATGGGTGGTCAGCTCAATCTCACCGTGGTCGATGCTGATGGTGAGCCTCTGAACGCTTCGGAGCTCGTCCACACCGAACACTCGCTTCTCGACGCTGAAGACGAAGCTATCGCACCGTGGACCGGCGATGATAGCTTCCTCAGCATCGACGATAACGGAACGCAGGTTGTCAACCTCAGCGTTGATGACTATGAGGCGTACTTCGAAACGGACGACTTGGCTAACTTCACGCGCTCTGACCTCGAGTCCTTCGAGATCGTCGGAGGCGCGGATGACGCCACGAACGTCACGTTCGAACTCTACGAACCTGACATGGCTGAGTTGACCCTCACCGTGCAGGATGCCGATAGCGGCGATGCGATCGCCGACCAGAACGTCACGGTCGACGTCTCCGCCGCGGCACCGTCGACGCAGCACCTCGAGTTCCCAGATGAGGTTGAAGTCGACGAAAACGGTGTTGCAACGATCCGTGTCCCAGCAGACGATGACTTCACGGCGTACAACGTCGAGGTCACTGCAGACGGATACGAATCAGACACGAAGGGTCTCTCACTGTCGCCAGGCGACTCACAGTCGCGAACCTTCGAGCTCACCGCAGAGCCAGTAGAGGCCGACTACAACCTGAGCGACTTCACGGTCCCAGAGAGCACACTCGAAGATGACGACTTCACCGTGTCCGTCTTCGTGGAGAACGAAGGCAACGCGGCTGGCTCACAGAACATCACACTCGAGGATGACATGGGCAACGAGCTCGCTGTCAACGAGAGCCTCGAACTTGATGCCGGTGAGAACGCGACGGTCGAACTCACCGCCAGCATCGACGAACCAGGCAACTACACGCTGACGGTCTCGAGCGACAATGACAGCGAGGAAGCCGACGTCATGATCGAGAACAAGGTTCCGACGATGGTCATCTCGAACGCTGAGATCGACCAGAGTACCGTCGAACCTGGTACGGCCGTTGAGATCACTGTCGACGTGACCAACGAAGGTGACGCCGAGGGTACGACAACCGTCGACCTCGTGCTTGGTGACGACATCCACACGGACTCCTCCGATTCGATCACGGTCGCACCTGGTGAGTCCGAGTCGGTACAGTTCCAGTACACGGCTGACCTCGAGGATGCCGCCTACGTCTGGACAGTCACCGAGACGCTCAACGGATCATCGATGCAGGGGTACCTCTACGTAGAGAGCCCACCGACACCGACACCGACACCGACGCCAACACCAACGCCGACACCGACGCCAACACCAACACCGACACCGTCTGACGACACCCCAGGCTTCGGTATCGCCATTGCGCTGATGGCACTCCTCGGTGCGGCACTGCTCGCACACCGTCGCTACCAGGGCTAAACCCCCTGCGAAGTAACTGATTGATTGCTGTTTTTTGTTGCTGTATTTCAGGTCCGTAGTGCTAACAGTAGAGACAGCCTGAGGCTTCGATCGCTGGCTGTTGAGAATTGCTTGTTCTGAGATGTCGCCGCGTTTATGCTCGATTCACCACAATACAGGGATAATGAGCGATACGACTGCCAAACACGTGATCATCGATGGCACCGTCCAAGGCGTCAACTTCAGAGCGACGACCCTGAATCGAGCCACCGAAGCAGGCGTGACCGGGTGGGTCACGAACCTCCGCGATGGCCGCGTCGAGGCACACTTCGAGGGTGAGGAGGACGCGGTCGACGCGATGATCGACTTCTGTCACGAGGGGAGTCCGGCTGCTCGTGTCGGCTCTGTCGAGGTCGAAGACGTCGAGCCAGAGGATTACAACACCTTCAAGATCCGCTGGTAGGCCTAGTACCCGCCACCGCCGCCATTACCGGTGCCCTCGATGATCTCGGTGTTGATCGACTCGATCGTCGATTGCATCGATGACGG
>CAZXER010000031.1:0-15604 GCA_964639975.1 uncultured Halobacteriales archaeon | reverse complement strand
GGGTCGTCGCCATCGAGGATGCGACGGCGGAGATGCACCTGCAGTCTGGGACAGGGTCAGGCGAGGTCAACGAAACCTCGAGTCCCTCCTCGTCGCACTACACGTACGGCCTCAACCAGATCAACGCACCGGACGTCTGGGACGAGTTCAACACGCAAGGCGAGGGCGCGTCGGTGGCCGTGCTCGACACGGGGGTTGATGGCGACCATCAGGACATCACGCTGGCCGGATGGAAGGACTTCGATGATAATCCATCACAGGATCCGATGGACTACGGCACCCATGGTACCCACGTCTCTGGGACGGTGGCTGGTGGGGATGCCGGTGGTGAACACATCGGGGTCGCCCCAGCGGTCGATCTGTACGTGGGGGCGGTGTTGACCGATGACTGCGACACTCCCGAGGGATGTCGGGGAAGCACGACCCAGATAGTCGAGGGGATGGAGTGGGCCGTTTCCGAGGACGTCGATGTCATCAGCATGAGCCTCGGTGGCGATGGCTACAGCACCAGTTACCTCCAGGCCACGCAGAACGCACAGGCAGCAGGAACAGCGGTCGTTGCGGCATCTGGCAACGATGGTGCTGGAACGGCGGACACACCGGGCAACATCTATTCGCTCATCAGCGTCGGGGCCACGGACTGGAACGAGGACGTGGCTGACTTCTCAAGCGGGATGGAGATCGTCACCGAGGACGCGTGGGGGAGTGACGCTCCAGATGACTGGCCAGATACCTACATCGTCCCGACCGTGTCAGCACCAGGCGAAGGTATATGGAGTGCGTATCCCGACGACCTCTATTCCCAGAAGAGTGGGACCAGCATGGCCACCCCACACGTCTCGGGGACCATCGCGCTCATGCAGGCGGCCACCGACCGTCACCTCGATCCCGAGACGATCAAGTCAGTGCTGTCCGACACTGCCTGGCAACCGGGAGAGGGAACCGACGCAGAACAGGATACCCGCTATGGCTACGGCATCATCGATGCTCACGCAGCCGTCGATACGGTGCTCGATACCGGCGACCTGACGGGGACGGTCACCGACAGCGTCAGCGACGAACCGATCGAGGGGGCGACCGTGACAGCCGTCGGTCAAGATGGGACCGAACACGAGGCGACCACGGACACTGAAGGGTCTTACGAGTTCACATCCCTCGATACCGGTACGTACACCGTCTCCACACATCGAAACGGATACGACGCCTCCTCGGAGTCGTCCGCCGAGGTCCAATCAGACCAGGTGACCACTGCCGACCTGACGCTCACCGGTGACGCCAGCATCGAGGTCGATGTGATCGATGGGGCGTTCGATGTCCCCATCGAGACCGCCAATCTAGCGGCAGCGGGTGATTTCGGTGCCTACCCGGTGACGGCCACCGAGGACGGAACCTATCTCTTTGAGAACATCCCGAGTGTCGGCACCCACGCGGTGGCGGTCAACGCACCCGGGTACCTCGAGGCGAGTCAGTTGGTTGAGGTAACGACATCCGGGGAACGGGCGTCGATGACCATCGAACTAACCGGCGACGCGGAGCTGTCCATCACGCTCACTGACGCGGTCACGGAAACCGAACTCTCCGACGCGAGCGTGACCATCGAGCGCAACGATGGCGTCACTAGTTCTATCCAGACGACCACCGATTTGGGTGGCCAAGCCACCGTGGCGGTTCCCGGACTCGATATTGACTACGACATCACTACCGAGCTCGACGGGTACGAGTCGGTTTCGGTCACCGAGACGATCGACAGCGGCGACTCCGTTCCTCTCGACGTGGAACTGGTCGGTGACAGCAGCCTCGAACTCGTCGTCGAGGGTGCCCGATTTGGCGAACCGATCGACACCGCGGATATCACCCTCGAGGGGGCAAACGGGATCTATGATGTCGAGCACCTCGGCAACGGAAGCTACCAGATGACCGATATCCCGAGCATCGGTGAGTACACCCTGACGAGCGAGGCTACCGGGTATCTCACCGGTGAGTCGACCGTATCAGTGGTGAATACCAACGACAGCATCTCCGAGCTCCACCAGCTCGAGGGTGATGCAACCCTGAACATCAGCGTTCAGAACGACGATGAGGAGCCGATCGAGGGGGCATCGCTCACCCTCGAGCTGGCCGATGGCTACGAGGTCGAACTCCCGGAGACGACGCCCGAATCGGGCGTGATCGAGGCGTCAGTCCCCGGGCTAAACGAGACCTACCAGATCGCGGCCCAGGCAGAGGGCTATGAGGACGAGAGCCTCGAGAGCGATCTGGTTGATTCCGGCGAGGTGGTACCGGTCACGGTGACCATGTCACCACCCAGTAGCTTCATCCCCGGCTTCGGCGTGCCGGTGGCCATCGCCGGCGCCCTCGCGCTGGTGAGCGTCTTCATGCTCAGGCGTCGTCGCTCCTGAGCAGCGTCGTCTTTGGCGAGGAGAATACGACCGTTTTGTGGGTAAAACAAGCCACTGCGAGCGATCAGTCAGCCGATCGTGGGTCCTCGAGGTATGCACACCGATCGGCCTCGGCATCGAAGCACTCGGGACACTCATTCCGGCGGTCGATGATCGTGTCCAGGCGTTCAGCCACCGTCTCGTCGATGACCGCCTCGAGGCTGGCCGCCTCGGCGTGGTAGTCGTCGACACCGAGGACGTTCACGAGGAAGCGCTCGAGGATGCAGTACGTCTGGAGCACCTCTTCGGCGCGAGCCACGCCGGACTCGGTCAACGTCGCACCCTGGTACTTCTCGTGCTCGACGCGGCCATCGGCGGCGAGCTTGCCGATCATCTCGTTCGCCGAGGCCGGGCTCACCTCGAGCACGTCGGCCAATCGACCCGTCGACACCGGTGGCTCCTCGAGTTGCTCGAGCAGGTACAGCGTCCGGAGGTACTGGTCGGCCGTGTTCATGGCAGGTCTCCCATCAGGCTCGTCACGTCCTCGACCCCCTCGGCCTCCTCCTCGCGGATCTCCCGCAACACGCGGAGGACCTCCTCGCGATCGAGGCTGAACGAGCCGTCGCCGGCCTCGATGGCCTCGATGAGGTCGTCGTAGAACTTGTAGGCGGTCTCCTCGTTGCACAGCTGGTCGTACAGCAGATCGTCGAAGTCGTCGGGTTCGGTCCGGGCGTAGCGCTCGCGCACGAGCTGTTCGATCTCGTCGTACGGCGTGGACTCGACCTCGAGCTCGGAGATCAACGCGTCGAGGCGGTCACGGTGCTCGTGTGACTCCTCGGCGGCCTCGGCCAGCAGCTCGATAACGGCTTCTTCCGCTTCGTCATCGAGCGTCTCGAGATGGCGCTCCGCGCGGGCCTCGACGACCTCCTCGAGGACGATGCCGATTTGCAGCAATCGGGCGAGTTGGTGGTCGGAGGCGACCGTCCCGCTTGATTCCATTGGCAGGGCCTACAGGAGCGGCGTCAAAATAGTTCCCGGTTACCCTGGGTCCGTTCTATCGGTGGTCAACGGCAATCCTGGCGGTGAGAATACGTGCACGAAACGATACTCCCGAGAATTGGTGGTGGAATGGTCCTTCGAGTGGTCCAATGGCGTTCACCCGTGTTTCAACACGCGTTACGAGAGGAAGGCACACGAAGGCTGCAAATGTTCACAGTGTCGGACTAATAGAGGATGGCGATATTCCAGACCGTGAGTGTCGTCCCCAGGAAGATGAGCACGAGCGGTGGCCAGTAGTAGTGGCGATAGTCTCTTCGATGTGAGTGGTATACCGCGATCCCGAGCAACACCCCGAAGACGGCTATCTTGAGCGCGGCAAACCCACCATAGCCACCTAGATCCAACGCGAGGGCGACGAGCGGATTCGATTCCTGCAGCCCAGCGCCGTCGACACCGATGATCGTGGTCACCGTATCACCGACACCGTAGGCGATCGTGGCAAGCCCCCACAGCGCGATGAACTCGTTCCGGCGTTCCAGGTGGATGGGTGTCGTCGAGTCGACACCGGCCCGCTCGCTACTGGTGCCGGTTCGAGGCAATTTGGCGAGTTGGCGTGCCCGTGAGATGACGAGTGCAACCGGCAACGTGTCGCCCTCGTAGTCGACCACCCCGAGGTAGTCGTCGTCGCGTGCAGCGGTCTCGCTGGATTGCGAACCGATGATCACGATCGGCTGGTACGGGTTGTCCTCGCGGATCGAGGTGTAGACCTCCGCAGGGGCCGGATCGGCGATGACGATCGCATCGATGGTATCCAGCTCGAACACGTCAGGCACGGCATCGAGGAGTGATACCGCGACGGTCTCGTTGTAGGTCGAAATTTGACCTGAGACCTGCTCGGACCTCGCTCCGATGATACCGATTCGAAAGGTCAACCCATCCTCGGTTCCAGCCCTCTCCATATCCCACGTATCGCCCGAGGAAGCTAAAAACCCCGCTCAACTCGGTTGAGACGGACCCTCCTCAAGCAAGCCTTTTTGCCAGTACCTGCTGAACCGCTACACGAGACTACCGTCCCGATGACAGACGAGGCACCGCGAGACGCTGATGAAGAGGGGCTCGATGACGAGGAGGTGTCCGACGAGAGTGCGTTCGAGGAGTTGGTAGACGAGATCAACGATGATAGTGACGCACCCGAGGAGGCCAGTGAGTCCACTCGAGGCGATGTCGCTGATGAAGATGATTCGGAGTCCAGCGTTTACGACTCATTCGAGGATATCACCAGTACTGCCGAGCTCGACTTGGGGAGTGACGATCGCGACCCGATACCCGAGTCAGAGACGGGAAGTGACGCCGATGAGTTCGCTGCGTTCACTCCTCCCGAGGTGGCTGATGACGATCGAGACACAGCTGAAGCGGAGACGGAGTCATCCGGCGAGGGTGCCTCCGCGGTGGATGAGGCGGATTTCGTCGACCCCGATGATCCACCCCGGGGTAGCGAATCAGCCTTCGGTGATCTTCTCGATCGACTGGCCGACGACGAGGCCGATTCGCCGTCAGTTGACGAGGTAGCACACAAATCGACCGGCCGACGCACGCAACTCGAGCGAGTTGGTGCGTTGGATGCCAACGCCAAAACGCTCCTTCTCGCTCGCAGTGGTAGCGATGACGAGCACGAGGCGTGCACCTCGTTTTTGACCCACTCTCCACCCGAAGAGACGAACGTGCTGCTCGTCTGGCTGTCGCGCTCACCCACGAAACGTTTCGATCGGCTCCTGGAGGAATGGGACGAGCGCCCTGAACGCCTCGGGGTGGTGGCGTTACCCGAGACGTTCAGTGAGACCACCGAAGGGATGGTGTGGGACGCGGATTCATTCAGCCTCAATACGATCAGCGACCCGGCCGACCTCACCCAGGTCGGTATCACGATCAGCCAGGCGATCGCCGAGTGGGACGAGTCGTCTCACCTCACGACCGTGTGTGTGGACTCGATCTCGGATCTCTTGCGCCACAACGATACTGAACGGGTGTTTCGATTCCTGCACGTGCTCGAGGGACGCCTCGATAGCGTGGATGCCACGGCCCACTTCCACCTCGATAACCGCAACCACGAGCTCCAGACCATCCGGACGATGCAATCGCTGTTCGACCGGACGCTCGAGGTCAACGAGGACGGTATCACCCAGATCGAGTGAACCACCTCGATGTCTGACAACCGGGTGACGAACGCGAGACGACGGGGGACAAGCCATATATCCCCCCACATAATACCCTTAGCTCGCAAGGACTATCCACCCATGACCAACCCATTCGAGGATTCTGCGGAAGCCGCCGTTGACATCGGTCAGTTCAACGAGTGGCTCGAGCAGACTGCCGAGCGTGAGGGCACCTCGACCGACGAGCTGCTTGGCCAGTTGGTCTCGACGTACTGGATACTCTCGGAACTCACCGAACTGGTGGACGAGAGTCCATACGATACGCTGAGCGCGCAGACGGCTGCTGAGGAGGGCTCATCCACGTCGGCTGAGACGACCGAGGATGACGAGGCCGGCTCCCGGAGCGAACTCGTCGATGTCGTGCAGTCCATCGCCGAGATGCACTCCAAGCCGGAACCACAGCAGCAGTCCTCACAGGCCATCGATTCGAGCGTGCTCGAACTGATCCGGTCGATGAATCAAGGCGGCTCTGGCGGCGGCAACCAGGGGATGTCATACCGCGACGTCAGAGCCATGGTCGACGACGTCAAGTCGGTCGAGGAGGACGTCTCGGGGCTTCGCCAGGAGGTCTCGGGACGACTCGATTCGCTCGAATCCACCGTCGACGACCTCGGTGGAACCGTCGAGCAGAACACCTCGGTCATCCAGGAGCTCACCGCCGAGGGCACCGAGCGCTCCAACCGACTCGATGCGATCGAATCACGATTCGAGTCCTCCTACGACGACGTTCGAGAGATCCTCTCGCACCTGCTCGACGAGACCGACGAGCACGACGCCAAGCTCGATACCATCGTCGACGCCTACGACGATGACGTCACCGCGATCAAGCACCGCCAGCGCCGACAGGTCGACCTCGCCGAGCTCAAGACCGACGCCGCCCGCCGGGACCTCTCGAGGGCCACGTGTGAACACTGTGACAACGCCTTCAATATCGCCCTGCTCGGCGAACCGGCCTGTCCACACTGCGACCGCGAGATCACCGAGTTCGCCAAGCAAAGCGGCTCGTTCGGTCGAAAGCGAACGGTCGCCAGGGTGCGTCGGAACAAGTCTGATCGCTCGGATGTCGACCTGGCCGAGCGTATCCGCCGCGTTACCGAGACGGTTACCGAGCAGGCTGCCGACTCCACGGAACAGGATCTCCCTGACTGGTGGGAACCGGCGAGCGAGAAGTAACGGTATTTCTCTGTTTCAGGCTGAGTATTCCGTGCTCATGAGCTGGTTCTATCGTCTACGCTGGATTCTGCCCTCTATTTCACGACAGACCTTTACTCACTGGCTTGGTACAACGCCTGTGAACTGCCGGCCGTCGGGGGAGACAGGTGCGTGGGCCCCATGATCCGCTCGAAACTCGCCACCGCCGTGGTGGTCGCGATCGTCGCCCTCGTTGCCGTGATGCTACTCGGACAGTTCCTCGGTATCCCATTTGGCATCGGGTACGTCGAGACCGGCTCCATGGAACCCGCGATCAGCCCGGGTGATGGCTTCATCTCGCTTCCGCCGGTCCTCGCCGGTGAGATCTCCGAGGGCGACGTCATCACCTATGAGGCGGAAGAGATCGGGGGTGGCGGCCTGACCACCCACCGCGTCGTCGATGTGACTCCCGAGGGCTACATCACCCGCGGGGATGCCAATCCGTTCACGGATCAGGATGCCGACGAACCACCGGTCACCGACGCCCAGGTCTTCGGCGTCCCGTTGCAATTTGGTGGCTCGGTCCTGACGATTCCGTACCTCGGGACCGTCATCACCGGTATGCAGGGGATGATGTCCGGGCTGATCGGCGGATTGGCGGCCATTCCGGTCCTCGGAATCTTCTTCGATGCGGGGATTGGCACCGTGTTCACCGTCCTCGGCATCGCCATCCTCGCCTTTGCCTTCCTGTGGGATAGCGCCGGGGACAAGCGCGGACGAGACCGTGATCGATCACGGCCGGGATACGTCAAATTCTCCTTGATCGTGGTGATCTTGCTCGCACTCGTACTAGTTCCGCTGACGGCGTCGATGATCCTGCCCTCCGAAACGGAGACGGTGACGATCATCAGCTCGCAGTCCCCCAGTGACGATCCGACAGTCATCGGCGTCGGCGAGAGTCAGGACATCGAGTACCGCGTGTCGAACAACGGGTTCATCCCGCGTGTCGTCATGCTCGAACCGGCGAGCGAGGGGGTGACGGTCTCCAACCAACGACTCGAGGTCTTCCATGGACAGACGCTGGTATCGACGGTGACGCTGCATGCCCCCGACGAGACGGGCGTCTTCCAGCGCGGGATCTCCGAACGCCACTACCCGATGGTCATGCCAGTATCGATAATCGCCACTTTGCATGCCATCCACCCGTGGGTCGCGATGGCGGCGATCGATCTCTTCGTCGCCGTGGTGATCACGGCCCTCGTGGCGATCCTCCTCGGAACTCACCCCCTTCGGCTCCGGTCGCGCAGGCGCGAGGTACCACTCTCCAAACGAATCAAGGAGTACCTCCGCTGAGACGCACTACGCGGCAGGCTCGGTAGCGAGCTTGAGTGCGACGTCGAACGAGTCGGGGCTTGGTAACGACGTCAGCGAGGACCCCCCACTCCCATGGAGGTCGATCTCGATCCCGAAGGCGACCGACTCGCCAGGTTCGAGCACGTCAGGATCGTCACCGCTTGCCTGGGCGTACTCAAGGTAGTTCGTCTGGCCAGTTGCCGGCAGTGTCGCCGTCGCCGAGACGATTGACAGGGCGTTCTCGATCGCCGCTGAATCCTCCGTATCGCTGTCGACATCGAGCTTGAAGTACAGCTCGTCGATCGATGTCTCGCCGTTGTTGACGACCTCGACGATGCGCTCGAAGCGAGTTCGCGCACGATTGCTTGCTTGCGTGATATCGATCGTCTTGACGTGGTCGTACTCGTCGCCGGATGCGACGGTGACATGAGCGTGGTCGTCCCGACCGGGGACGAGCACGAGGTTGCGCGGGTGGACGATCCTGAAGTCCGCGGTCGGATCCGTCGACCCGTTGGTGAAGGCACTGTCTGTGAGGAAGCCACTGCCAAGGAGGACTGCCCCCGCACCAACGATGGTCTCACGCCGGGTCGCCATTGCTTACTGGCTAGTATACAACAAAGGGGCTTTGTATTGCACAACTTGGCGATCTTCAAGGGGACCGATACGCAGAAGTGCTATCGTTCAGCCCGAGCTTTCTCCGGTTCAAGATATCCAATACTAAGGGGGATACCCGTATAGGGGAATCTGGACTTACCATGCCAAAACGACGCAACGTACTGATCGGATTGGGCGCGTTGGCCGTTGGTAGCGGGGCCACCGCGTTGCAGGCGACATTCAACCAGAGCACTAGTCCGGGAGCCGATTTCCGGATCATCGCGGCGGGCGAACTGACGGTTAAGCGGGGACCTGCGTTCGACAGTGATCCGGGAAATAGTGTCACCTATCATAGTGATGATACAGCATCGTTCATCAATAGTGACGATACTATTGATTGGAACTCTGTCAGCCCGAGCGATCTCCCGTTTGTGTATGCCAATTCCGACACGAACGACTCCCTATCTGTTACCCTCGGACGAGTGAACACTTCAAGCGAGGTCAATTTCGAACAGGTAGTCGAGATTGTCAATGACGGATCGACGACTGAGGATGTCGGTATGGCGTACTCCAACGGCGGAAACGATGGGATGGCACCAGCTCCTACGAATGATGATAATTCGAGTTGGTTCAATAACGATTCGTACGATTTAACAGATAGCGGTAACATCACGCGAGGGGACATCCAGGAGATCTTCCAGTTCAACGAGACGGGTTCCTCGAACAACACGCGGATTTCTCCTGATCCGACCGCTGGCCTAGAAGGCCCCGACTCGACCTATGAGTTGGCCCCGGGGAACTCCCTCGTCCTCGATCTCATCACGAATCTACGAGGAAATTCCCAGGTAGACGTATTGGCAAGCAATGCCGGTGGCTCCAACCCATTTAACTCTGAATCGGGCGTCGATTTCAAAATGCTTGAGGCCATCTACGTCGGTACTGGCTGGTCATAGCCACATAGGTACTCCTGATGTACAACACGTCCACTCGGATGAATCGATCAGTGAGGACGGAGCTAACGCAGACACGAATGTACCACACAACTCATTGGGCCCAGATTGATGAACACGGGACTGGTGAGAAAGGTACCCTTGAACCCCGTTCAAGCAACGAGAGACAAAACCCCCATAGGTGTAATCAATAACCATGCCCACGAGACGAACCGTGTTGATCGGCCTCGGTGGCCTCGTCGCCGGCGGCGGGGCGCTGTTCGCCACCGGCGCGTTCACGACCGTCGAAGCCCAGCGGACGGTCAACGTCGCGACCGCAGGCGACGGATCAGCCTTCCTGCAACTCGTCGCAGCCAGAACGGGTGGTGAGTACGTCGACGACAGCGGCGATGGCACGATCGAGATCAACCTCGACGGCACCGACGCAGCCGCGGACGGGTTGAACCGCTCGGCGATTACGACGTTCGACAACCTCGTCACGATGACCAACAACGGCACGCAGGACATCAGTTCGATCGAGTTCGACTTTGATGTCACTGGCACCGGTGATGACACCGCTCACGAGGCCGCGTTGGCCATCCGTATGGATGGACAGACCTTCGGTGACGGCTCTCCTGGCACTGGGGACATCTCTGGCGACGTCACCCTCGCAGGCGGCGATGCCAACCTCCTCGAGACCGGTGAGTCGGTGAACTTCGGCATTCAGGTCGATCTGCTCAATCACGGGATCACCGACTTCGAGGCCAGCGCCGAGGTCACACTCACGATCACGGTCGACACGGCGTAATATTCCTCGTTGTTTTTTCGATCGACGAAACACCGATCTGAGCGTCGCGTCCGCGCTACTCAACTATGCGTCGGAGATCAATTCGATGGTCGTACTCGAGTCCTCGAACTGCAGGTACACTTCGACCGACTCGCCACGCATGTCAGCGTTGGAATTGTCGGAATGACGGAACCGATCGAACTCGAAGATCAGTTCGCTCCCGCCGTCCTCCTCTGGGGTAAACGTAATGCTTTGCGTAAACATGTAGACCTCGGCACTGCTCGTCGTGCTGTCGACCTCCATCTCCTCTGTTACCAATTGCATGTTCTGATCGTCCCACATGAAGTTGCTATCCCCTGGCCGGCCGCCAACCTTCGTGACGTTCGGGTTCGTATTCTGGACCACACCCACACCGATGAGCGTCGCATCGATGGATCCCGTGTTCGTGAGGCCAAACAGGAATCGGCCACTAGATCCGGCCGACTTGACATCGCCGGAGAACTCGATCTGTTCTGCCTGCGGAATGGCGAAGGTACGCGTCAACGTGACCGAGCCCGTTGGCGTGCCGTTCATGAGCTCGGTGAGGCTGATGTCGACATCTGCGGAGGTAGCACCGGCATTGATCTGGACCTGTCGGGTCTGGCCAGGCTGCAGCGAGAACGTCACCGGGACGGCCTGGAAGCTACCCGTATGGTCCACGTCGAACTGGACGTTAGGCCCGCTCGAATCGAGGGTTATCGAGACCTCGTTCGCGAATCGGTTCGAAAACGAGGGAACGACTCCGGGATCACTGTACCCCTCGAGCCCGAGGAACGCGTTGGCGTCGTTCGTCGAGCTGATCGTCGTCCGGCGCTCGCCACGAACGCTATCGTACGCGCCGGATTCATAGACCACGCCGGCACCGACGAAGGCGGCCCCTAACCCCAGCAGCGCCCGGCGTTTCATGCGCTGACGTAGACCTCGCGGTCAAATAGGTCTGTCGCCAATGCGACACATCGCCAACAAGAGGGTCTCAACGGAGGTATATGCGGTTTTAGCCGGAATGTACCCGCTTGCGTGCCCGCAATGGGCAGAAAGTGCCCGGCAGGCCCCCAAGCGGGCCTTATTTATCTGAGGCGGGAGGGGACATACCCAACATGGAGTATCCGGGCCAGGAGAAGTTCGAGGCCCCCGAGAAGGACAAGGTCTACGACCTTCTCAGCAACCATCGCCGGCGGTATACCATCCACTTCCTCAAGCATCGAGACGGACCGGCGACCCTCGGAGAGCTCGCCGAACAGATCGCCGCCTGGGAACAGGACAAGGAGATCGCCGAGATCACCTCCGACGAGCGAAAGCGCGTGTACACCTCGCTCCAGCAGACCCACATCCCGCGTCTCGAAGAGGCCGGGATGATCGCCGTCGACCGGGACGAGATCGAGCTCACCGAGGGCGCCACCGAACTCGAGATCTACCTCGACATCGTCCCGAGTGGCTCGATCCCGTGGGGGATCTACTACCTCGGGTTGTCGATCCTCGGCGTCGTCGTGCTCGCGGCCGTCTGGAGCGGGTTCATCCCAGACGATCCCGTGCCGCCACTTGGCTGGATGGCACTCATCCTCGGGGCGTTCCTCGCTTCGGCCGTCTATCACGTCATCAACAACCGCCGCTACCGGCTCGGTTCTGGTGAGGACCCGCCGACGTAACTGGCGTCGCCTACGGACACCCTCGTTACAGATCGAGCCATTCCTCGATCTCGTCGGCACCCGGTGAGTAGTAGTAGACGAGGTCGCTATCGATGACACCGTAGGCGCCGAGATCGGGGTCGTGGATGACGCGCTTGTTCGAGTCGATCGCGATGTCGACGACGTCCTCGAGGGAGTCAACCTTGACGTACTGCTTGCCAGCGCGTGTTGGGATTTCACCCGTCGAGATCCACTCCTCGAATTCATTCCGTGCGATCTCCGTCTCGAGGGCACTGACGTCGATATCGCGAAGCGAGTACCCGATACTCACGCCACCGACGAGGAGGAACACGAGGGCCAAGACCCCGTACAGGGCGACCGGTGTGAGGTCACGCTCGAGCTCGATCTCGTCCGTTACGGTACCGCTGTGGCGGGCATCGTCGGCCGGATCGTCCCCAAGCCAGTAGCCACGCTGGACGATAGAGAGGCTGACACTATCTGAGAGGGTCCCGTCGTACTGACTACTCTCGTACTCCATCGTCACCTCGACCGAACGAGTTACTGATCCAACGCCCGAAATCCGCTCGGAAATGCGGGAGAACTCGGCGCGGATCGTCGGGATGTTGATCTCCGCCTCGAGGGTCTCGCTGCCGTTATCGGTCCTGTGCTGACCGCTGTACTGGAGGTACTCGTTGCTGTAGAAGGTCCGATCGTCACGAGTCGCCTCGATCTCAGCGGTCACACGGATGTCGAACTGCGCGTCCTCCGGGCCGGTGAGTTCGAGCACCAGGTCCATCGTCGGTGACTCGCTGTGGAAGTACACCGGCAGGTCGACCAGTCGCTCACCGGGCTCGTACAGCGTGATGTTCGGCCCGTCGACGGTCGCCTCGGTGTGGCTGGTGAACTCGAACTCCTCGACGTCCACCTCCTCGGTGACCGTATCAGTGGGGGCATCAGCCGTGTACGCCTGGAACGCGAGGAATCCACCACCCAGCGCGATGAGGAGGCACACCACCCCGAGCGCAAGGCCGTAGCGATG
Organism: uncultured Halobacteriales archaeon; assembly: GCA_964639975.1. Lineage (GTDB taxonomy): Archaea > Halobacteriota > Halobacteria > Halobacteriales > SKSH01 > CAZXER01. Next base: position 2,517 of record CAZXER010000031.1, on the reverse strand, counting down.
AAGCAGTAACTTCCCTCGCGCGCCAATCGGCATTATCTTAGCCTCCGGGCGGTCGTAGATAAAGGTTCACGACTTTATCGGCCACGTTCATGACTGACTCCGAGGTGATTGCCGTTCACCCACCGATCCCGGACGTGATGACCACGAGGTTCCAGGTCGTGATCAAGCTCCCTACGATGAACAGCCCGAGCGGGATGCTCACGTTATAGGGCGTCGGGATGAACCGCCAGAGGAAGTAAAACAGGAGGAATACCGCTGCTTTGATGACGTAGATGAACCCGAAGCCGTGGTCGCCGAAGATCGCCGAGGCAAGCGGACTCGCCTCGTGGGCCATCCCCTGTGACAACCCGATGAACGTCGTGACGATGTCAGTCATGCCGAAGGTGAGCACGGCAAGCACCCAGAGCAATGGACTGTGCGCGACCAAGACATTGACCACCCGATCGCCGTAGCTCGGTAGTGGGATGGTGAGGTCGACCGAGCCTGTCTCGAGGCCGGGAACGGCCGTGACATCATCGACGAGCTCGCCGAGTGTGGAGAACTCGTGCGTTTCGTGGTGCGCGATGTCGTGGAGGTACAGGCCGATCCCGTTGGTTCGCTCGATGAGGCCATCCAGCAGGTGCAGGAAGTAGAACACGTGCTCTGCGGTGTTGTGGCGTAAGATCGCCGAGATGGAGTTGATGATGATGACCGGTCGTTGGTTGTGGTTGACGTGGTCGCTTACCGCCCGGTTGATTGCCTGGCCGACCTCGCCGAGGTCGCTTGGATCGTCCAGCGAGACGGCAACGCGCTCGTGGGCCCGAAACGGCGCAGCGAGGCGGTCGCTCCGGCTACCCTCGTCACTGACGCCGATACCGATGACCTCCGGGATGGTTCCCAGTGAGGCCTCCGTGAAGGCTGCCTCGGCCTCTGGTCCGACGCTCACCACGATCGCGACATCGGCCGAGATTGCTGCGGCGAGCGCATCCAGGTCATCGGCCGTGGCGATCGGACCATCGGCCGCCACGAAGAGCGTGGCCCCGTCTGCGAATGACTCCTCGGTTATATCACGGGCCATAGACGCTGCTACGGCGGTCATGGCACCTGGGGGTAAAAACTCCACCGGGGTCGGTATCACCGGTGATAGTGGCCTCTCAGCAACGATGCGACCAATCGCTCGTTCGCGCAAAGCTGTACAGCAACTCGACGAAACTCACTGATTCAACTCTTTCCCCAGAGTACGTGGCTGCTCGTTCTACGTCCACAACCGTTCGGCAATGTGCCTCTGCAGGTCCTCACGTAGCTCGTCGACGGCGACCTCCTCGAGCACCGGCACGAAGAAGCCCTCGACGAGCTGATTGCGCGCCAGGCGGTCGTCGAGGCCACGAGAGGTCATGTAGAACAGGTCCTCCTCGTCGATCTGACCCACCGTCGCCGAGTGACTCGCCTCGGTATCGTGGTTGTTGATGATCAACTTGGGCGAGGCGTCGGCCTCGGCCGTATCGGCGAGCATCAGCGTGTTCTCGCGCTGGTAGGAGTTAGTGTCCCAGGCCTCAGAGCCGACCATCTGGACGCCCTCGTACACCGATCTGGCCTCGTCGTCCACGACGCCGCGCATCACGAGATCGGCCGTGGTGTGCGCGTCGCGGTGCCACACCTTGGAGTCGAGGTCGAAGTGCTGGTCCTCGTCGCCGAAGAAGGCGCCGATGATGTTGCCCTCGGACGCATCGCCGACCAGGTTGACGCCGACCTCGGTCTTGGTGAGGCGCGAGCCGAGGTTCCCGTCGATGAAGGTCACCCGGGCGTAGGGAGCGGTCTCGGCCCGCTTGAGGGTGTAGTTGTACGTCGAGCGATCGAGCAGCTGGAGGCCGCCGTACTGGACGCTGGCGTTCTCACCCGGGGCGATCTCGACGAGTCCGCTGTAGTAGCGCTCGCCCTCGATATCGCCACCTGAGGACTGGCGCTCGAGGATCGTCACCGACGCGTTGTCGCCGGTGATGACGAGCGTGTAGTTGAACAGCGACCGTGAGGCCATCTCGGTCCTGATCGTCACGTCCTCGGCGTCGACGCCATCGGGGACGTGGATCACCGTGCCGGTCGAGAACAGGGCCGTCGAGAGCGCCGTGAGGTAGTTCTCCTCGGGATCGATGACCGATCCGAAGGCCTCCTCGACGAGCTCAGGGGCCGCCTCGAGCGCCTGCGAGAACGTCCAGACATCGACCTCTTCGGGGCCGAGTTGGTCCTTGGTCTCCTCGAAGCCAAGCGGGTCGACCAGCGCCTCGAAATCGAGGTCGTAGAGGTTCGTCCAGGTGCGCCCTGGCGTCCTGATGACACTGGGCATCTCGAGGGTATCGAGCGCGTCGAGCGCCTCGAGTCGCGTCTCGAGCAGCCACTGTGGCTCGCCCAGCTCACCGGATAGCTCGCGAACGGTTTCCTCATCGACGCTTGCGTGTACCTGCGTACTCATGGATTCGCTCACCCGAGGCTCCCTTCCATTTCGAGTTCGATGAGCCGGTTCAACTCGACGGCGTACTCGAT
>CAZXER010000030.1:11984-16933 GCA_964639975.1 uncultured Halobacteriales archaeon | reverse complement strand
TCAAATCCCCGACGGAGCATCCTTGATTCGGCCATAGGAACGTACCGACAGTAGGTTCGCAGCAGGGTGTTCCATGGAGTTGGTCGGATAACGATATGCAAGCATCATCGTCCGCTAAATCGAGTTATTCATCGGCATTCTCAAACTCAAGATCCGTCCTATGAGCCAGTTGGAAAGACCAAAAGAACACCGGTATTGATTCATCTGGAAGCATTTGCATCGGTGCTCCTCACGGCAGTGGTCTACGTAGCTACGTGGGTGAAGTTTATCACCGATAGCGGGACCAACACGGGGCGATGTCCTCGACAACCCCCAATCTATCACTCGCTGAGGACAGCATTACCCGAAGACGTCTCCTCGGTGGAGCGATCGGAACGACTGCAGTACTGACCGGTGTTCCATCTCCAACAGCTGGTCGGGGTAGTGAGATCCCTGTTTCCTCGCTCTCCTCGATGCAAATCGTGCGACGTCTCCCGGAACTAGTGGCTGATAGAGACGTTCGAAAGTTGCATGCGGAGCTTCGAAAGGATGGATTGCGCCCGGCTCTGAAGGGCGCGGTTGGGCATCGTGCACCGGAGTCGACCCCGGCAGGTCCGTACAACGTCATCGCAATCCCCTATCTGGATTCGAATCGATCCCAGGAAGGGGTACTACTGTGGACAGATGGTGACGTAATCCAAACCCAATCCCGCCAGATCCTCCCAGGCGATTCCGAACCGCTGGAGATGCATACGTCGCTGATCGAAGCGAATGGGATAACATCGATTGTTACCCCTGTAAACCCCGAATTTTGGGGGTTTTTCTGCTGGGATATCAATTGGTCGTGTCTGTTCTCCATAGCCGGCGCATGGGCCGGTGCGTTCGGCTCCTGTGCGACGTGTGTTATCGAACCGTCTCGACTGTCGTGTTTCGTCTGTGCTGGGGCGGTCTCCAGCGCCCTTGGTACCACGTTAGGGTGTGATATCTGTGATTGACGTCCAAGTAGTGCTCACCGCGTTCGTTGGCGTACTTGCATTCACCGTCAGTGGATTGGCGTATTGGCGAATGCGCAAGCATGACTCGCACGTCACTACGGTGATGGAGACGATCCTCGCGACAGCGTTGCTCATCATCGGATTGGTTGCGAGCTATGCCTTCGTGAATGGCGAGTCGCTTCCGTGGTATCTTTTCGCAACCGCTGCACCGCTGTTCGCTGCGGTTGCTCTCCTATCGAACAGAAACTCAGGCGATGAAATCGATGGATCCCACGGCCTCGAGGATCATCCATAGGAGAAACACGAGATATAACACGAGCATGACAAGTGCCTCTCGATAGGAGATGGACATCGCGGAACGCATCGCAGCCATCACGACCACGGTGGCGACAACGAGGAAGGCGAACATCGGGACGGCTCGGTCGAGGAGAACCACCGTACTGCCGGCCACCAACACCCCTGCAGGGATGGCGACGAGCAGATCGAACGTGTTGGAACCGAATACGTTCGAGAGACTCACGATCGGGCGATCTGCCTGAATCGCTCGGATGCTCAAGAGCAAGTCGGGGAGGCTCGTTCCGATAGCGACTACGGTGAGTCCCCACAAGAACGGTGGCGTCCCGAAACGATCACCCAGCTCGAGGGAGGCCTGAAGTAACCCCTCGACACCGATGAGAATCGCGATAATCCCAGCCAAAAACATCGGAAGTGCCCGAGCAGCACTTCGACCCGCGTGTGGTTCCGGGGTGGTGCCCTCCACGATATCGAGATACTGGACAGCAAGGTAAAAGCCGTACAGGCCGAGTGGAATGAGGGCCAGTCCTCGCGTGATCGAACCGGAGGTTGAGTCTCCCGGCAGCGGGAGATAGACCACTGCAAGCGTGAACGTCAGGAAGGTGACGGCTACCGCGAGGATGTAGAATTGGACGTCTTTGTAGATGAGATCCCGGTTTGCTGAGACCGACTCCCGATTGGCCAGGACAACGATTCCCGGTATGACGAGTACATTGAAGATGGCCGAACCGATCACGGAGGCGACGCCGAGTTCGAATTCTCCGTGGCGGGCAGCGGCGAGGACGACACTCGAAAGTTCGGGGAAACTCGAGGCAGCCGCGACGAGGACTGCACCCTGGACGATCCGTGGTAATTCGAAGGCCCGGGCAATCTGATTGGCCGCCGGTTCGAGCCACCGTGTCCCGATGAAGATCAGCGCAGTCCCAACAAGAGCAAGCGCCAGCAACCTGAGCATCTATAGATGGTATTGCATGGGATCGAGATAAACGCCCGCTTGTGCGGTCATTCGATCACCACGAGGGTATCTCCCATGTTGACGCTGTCTCCTGCCTCGATTGCCACCTCAGTGATCGTCCCCCCTCGTTCGGTGGTGATGTCATTCTCCATCTTCATCGCTTCTAGCACACATACTACGTCGCCCGGTTCGACCGAATCTCCTTCAGCGACTGTGACATCGAGAATGGTACCCTGCATGTCGGCGATCACCTCTTCGCCACTCACGCTTTCGTCGCTTGTTGACTCCTGCTCACGGCGTTGAGATGAGCTTGTCTGGGGACTACTAGCCGATGAGGTGGTCTCAGCTGTCCCGGGATCTTCCAAGGCGACGTCGAATCGCTTCCCATTGACCTCGATCGTGAACTCACGAAGATCCGGGGCTGGTACCCGGTCACCACGGGCGGTCGTCGGGCCCCACCGATCGACGGCCTCGGCGAGTGCATCAGCGTCAATGGCACTGTCGAGGTAATCCGTGGTGTGAGTCCCTGCGACGAAGTGGTCGTCCTCGAGCATGAGCAAATGGAACGGTATGGTCGTGTGGATACCTTCGATGTCAAACTCAGACAGCGCACGGGTGCTTCGGGCTAGGGACTCCTGACGCGTCTCACCGGCGACGACAAGTTTGGCGATCATCGAATCGTAGTTCCCGGCGATGACATCGCCCTGACGGATGGCATCATCGAGCCTGACCCCGATGCCTCCAGGCGGATCATAGGTTTCGAGCGTGCCGGGAGTCGGTGTGAACTGTTCCGCTGGATTCTCTGCGTTGATCCGATACTCAATCGCATGACCGTCGAAGGTGACATCCTCCTGGTCGAACGTGAGCGATTCACCAGCAGCGATACGTAGTTGCCACTTCACGACATCGATGCCGGTGATCATCTCCGTGACGGTGTGTTCGACCTGAATACGGGTGTTCACTTCGAGGAAATAGAACTCGTCGTCCTCGACGAGGAACTCGACAGTGCCTGCGTTCGTGTAATCGGCGGCAGCGATACCATCGCGTGCAGCTTCGCCAATCTCGTGACGAAGATCGTCATCCAATGATGGACTCGGTGCTTCTTCGATGACCTTCTGGTGTCGACGTTGAAGGGAGCAATCACGTTCACCTAGGTGGCGGACATTGCCGTCTTGATCAGCCAGAATCTGTACTTCGATGTGCTTGGGTGAGGGCAGATATCGCTCGAGATAGACCGATGCGTTGTCGAAATACGCCTCGCCCTCACGCTTCGCGCTTGCCAGTTGCTCCTTGGCCTCATCCGGATCATTGACCACACGGAGCCCTCTGCCGCCACCTCCGCCTTCGGCTTTAATCGCTATCGGGTATCCGTGTTGCTCGCCGAACTCGATGACGTCATCGACATCGTCGATCGGATCGAGTGTGCCCGGTACGACCGGTACCCCAGCATTGTCCATCACCGTTCTGGCATTGGTCTTCTCCCCGAGTTGTTTCATCGCCGCACTTGATGGACCCACCCACACGAACGGGGACTCCTCCACCGCTCTGGCAAAGGACTCGTTCTCGGCGAGGAAGCCATACCCGGGATGAATGGCATCGACGTCGGCTTTCTCTGCTGCCTCGAGGATGGCATCCTGATCGAGATACGATTCGGCAGCTGGCGGTGCTCCAACATTGTACGCCTCGTCTGCATATCGAACGTGACCGCCATCGCGGTCACTATCGCTGTAGATGGCAACGGTATCGACGCCAAGTTCCTCACAGGCTCGCATGACTCGTACTGCGATCTCACCTCGGTTGGCGACGAGGACCTTCTCAAACATCGTTGCGTACCTCTTTATGGGGGCGGTAACTCATTCTATCGATTCAGTGTCATCCGACGATGCGCCAACCGATCACAGTGCTACCGACGGACTCGACCCATCGCCATCCACGGGTCGCGAGGTGCATCGGGCGACGGCCGGCCGCGGAACGACCGGATCGCTTCGAATCGGCCCGCGCGAATCCAGGGGTCGACAACTTTCTCCTCGGCGTCATCACCTGCTTCCTCGTCGGCGTATGCCAATTCGATAGCCGCGATGATCGCTGCGGCTTCATCATCGCTTGCAGTGGGCGAGACGACCACGTCACGGTCGACAGCCTCAGAGTGGTATGTTGCCATGTTTCTTCTCCATTGAACTCTTCCGTTTGCGCTCGAGCATCTCGAGATCATCGACGAGTCGCTCTCGCGTCGCCACTGGCTCGATCACGTCATCCAAATATCCCCGATCGGTGGCGATGAACGGGTTGGCGAACTCGTCTCGGTACTCATCGATGAGTTCCTCCCGGAGGGCGTCGGGATCGTCAGCGGCCTCGATCTCATCGCTATACAGGACGTTGACCGCTCCGCGTGGTCCCATGACAGCGATCTCTGCGGTCGGCCATGCGTAGTTGACGTCACCACCGATGTGTTTCGAGGCCATGACGCAGTACGCACCGCCATAGGCCTTCCGTAAGACTACCGTCAACATCGGAACTGTCGCCTCGGAGTATGCATAGAGCAACTTGGCCCCATGGCGGATGATGCCTCGATGCTCCTGGTCCTTGCCGGGCATGTATCCAGGAACATCGACGAAGGTAATCAGCGGGATATTGAACGCATCGCAAAAGCGGACGAATCGAGCGCCTTTGATGCTAGCATTGACCGTGAGTGTCCCAGCATTGACTCGAGGCTGGTTCGCAACGAC
>CAZXER010000030.1:0-11884 GCA_964639975.1 uncultured Halobacteriales archaeon | reverse complement strand
GATTGGTGTGTGCGCAACTGATCGAATTCGGTGAATGTACCGTCATCAAGCAGGTAGTCGATCCGCTCTCTCGCCGTGAGTTTGCCCTTCTCATGCTGGCGTTCAATGCGTTCTTCGCCACCACCGCGCAACGATTGTTCACGAAGTTCGTCAAGCTCGTCAAGTCGGTCATCCATTGAGGTCATACGCTGCACCACCGTCGAAACGCCATTTCGCGGATGAACACGCAGGGGCGGGTTAAGCGTTCTGCACAGTACCCCATGTATCCTCGTCGGCTGATTCTATCGAATTGCGAGTCCGACGTGCTGCTGCCTCGGCAGCCTGTCGATTTGCGTACCCCTCACCACTTTCTGCAACCACCTCGCCATCGAGGTAGAGCAGCCAGCGCCATTCACTGTCGTGGCCGATGTGACAGAAGAAAAGTCCCGGATCGGCGGTATGGACCGGGAACTGCTCCCAGTTGTCCGCTATCCACTGGTTGACATCCGCATCCCGGGGCGTCCAGTTGAGGCCCGTTGGATCGAGCTCGTCCACGCGATCGATGCTGCCAACCGTGGCGTCATCGACGTGGGACCGCGCCTGCCCGTGCGAATCGATGACCTCGATCCGTTCGCCTGAGTGGATAACCACCGCCCCGTCTCCGCCATCCACGATGGACATCTCCGGTGTAACGGCTCGAAGCCGTTCGAGATGGACATTGAGCGCAGTAGCACTGTCGAATGTGAGCGTACCATCTGCGAGTGGATGACCGTCGTCTGCGATCATTCGCCATCGCCACTCATCGGTAACATCTCGGTACCGTTGGAGAGTTGCATTAGTCATGGAATACACCTCACGCACTCACGGCACATCGATTTGGTCCCATTTCGAGTTGTGTCACGATCTCACTGGCTGGGAGGGGCCGGCCACCCAGATTGACGAGCTGGATGGCCCGGTAATTCGGCGGTCGGTCTCCGGTCTGCTTTACAATAGACTCAATGAAGGCTGTCTCACCTCCATCGAGGACCGAAATCGAATCGCGGACAGTCTCGAGGGTGACCGCAACAGGCGTCTCAGGTTGGTGTAACCACTCGGTTGCTGGATCGAAATGACCTGGAAGGACCAGGGTATCCTGCGGAAACTCGAAAACCACCTCCGTGAGCGACTGATACAGCTCGCGAGCGCGTTCGTGTTCGCGCTCTGGTGTTTCGAGTTCGGTCCGACCAACAGCATCCGTGAACAGTGTATCCGCGGTGAAGACAGCGGACCCATCGGCGAGGCCTAGCGTGATCATCTCGCTGGTATGACCTGGCGTCTCGCTGACATGGAGATCAACGCCCCCAACTGAGATCACGTCTCCGTCCGATACCGGTTCGTGTTCGTGTTGAAGGCCTCGATCGATTGCCCGGGCACCGATGTAGTAGGGGACATCGTATTGTTCGGCCAATGGAGGCCCACCAGAGACGTGATCTGCGTGGATGTGCGTATCGACGACCCCCGTGAGCGAGAGATCCATCGCATCCAAGAGCGAGCGAACCTCATCGAGGTGAATCGGCACATCGATCGCCACCGCCGAATCGGTCCGATCGCAGGACACCAGATACCCGAGACAGCCCTTCGCCAGCCGCTGAAGTTGGTAGCACGTTGCTGGGAGGTCAATCTCTATCTCTGTTACATCGTACACCCGGCTCCACGCTACCATGCCATCGGTCAGCACGGTTACCGGTGGATACCCCCTGGCTTCGAGCGTTTCGGCGAATTCGAACGATGAGATACCCCAGCCACAGACGGTGAGTACCCGGTCGGTGTCAGCAGAGATGGCCTCATCAAGTGTGGTGGTATCGAGCGGATCTCCCGGTTTGTATGGGACCGATACCGCACCTGGGATGTGCCACTCCTCGTAGTCCGCTCGGGGCCGTGTATCGAGTATCAGGATTGCAGGATTCTCGGCGAGAACCCGTCTGAATCCGTCAGCTGAGATCGCCTCGACCATGTACGCAATCATGCATGCCAGTAGCTTAAACGGCGATAACTCAGAACGGTCAGGCTTTGGGTATCGACGAGTAACCTGTGTCTGATGGATGACGGATCACTCCCAGCGGGGTGGGACCTCTGGGACCACGAGCCCGGAAATCGGCTGATATTGGCGTACAGACCCGACATCTTCGATGGGTCTCGTCATCCACCAGCCTGCTTGCCGACGATCTATGTGCGAGAAGGGCGCAAAGATCTCCGACGGGCTGGCCCGCAACCCGCAGCTGGGTCAAGCGGACAGTGGACGGTGACGCTGTTCCTCGAGCCAGAGGTGAGCAAGCGCTTGGCAGCGTGTGAGTCCATAGACGATGCGACAGAGGCTGCGATCGACCAGGCTACCGCCTTCGTCAACGGTGAGATCGACCTCCGAGAGCTCTACCAGCGTCCTCGAGAGGAGTACCTCTCGACGCTCGAGACGATGATCGGCCGTGGATGAGTGTCAACCTAGGGGGCCGCCAGCTCCAGTGCAACCAACCGCTCGAATGGGAAGGAACGCGACGCGAGTTCAGAGACAGTGAAGCCTTCGTCGATGGCGGTGGACGTGACTTGGTCGATATCACTGTGAGAACTGACGATGCAGATTCCCACCCCGCTATCACGTAACACACGCTTCAGGTCGCCGATCCACTCTACGAGGAGTTCGTGTCCGCTTGGTCCACCAGTACTAGCCCGATCGAGCCAGTCGTCGGGTAGTCCCTCATCGGCTGGCAAATAGGGTGGGTTGAACACCGCTGCATCGACCGACCCATCGCCGATGAACGTGAGCAACGAGCCCCGCACGGTGTCAAGACCTCGATCTGCAGCGTCCCGGCACGCATGGGGGTTAATATCGGAGGCAATCACCTCGATATCTTTCGTCTGTTGCAATCTATCGCCCACGACTCCGGACCCCGTTCCCGTATCGACGACCAACGACCCCGGCTCGAGGGCCTCGCGTGCAGCGTCAATGAGTAACGTCGAATCCTCTGCGGGTCGGTAGACGTCTCGCTCAACCCGCTGGTCGCGGGGAGTCATTGCCCACCATCGAGTTCGAGAACGCTTCTTGTGATATCGAGGTACTCCTCGGGCGCAATGGCATCTGGTCGACGATCGAGCATCGTCTCTTCTAACGATTCGATGACCGCTTGGGCATCACCGATGCCGGATATATGGGTCGTGTTCCGAATGGCATTCCGAAGCGTTTTGCGGCGCTGGGTGAAGATGGCTTTGACGATATCGTGAAATCGAGTCTCATCAATATCGGCTCGGTGGGGCGCTGGATCGAACCTGACTACCGCACTTTCGACCGGCGGGGCGGGGTCGAAGGCGGTCGAAGGGACGACCTCGAGCACCGTCGGATCAGCATACCACCACGCGGAGACGGTGAGGCGACCATACGCAGGTGTGCCCGGCTCGGCCGTGAGTCGTTCGGCGAACTCGCGTTGGACCATCACCACCATGGGTTGGCGATCGGGCAGTAACCGAAAGATGATCTGACTCGCCGCACTGTATGGGAGATTGGCGACAACAGCATCGAACGATGGGAGGTCCAGCTCCAGTGCATCTCCACCGATCAGATCGAGATGGTCAGAATCGAGCTCCTCGGCGAACTCCGCTTCGAGGAACTGAATGAGGTGGCGATCGATCTCGACAGCGATGACGTGATCGCTCACGTCGAGAAGTCGGTCGGTGAGTGCACCGGTTCCCGCCCCGATCTCCAAAACGGTCTCGAACGAGCCCGGGAGTTCATCGCCATACCGTGCGATGCGATCGAGAACCCGATCGTCGACCAAGAAATGCTGATCACGATCTGGGTCTCCTCGAACACCTGCTCGGGAGAGCAACCGATCTGGATCACGAGCGGGCTCTGCCACGGTTACTGTTGAACCCACAAGGCGTCAGAACCGACGAACAGGTAGTACTTCATGTCGGCTTCGCGGAGCTCGTCCAGTATCCGGTCGGTGAGTACCGACTTTGGATCGTGCAGCCCATCGACACGGGCCTCGAGATCATCGAAGCTCGAGAACGGGCCCCGTTTCCTGGCATCGAGGATGCCATCTCGGATCTTATCACCGATTCCAGGGAGCAGGTTGAGTTGGTGCAGCCGAAGCGATACTGGCTGTGCCTCGGTGAAGAAGTCCACAAAGTGCTGCTCGTTTCGCTCGATGATCTCCTCAACGACGTACTCGAGTTCGGACTTGGCTCCCGAGGAGAGGCCATCATAGCCGATGGTAGCTCTATCGACAACACCCTCGATGGCGTCGAGCGGCTCGATCTCGATGAAGTCGCCAATGGAGACCGGTGGCTGACCCTCGAAGGTCAGCTCATAGAGCTGAAAGTCCGCAGCCGTAATCGCATAACAAACCGGCTCGCGTTGGTAACCGGGTCGGTCATCGTCCGAACGGCCATGGGCCAGGACATCGAGCACGATGGCCTGGGCAAAGTCCTCTTCACTCATTGGTTTCGTCTCATACGATCAGGAGTCCCTTAAAGAGTAGCGCCGGGTTCAGCGATATTCCGCGACGATCTCGAGAATCTCGTCGAGATCGTCTCCATCGACCGAGAAGCGTTCCTGGGCGTAAATCGCCCGTAACTCGGTTCTGTCACGTGGGAGAGTATCAGCGATTTTGAACGCGATCGGGGTGGATATCTTCTTGTGCTCCTCGAGGCGTTCGACGAGCTCTCGAGCCTCCTCGCCATCGAGTACGGCAAGTCGGTTGACGTGTTCGATGGCCCTGGCAAGCTCATAGCGCATCTCGCGGTCTTCCTCATCCGCTCGCTCCTCCTCGATACCAGATAACAGCTCCTTCGTCTCAGCGATCGTCAGGTATTCCTCGTCGATGATCTCCTTGAAGATCGTCATTCGTCAGTTGGCTTGAGGTGGGCCGCTCGGACCACGAGTGTCTTCTCCTTCCCACCATCGTGAATCGTCACCTGATAGGCGGAACCTTGCTTTCCAGCTATCGTCCCGGTCTGCCCGTTGAACCGGTGGTGGAACCGACCCTCACGGACACTGGGATCTGTCGCGAGATGGACGTTATCGCCAACCTCAAACTCGGAGATGGCTCGCTGTGGTGGAGAGAAGCCACGCTCGCGGGGATGATTCGCGTATTTATTTCGTGTCCCACGAAGTGGACCCTTCGAATTCGGCATTGTCTTGGCATGGCGTAACGGTGAGGCGACCATAAAGGAACCGTTTCGAAAGGCCTTCTACCGCGCCGAGCCAGCCTCGTGATACCATCCAATGCTCCCGGGGCACCTCCGAGAACGAACAATCGGGATGCGATACTACATCTCGTCGACCCCCGGGATCGGCGGACGGGTCAAGGAAACTCCGACCGATTTTCGGGTGACCGAACAACCCGGTATTACTCCCGAACCCATCGATGCTGACCCGGGAGCCTATCCGTTTCTCGTTGTCGAGGCGACAGCGACAGATCGCGACACGCATGATTTGTTGGCCTCGTTAGCAGCTGCGATGGACATTCATCCCCAGCAAATCGCCGTATCCGGAACGAAGGATGCGAATGCGGTGACCACGCAATGGCTGACCATCAACAAGGTTGAGCCAGCAGACCTCGTCGAGATCGCTGGCGTCGACCTTGCCGTCGTCGGTCGGTATGGTCGCCAGCTCGAATTCGGTGATCACGAGGGCAACACGTTCGAGGTCGTCGTCAGAAACGCGTCCAATCCCGATCGAATCGGCGATATCACGGAGGAACTCACCACCGAGGACGGTGCTATCTCGTTTCCCAATTATTTCGGTCATCAACGGTTCGGTATTCGCCGTGTAAACACCCACGAGATCGGTCGTCACCTCCTCGCAGCCGACTACGAGAGCGCGGTGACATCGTACCTGACCGAGTCGAGTGCCCACGAACCCGAACGGACGCGTCAGGCCCGAGAGGACATCGCATCAGCACTGGTGGATGGTGATACCACAGCAGCGCTGGATGCAACACCAGGCTACCTCCATCACGAAAAGCGAATGCTCAACGTGCTAGTTGAGGAGGGTCCCGAGGCCTATCAAGCTGCATTTGAAGCCCTGCCCTGGTCGCTGCAGCATCTGTTCATTCATGCCGTCCAGTCATACGTGTTCAACGAGGTGGTCAGTGAACGACTCCGGCGTAGGATTCCACTAGACCGACCTACCGTGGGTGATGCGGTGTGTTTCGCTGATGAAGACGGACGGATCGATCCAAGTACGGTCCAGTTGGTGACTGACCGACGGTTGAACACCACGATTCGCCATTGCAATCGAGGCAAAGCAACCGTCGTTGGTCCCCTCATCGGGGGTGAGACACTAGAGCTCGATGGCGAACCCGGCTGCATCCTCGACTCGATTCTCAGCAACCTCGGGATCGAACGGGAGTCGTTCGCAACGAACCCCATCAGCAAAATCGAGGGTTCCTGGCGTCCCTACCGGCAGCGAACCGATCTGACGACCACGCTGGATCCACCACGATTTCGATTCTCCCTTGACTCGGGAACGTACGCGACCGTCCTGTTGCGGGAATACCTCAAAGTTGACCCGTTACAGATGGTCTAGGCAACGTTGGGTCGCAGGGTTTATCCGCACCAGCGGGGTACGCCAGCATACCATGAGCAACGACAAGGCGGGGCGCATCGGAAGTGCTGGCCGATTCGGGGCCCGTTACGGCCGTATCGCGCGAAAGCGGGTCTCGGATATCGAGGGTCTCATGCGTCAAGACCACGTCTGTCCGTCCTGCGACGAAGCTGCAGTCTCCCGAGAAGGGACCGGCGTATGGGAATGCGAACAGTGTGGATACCGGTTTGCTGGCGGCTCGTTCCTTCCTGAGACACCAGCCGGGATGGAGGCCAAACGATCCGTCGAGACAGCTCTTGAGGAGGCAGAGGCTGACGAATGAGCTACAAATGTTCCCGCTGCAAGCGTGACGTCCACTTGGACGAGTATGGAGGTGTTCGCTGTCCGTACTGTGGACACCGTGTACTCCTGAAAGAACGAAGCCGCGACGTGAAAGAGATCAGCATCGAGTAACGCCGACCGACCCGCGGGCTTTTTCCCTACAGGGCGACTTCACAATCGATATGCAAGGTAACCTCCCACCCGAGGCGCAGGAGAAGCTCGAAGAGCTGCAGGAGCTACAGGGAACCGCCCAGCAACTGTCGGTTCAAAAGGCTCAGGCGGAGACCGAACTGGCGGAGGCGCAACAGGCGCTCGAGCACCTGGATGAGCTCGACGAGGACACGGAAATGTATCAAGAAGTTGGTGAATTGTTGGTCAAGACGACCCATGCCGATGCAGACGACGATCTCTCAGAGCGGATTGATACGCTCGAGCAACGAGTTCAGGCGCTCGACCGCCAAGAGGACCGCATCGAGGATCGCTTCGAAGAGCTCCAAGAGGATCTTCAACAGGTCCTCGGCGGTCTCGGTGATCTCGCTGGCTGATGGCGGAGGAGGCCGAGCCAGCCGAGGTAGCGCAGGACGCGAGCATCGAGGCGATTCTCGAATCCTTCGATCGAGATGAGATCGATGATCTCGATGTGACGGCCACTTTCGAGGATGATGAGCTAACTCTGGAAGTGTACCTCCACGTCGAGGGTGTCGATACAGCGCCGGTCGTCACCGAGGCGATCGAGCGAGGTACGGCGGCCGTTGACGAACTGCTGGAGTAACGATTTGCTTTATCGACAGCGCTCTGCGAAGCCTTCGAGCACGACCTCGCCTTCAGCTGTATGCGCGACTTCCGGGTGCCACTGCACGCCGTACAGATCGCGTGACACATCCCCCATCGCCTCGATATCACACACGTCAGAGCTGGCGGTGACAGTGAAACCCGCCGGGGCGGATGTGACCTCATCTGCGTGACTCGCCCAGACCTGGGTCTCGGGGTAGAGCGGTCCGACGACCGGATCGGCCTCATCAAGAATGGTCACGGTGACATCCGCGTAGCCACCATAGCTTCCCGAACCGACCGTTCCACCAAGTTCACGCGCCATGACCTGCATACCGAGACAGATCCCAAGTACCGGAATGTCGAGGTCGAGGTACTCACCGCAGCGGCCAACGTCGCTGATATCCGGCCCTCCCGACAGGACGAGCCCGTCGGCTTCGATCTCCGCTGGAGGCGTCTCCCGATCGATGAGGTCAGCCTCAACGCCGATATCTCGTAACGCACGGCGCTCGAGATGGGTGAATTGCCCCTGGAGATCAACCACGTCGATGCGTACCATCTGATAGTGAATTATCGGGAACTGGCCAAAAGCCTCCCGAATGGATGTCGACTCCGTGCCTAGCGTGAGCGATGTTTGGTGGTGAACCACCCGACTTCTTGGATGACTGGCTCGAATCCATTCGTGAGGCAAGCTATGGACTACTACGAGGTGATCAACCGTCGCCGGATGGTCCGGACGTTCGCCGAAGACCCGCTCGATCAAGCGACCGTCGATCGGATCGTTCAGGCCGGGTTGCAAGGACCATCGGCAGGATTCTCACAGGGATTCGAGTTCCTCGTGTGTGAGACTGCCTCCCAGCTCGAACGCTTCTGGGAGACGAACGAGCACAACCCACAACCTGCCGAGGTTCGTCGAGCCCCGCTCGTCATCGTCCCATTCGCCTCGAAGGAAGCCTACCTCGACCGGTATGCTGAACCCGACAAAGGGTGGACCGATCGTGACGAGGACCGGTGGCCAGTGCCGTATTGGTACATCGACACTGGCTTTGCCGCGTTGCATATCCTCCTCGCCGCCGTCGCCGAGGAGCTCGGAGCCCTCTTTTTCGGAATTCCACGTGAGGATTGGTCGCCGCTCAGATCGGCGTTCTCGGTGCCACCTGAGTACGATCCAATCGGAGCTATCGTCATTGGAAAACCTGGAGACGGTCGCATCGAGGGGTCCGCAGCTACTCGTGAGCGCAAGGATATCGGCGAGGTTGTCCACCGAGGTGAGTGGGGACACCCCTACGACTGACACCCGGTTCATCCGACCAGTATAGCTTTGGTCATCGCGGCGTCACCTCGACACATGGCAGACACCGTCCGTGACGTACTCACCCACCCGGCGGGATGGACTGCAGTATCGACCGTAATCGGCTACCTCCTCATCCTCGCCCTGATGACGATCGTCATCTTTGGTGGAGCCTATACATTCTTTACGGTATTTGGGTGAGCAAACGGAGCATCAACCACTGAGTTTGTTATAGAACCGTTGTGGGAGGAACGAGTCACCGCCCCAGGTAGTTATGATATAACTTGCACTGACCACCGACACCCATGCCAGGAATACCCCAGCGACTACGTCAGTCGCCCAGTGGATGCCGAGGTACATCGTCGATATGACGACGCTTATACCAATGAACGTTGCAAGGGGCAACCACCGGGGATAACTGCCCCGTGTTCGATAGGCGAGTATCACAACGGTCATGGACAACGACGTATGTAACGACGGGAATACATTGACTCGTCGATTGACTTGTCGAGTCAGTTCTTGATATTCCGGGAACGATGAGTACAACAGCGGGTCCACGAGTTCGGGGAGCAGGTTCCGTGGACCGTAGGCGATAATCAATATATAAAATCCGAGACCGATGAGATAGTTCACTCCATACGCCAACAACAGCACTCGCAACGGGCGATTGTCTGATAATACAAAATACGCGATAGCGGGGAAGACCAGCAAAAAGATGTAGCCATAAATGTAGATTCTGGAGAAGAACGTCGTCGTGAGTGGATTGGCAAACTCCTGAATCCAGACGACGAATGTGCCCTCCAACCGATAGATGGTATCTGTGAACTCCCAACCGAGTATCCACGAGATATCTGGCCCATATCGGCGTGCAATGTTATTGAATGCGAGTATGAAACCGAGAATAATGAGTTCGGGAAGGACAGCCACGAGTCTCATCCGCCAGAACGCGAACTCCCGGGGTACGCGATCGAGACCGACGACTACCACCAATCCAATAGAGATGGAAACGACTGTGACGAAGGTGATCCTCAGCAGAATTTCTAGTAACGCCATTCTCACTCTGGATTAATGATATACCCCTCATCGTCGTAACTGAACCCTGCGTCCATGATGGCCGATCGGGCGGACTCCTCGTCGAATTCACCGGATGTACCGAAAAACGGCGTGATTGGATCTGTCCCGTCCCACTGGAGGGAGTTTGGCACCCAAGATGGGTCAGAAATTGGGGTGGCTGTGGGACGAGCATATCCATCGAACAGCTCGTCTACGATAGCTACCTTATCGACCATTCGGGAAACGATATGGCGGAAATTCCGGTTACTAAGTGGACTTCGCTTCAGGTTATAGGCGATATGGATTAATTCCGTTCCAGGTTTCTCTAGTACTGAGATCTCTGTAGGCAGTTCGCTTTGGATGGCCTCCGTTGGCGGGGTTAGCGCGAACTCGTACGCTCCACTCTCAAGGCCATCGATCATAGTACCCTCATTTGGCACCGCCTCGAAGGACATCGTCTCTGCTGGTGGTCGGAAGTTGTGTAAATCGTCTGCTGAGGTGGTAAAGTGTGTATCAACCCGTTCCAATTCCAAATATTCCAGTTCCTCGCTCGCGCGATATCTGTATGGTCCGCTTCCAACGGGAGGGAAATTATCCGTCACGAGAGCCTCGGTAACCATTTCACTCCCTGATATCGGCCCAATAGAAGCCGAGTCTCGCCGGTCCTTCCAAATGTGTCGCGGAATGATCGGGAGTGTGAACGCTCGCCGAGCGACCGTTCGTTCGGCGTCAAAGGTAAATTCGAGGGTCGTTGTATCGATGACATCGATGGATTCGACGAGGGAGCTCCGTCCTCGGAATCGAGGAACAGGTGCCCTCGCATCAACATCATCGGCAGTCGTATCTGAGAAAAACCGGTAGGTGAAGGCTACGTCGTCGCTTGTGACTGGAGAACCATCATGCCAGGTAGCATCCCGAAGTGAAACCTGGGCTCGATTGTCATCCCACGTTATCGCCGATGACAACCAAGGAACAACCTCACCATCGTGGATCCGAATGAGTGAGTCATACAGCAAGCCGGCGATGAACCCTCTGTTGCGGAATTCTATCGATATCGGGTTTAAATTCACCGTCGAGGAGGTCTCACGCATCGCGACAGTGAGACCATCGGTCGGGTCACTCAGCGAAACTGCAAGGATTTCAGCGGATGTAGTCGGTGGTCGTTCCAGCGGTGGTTGAAAGCCAGCAGTTCTAGTGAATCGACGTGTTGTTGGAAAGCATATTGGAGCAACCGGTTGTTCTTGGACGATCAATTCGAGCAATTGCTCGATGGAACTCACTCGGTCCGTACCCGATTGTTGACGTTGGTTGTCAAGAAGTGAATCAATGTCGTAATTCGTCAACCCATAGGGGTTTTGCCACCCGCGTTCTGGAGCATATTTCGAGTGAAACAGACTGTACAGATTGTCCGGGTTGGGAATCCCAGGATGGCGGACCACAGCGACATCAAAGTCGTGATTGAAGAGGACTTGGAGCCTGAATTCTGAAAGTTCTATAAGGTCGATCGACGTTTGGACGCCTATCGCCTCGAGATTATCTCGCAACCGATTCGCTATCGTTACTAGTGGATGATCGTCATCGGCTGGAACCGTCGCGATGGATAGTTCCATACGATCTTCCGCATCCATGTTCAGGATGCTTCGAATCTCTCGGAGGCAACCGGCCGTACCCATTGCTACTGAACCGGTAGCTGCTGCCAAAACTGACCGGCGATCCACGAGTGATTGATTAGGAGTCACTTCTGAGAGGAAACCTTCTCGTTGAAGCGAGGATGGTGGCAGTAGTCAAATTGTACCATGGGTCCGAATGAATCCGCCGGCCATCGGACCGCATCACGCGAAGGTCTTTGAGACCTCGTCGTCCTCGTCCTCGGTGAGAACCTTCTCGAT
>CAZXER010000029.1:5757-17193 GCA_964639975.1 uncultured Halobacteriales archaeon | reverse complement strand
TCGCCGAGGGTCTCGATGGCCTCCTCGGTGGTGTCGACTTCGGCTGCCTCCAGGTTCTCCAGCATGTACTTCACGATCTCAGGATCGTCTGAGACCAGATGGACGATTTCCTCGTCGGATTCCACGCCGAGCGCTCGGACCAGTGTCACGAAGTTGATCGACCCGCTGACACTCGGGAAGCTCACCTCGAGGAGTCCATTCCGAGTGCGTTCACACAGGACGAGTGCCCGATACCCACGACGTTGTGAGAACGTCTTGGCGATCTCGACCTGGTCGCCGTACTTCGAATCGTATTCACAGAGGATCTTGTTGGGGGCGAGATCCTCACTCGTCATCAGGACACGCTCAGATCCATTGACGATGAAATATCCACCCGGGTCGGCCGGATCCTCGCCGATTTTGATCAGTTCCTGCTCGGAGAAATCCGCGATATTGCATTTTTGTGAACCGACCATGATCGGCATCCGTCCGACCTTTACCTCCTGGTGATCGACGACGCTGTCCTCGTCCTCATGGGGGTCACCCTGGACGATGCTCATCTCCATGAAGACCGGCGCCGAATACGTGATGTTCCGCAGGCGGGCTTCCTGTGGATAGAGCAGCTCCTCGCTGCCGTCTGCCTCTCGAACACGGGGGGTGACGATCCGGATGTCGCCGAGTTCGATCCAAACCGGTTCCTCACCTTCCTTGTCGCCGATATCGGTCTCGATGGTCCCTTTCTCGTCGACAACCTCCTGCATACCCCGCCCGAGGAAGCCGTTGAACGAACGGAAATGGTGCTCAGCTAGGCGTTCCTCAGCGAAGTAGTTGCGCGAAAGAGCGCGTCGATGGTCGTCCTTCATCCCTCGATCACAAGCCGGTACACGTACGCGGTATCGGTTGTTCGTGACTCTCGAGTGATTTCGATGACATCACCGACGGAGGCCTCCTCGGGCAGTGCGGCATCATCTTCGAGGATTTTCGGGAGGTCCGTCCGGTCGATATCGTACTCGTCGAAGAGTTCCTCAAGTTCATCTTCACTCATCACGCGATGCTCCGGTACTAACGTGTGGGCGTGTACGTTTACCATGGGTGGTATTGCCGACGCAAAAGCGACGGGCACGAGATACTTGCGTGATGTTAATTGGGGTGCTACTTAACGCTTGTCAAGTGTCCCGCAGTGTGCGACTCTAGCCAGCCTTTGGAAAGCCTTAATATGACCTTGAGGATAGGCTGGTGTGCTGCCGAGCCCGAATGGTGTAGTGGCCCATCATACGACCCTGTCACGGTCGTGACGCGGGTTCAAATCCCGCTTCGGGCGGGGATTTTCTTGAACCAATATTTGAGTGGAGACTGCGTCATCAGTCACCTTGAGGGGTATCCAGCGCCCACACGGCCCGGGTGACACCTCAGCGCCGTGACATCAACGAATAGGCGATGACGGCAAACCCGACGAAGATGAGGAGGCTTTCGACGAGGATCCCATCAGCGAGAGCAACATCCAATGTGTTGTAGATGACGCCGGCGAGGAACGTCCCTAAAGTGATGATCCCGAAGCCGATCCCGAGATACAACAACCCGGTGTCATCGGTCCTGCGGTAGGCTCGCAGGGACATCAACGTGACAAAGCCCCCTAGCAAGAGGATACCAGTCTTGACCAGTGACACCAGCGGGATGACCCCGCCGTCGCCGAGGAGATCATGTGGACTCATACTTCCCTCCCCACCTCCGTCCACAGTTCGGCGAGTCGTTCATCAGCCGTCCGGGCCGGAGTCACGATATCGACGAGTAGCTCCCCATCCTCATCATCTCGGGTGACGGTTATCGCCGAAAACGCCACGGCATACTCGTTCGCGTGATGTCCGTTGCGACGGATTCGGGTCTGTTGGGTCAACAGACCGGTCTCGGTCAACTTATCCAGTTTTCGATACAGGGTCGACTCTGGAATATCACATTCTGCTTGGATCTCCTGTGCTGTCATGGGCTCTGTCAAGGTCCGTAGTATCGCCCGGGCATCCTCGTCAGAGAGCGCCTCGAGTACTGCTGAGGCCGCTGGTGGCTCCTCGGACGCGTAGGGGTCCCGGACCATCTGGTTGACACCATGGCAGATAGTACTTTAAAGCGAACGTTTGCCACCGACCGATACAGTGGCGGTCAACAGGGGACCTCGCACAACCGTCAATATCAGTCTCGAGCAGCCGACCAGTCGAGCCACTCGTGTTCCCAGCCAGCTCTGGTTTGTTCCGCCTGCCGTGCCCGTTCACGATCCTCGCGATCGGTTCGATTGCGTTCGATCGCACCTCGTTGCTCTCCATCGACGAGCAACGGCTTGAATCGAACCGCTTGGCCTCGGTGCGTCTCTCCGTCTGCGCGGTAGGTTACGAGATGTTGAGGCCGGACCCCTGTGGGCATGACGAGGCGGCCATCCGGGGCCAGCTGTCGCATGAGTGCTTGCGGTGGGTCGATCGCCGCTGCCTCGACCAAGACCCGATCGTACGGGGCGTACTCAGGCAATCCATTGGCCCCATCGATGCAGTCGACCAGGACTTCACGGTATCCAGCACGGGCGAGGTTCCGGCGGGCCTCGATCACCAGCGAGCGGTCGATATCGATCGCATGTACCGCCTGGGGATCGCTCAACTCAGCAGCGACAGCCGCCGTGTAGCCGACGCCAGCACCGACGATGAGGACTGAATCGTCCTCGGATACCTCGAGCGCCTCGAACAACTGGGCGACGAGACTCGGCGACAAGATCGTGCTCCCGCGGAACTCTCGACGGACGTCCTCATAGGGTCCTGGACCGTCGATGAACTCATGACGAGGCACCTCGCGCATCGCCACCGAGAGGGACGAGGACGTGACGTGGCCCTTCGCCTCGAATTCGAGGCTATCGACCATATCCTCTCGGAGCACCGCAGGGTCCATATCTGAGACGTTTATTCGGGGTCCCTCTTTAACCTCGCGTCGGTCCCTCGCGCATGGTCACGAACCTGACACCGCCGTGATGTTCTCGGGCTGCGATGGAGCCATTGCGGACGGTTACACGAACGAGCTTCTGAACGGAGGTGCCGATCGGTGCAACCACGTATCCATCGTGGCGAACCTGTTCGAGAATGGGTGTGGGTATCTCCGGTACTGCACAGGTGAGGTAGCTCGCGTCGAACGGAGAGTGGGCCGCCCACCCCTCGCGTCCATCTCCGACCCGGATCGAGATGTCGCCGTAGCCGAGGTCGTCAAGGCGCTCGCGGGTCTCCTCGGCTAGGTGAGGCGACACCTCCACGGAGTAGACGTTTTCAGCCCCGACGACCTCGGCGACGACGGCCGCATGATAGCCACAACCCGTGCCGATCTCGAGGACTCGATCGCCCGTCTCGAGCTCCAACAGATCAACCATCTTCCCAACCATATGCGGAGCCGAGATCGTCTGGCCGTCCCCGATCGGTTGGGGTCGATCTCGATACGCGTTCTCGCGGTTGTGCTCCGGGATGAACTGCTCTCGTGGGACCGTCCGAAGCGCCTCGAGGGTCGAGGCACGCGACACGTACCCTGAGCGCTGGAGTCGTTCCACCATGCGTTCTCGTGCCGCAGTAACATCGTCGGTCATCCTGCTCACCACGGGTCGCGACGAACCCGGCCGGTAGGACGGGCATACACTCGATCGAGATCCATCGCCAGGGCGGTGTCACCCGTCTCATCCAGCTTTCGAGGCCGTCCCGCTTCGACGGCCGAATCGCGAAGCAGTACCCCGATCACACGGACGGATGTGCCCGAGATGGAAATCGAGTCACCCACGGCGATCTCCTCGTCGCCAGGAACGCTGAGACTAGCAGATCGGGATTCGTCACCGCTCCCACGTTGTGGATGGATGGTGACGTTGACCGATAGGTTGCCGATATCCCGGGTCCACAGGGTCTCTGCTCGCTCAGCCTGAAGGGTGTCATGCCGGCCACCCTCGTCATCCTCGATGCTCGTGAGCTCGACGCTGTAGACGGCCTCCTCGGTCTCCACGACGAAGCGGTCCCCGGTCTCGAGGACTGCATCCGGGGGGACGTCGATCGTCGTCCGAATCGATTCACCATCCTGTGAGACGATGGTCCGAAGCGATCTGGGCGCCGCTGAGGACGGGGCGTTGGTGGTATGGACGTGGCCACATTCACGACACTGGACCGTTGGCTGGCCGCCATTTGACACCACCTCGTGGATGGTCTCGAAATCCGGTGAGCAGGCCGGACAGGTCACGGCCAGCTGTTCACCTGCCTCCGTCATTGATACGGGATAGGGAACCTGGCCCTAAACGTCCTTCCCATTCCGGGGTGTGGGGAGTTCGACGGGTGTTCCATCAGCGACGATGCGGGGCTCTTTGATCACACCGTCGAGGTGAATCGGTGCCTCGTTGTCGCCCCCGATGCTGGCATCATCGCCGATCGCCACGTGGATCGTCCCGGCTGCCTTCTCGTCTAGCAGGACGGAGCCGACGAGCTCGGTGACACCGACGTTGGCACCGACACCGAGTTCTGCGACGTTGTACGCATTGTCGCCGACGGCATCTGCAGCGGTATCCACTGTCTCTCGAACGGCCTCATCGGAGATGTGGGTGACCAGCCCGTCTTCGATGTGTACTTCGATCGTGTGCTCGAGGCGGCCATATGGCCGCATCGTCCCGTCGATCACCACCCGTCCGTCGGCGGTCGCTGGACTCACAAAGACCTCACCGGCCGGAAGGTTAGAGAAGTCACCAGGCTCGTGGACGATCCCGGTATCCGAATACCAGTCCCGTGACCCGGGTTCGACGGTGAGGTCGGTACCGGCATCGGTCTCGATCTGGATCGTCGTCGCGTCCTCGAGTTGCGCCAGGAGGTCCTCGCAGGTGGTGGCGATGTGTTCGTAATCTGCAGCAAGCCCGGTCGTGAAGACCGCAGGTGTAATCCCTGGAAGGGTCGCTCCTCTGGCACCTGCCTCGCACGCCTGCTGCCGTGCCCGCGTGTGGCTGAGGCTCTTCGAAGTCGGGGCAAGGAACACATCAGACTCCAACAACGCACCGGCGACCGGAGCTGGTGGTTCGCTGCCATGGGTCTCACCTCCGAGATACTCGATCAGCACGGCCGAATTCGTGTGTTCGGCCGCGACCTCGTACAACGCGTTCGCAACTTCCTCAGTCCCACTATCGTAGACGACCGTGCAGGATTCATCTGCGTTCACTGCGAGACATTGCTCCACCGCGGTTCGAGCAGCGGTTGTGAGGTCGTCGGAGGGTTCCATAATCCAGCGATCGACAGCGGAGCCGAAAGGTCTTGTCAACACGAGAGTATCCGTGGCGATGTCATCGGTTCACACCGCCACAGCTGCCTCGTAACGGTTAACCGGTTGGCTTGGCCAGCCACGTATATGATCAAGGTCGGCATCAACGGGTATGGAACCATCGGCAAGCGAGTGGCCGATGCCGTTACTGCACAACCTGATATGACCGTTGCAGGGGTCGCAAAGCGAAGTCCCAATCACGAGGCACAGGCAGCAGATAACCGCGATTACCCGTTGTATGCGGCCCAGTCAGAACGCGTTTCGGCCTTCGAGGACGCCGGGCTGGAGCCTGCAGGAGTCGTTGACGACATGATCGACGCAAGCGATGTCATCGTCGATGCCACACCATCCGGCGTCGGTGCGAGCTATGCGGAGCAGTATGCCCAGATGGATACGCCGGCTATCTTCCAAGGTGGGGAGGATGCCGACCTCGTCGATGTAAGCTTCACGGCGTGTGCCAACTTCGACGCCGCCGTGGGGGCAGACGCAGTACGAGTGGTCTCGTGCAACACGACCGGGATCGTTCGGGTGGTCGATCAGCTTGAGAGCGCGTTTGGGGTCGATCAGGTTCGTGCCACGTTGGTGCGCCGTGGTGGCGATCCGACACAGAGCGGTCGCGGCCCGATCAACGACATCCTCCCCGATCCGGTTACCGTCCCATCACACCACGGCCCGGACGTCCAGACCATCTTTCCCGAGCTTCAGATCGACACGGTCGGGCTGAAGGTTCCAGCGACGCTCATGCACGTCCATGCACTGAACATCGAGCTAGGCGCTGACCCGTCCGTAGCTGAGGTTCAGGACACCCTCGCTGCGTCGAGTCGCCTGCACCTCATTGAGGAGGAGATGGATATCGACAGTACAGCCGATCTCAAGGAGTTCGCTCTCGACGCCGGGCGACCACGTGGCGATCTGTGGGAGAATGGGATCTGGTCGGAGTCGATATCGGTGGATGATGGCGAATTGTACCTCTTTCAGGCGATTCATCAAGAAAGCGATGTGGTCCCAGAGAACATCGATGCAATCCGGGCAATTACTGGTACCACCGATGGTGCAACCAGTATGGAACTGACCGACGAAGCGCTCGGTATCGGCCTCTGACGGAAGGCTTTTCCTTCGTTCGCTCCTTCGTTTCACGTATGCGAGATGATAGGCGTGACGACCCCTTTGGCGACTTCTTCAAGGAGTTTGAGCGGATGATCGAGGACATGTTCGAGGGGCCCAGCTCGTTCCGCTTCGAGACGAGAGACGAGCCGGACACCCCGACCCACATCGATGTCTACGAGGACGAGGATGGTCTCAGGGTGGTCGCCGATCTACCGGGCGTGGAAAAGTCCGATATGGAGATCACCTGCGATGGTCGAGTCGTCACTGTCACCGCCAGCGGAGAGCGTCGGAGCTACGACGAACAAGTTCGACTACCTCGACGGGTCGATGAATCCTCTGCTGAGGCGAGTTACAACAACGGCGTGCTGGAGATCCAATTCGACGCGGTTCAAGCAGGCCATTCGATCGACATCGATTAGGCCTCAGCGGCGGTTCGTTCGATGAGAGCGGCGAGACGCTCGTAGACATCAGAATTGTACTTCTCGATACGGTCGATTGTCGGTCGTCCATTCACCTCCAAGACGAGTGGCCCCTGCGATGTGAATAAGATATCCACTCCCAGCAAATCGATCGACAGCTCGGTTGCAACCCGTTGGGCCAGTTCAATCACCTCATCTGGCGGATCGATGGGGACGGCCGTCGCACCTCGATGAACGTTCTTGACCCAATGGCCATCAGCGTCTTCTGGAAGCTGTCGTTCAACGGCCCCGACGACCGAGCCATCGATGAGCGTCAAGCGCAGATCACGTGCGTCTGGGAGGTACGTCTGCATAAGGAACGACCGATCCCGCGTCGCGGGGAAGGCATGTAGCAGGTCGATGTAATCGAAGATGCCCCTGAGACTGTCCTCATCCCTCAGGAGGACGTGGCCGATCCCCTTTGTCGTCGTGTTTGGTTTGAGGACGACGGGCCCCTCGAAGGAACGAAATGCCTCCACGACGGTCGCCTCGTCGGCTGGTGAGGAGATGTGGACCGTTCGTGGAATTGGAATACCGGCTGCATGCAGCTGCGTTAGCGACCCGGCCTTATTCCGGGTCGTCAGGATATCATCGCGATCGTTGACCCACGGGAGCCCCGTGGCTGCGGTGAACA
This sequence comes from uncultured Halobacteriales archaeon, assembly GCA_964639975.1. Lineage (GTDB taxonomy): Archaea > Halobacteriota > Halobacteria > Halobacteriales > SKSH01 > CAZXER01. The sequence goes on along the minus strand of CAZXER010000029.1, from coordinate 9,717 downwards.
CATCTCCCTCGACGGTCCGAGTGGGGTAGACGAAACCGACATCGTAGGCGTCTGCGTCGAAGCTACGACCGATCTCATCGACCCCAGCTCCGACCGCGACGTGGTGGACGGCGATACCAAGCGGTGGTAGATGTCGCTGCAGGCGCTTTCGTGTCGGCCCATCCGATGCAACAGCAAGATCTAACGCCACAGGCGAAGGCCTCGACGTCTCGTTACGCGATCAATAGTTCCTGTCCGCGCTCGACATCGATCCGACACGGGGGTGATATCTTGTTGTACGCACGGCGCAGTGCATCCTTGCACACGGGGGCATCCTCGACATCACACCAGATGGTGAAGACTCGGGCACCCCCCTGGATTCGTGCGGCCATCCCGACAACCTTGCCAAAGGACTGGCGCATCCCATCGGACACCCGATCAGCGCCAGCGCCGGTCGCCTGTTTGTTCTCTCGGAGGACGTGGTGCGGGTAGCGACGCAGCAACATCTTGTAGTTCCCCTCGCCGAGTTCCTTGATGAGGAATCGATTCGCGCTCAATCGTGACGCCTCGAGGGCACCGTGGCGGATCTGACACTCCTCCTCTACGACGAGACTCATCTGAACCGGGTACGAGTCGGGATCGGCTTCGCGATCGCCCATGTGGAACTGAGCGATCTTCGATCCCGGCAGACCCGTGATGTACTCACGTCGTGTGTAGGGGGGCTTCGAAATGGCCCGGTACATCGAGGCCGGTTTGTCGGACATGGTCGTTACGGTGTGCTGAAGCCAAGACCGCGGATAAAGCCTTCGAACCGTCTGGAACCGCGGCGTTCAATTGTATCCACGCCAGCGATGGCCACATTCGGTACACTTGAAAAAGCGAGTGGGGGGCTCATCGGCGGACGCGGTCTGTTTGAGTCGATACCACGCACGCGTGTTCCCACACTCGTCACACCGAACATCGTCGGTGGTTGGTAGGCCCTCATCAGCCACCTGCTCGTCGGTCTCGATGACCTCGCTATCGGTCTGTTCGTCGACAGAGACGAACTCCGCTGCCCGTTCCTCGTCGACCGGTTCACGCCCATCACAGGAGTCGTCTGTGCAGACCATCCACTCATCGTCGCGTCGCATCATCGACCCGCACTCCGGGCAGAACTGCATGTGTGCTACTCAATGTATATGTCGCAAGATGGGTAACCGTTTCTCCTCGCAAGATGCATCAATCCAGCAAGTGAGTGTCACCGATGAACAGCGATCGATGGGGCCGCTGAGAATCGAACTCAGGTCCTACCGCCCCCAGCGGCAGAGGATACCACTACCCCACGGCCCCGCAACCTGAGCATTGGGGCTTGCCCTGTTAAGCCGTTCGTTTAGGTCTGGTTCGAGCCCGCTGCAATCTGTCACACGAGAACGCGTTCGAGCTCGACGACAATCCCATCGCTATCGTGGGGGTCACCGATTAGTCGACCAATGCAGATAGCCGACCCCGAGGGGATGGTACAGACGACCCTCTGGGCATCTTCGGCGGCGTCCGCGATGGGGGGATCTACGTCGATGACCCCAGGTGCGTACACCGGCGCCCCCTCGGCAACCGACTCAGCCGTCCCGGGAGATATCGTCACATTCCGCAGATGCGAGAGCGCATCCTCGGCAGGTCGAATGACCCCTCGAAGTGCATCGATATCGTCGTCTTCCTGCCAGAATGCAACCCCGTCAGTCAGATCATGGAGGGTGACCAGTTCCGCATCGGTGAATGGATCGCTGCGGGTCCGTCTGAGAGAGGCCATGTGACCGCCGGTTCCGAGCACCAGCCCGAGATCGTGACAGAGCTTCCGGATGTACGTTCCAGCCGCACATCGTACGCTCAGGAGTACGTGGCGTCCGTTCCGCTCGAGTACGTCCAGATCGGTCACAGCCCGCGTGCGCAACCGCCTAGAGACCGCGCTTTTTCTGGGGGGTTTTTGGTAGATCTCCCCCTCGAACTGCTGAAGTCGATCTCGCCAGTCCGCCGGTGGCTCGTCGTGGAGTTCGAGGATGGCAACATACTCTTTCTCACCGCCAGAGAGCACGTCGGTCAATCGGGTCCCACGCCCGAGAAGGACGGGTAAACAGCCGGTGACCTTCGGGTCGAGGGTACCCATGTGGCCAGCCCGCTCCACACCCGCGATATCGGCCACCCACTGTCCGACCTGGTGGGAGGTCGGTCCGGCCGGTTTGTCGAGGACGACCACCCCGAATTCGGAGAGTTCAGCAGGCGTCCGTTCTGATGGAGGTGGCGGGAGAGCCATCACTCAGGGGGTAGCTCAATCGATTCGACCGATCGTTGCCCCTCGTCGGTGGTCGGTTCGTACGCCTCGATCGCGTCCGCGATGATGTCCACAACCGCCCCTTGATCCCACCGGCTGGTGGTGATGGCCAGATCGTAAATCGAGGTATCACCGATATCAATACCGTAATACTCTCGATACCGTTTCGCCTCACTCGCCTCTCGGGTTCGTGTCTCCGCGGCGACCGTCGTCGGGTCGGTCTCCTCGCGATCGGCGATCCGTTCACTCCGTACCTCGATTGGAGCGTCGAGCCAGAACCGAAAATCCGCCTGATTGCCAGCGAGCCAACCGGCGAGGCGCGATTCAAGAACCACCTCATCGCGTTCGGTGGCGATAGATTGCAGTCGTCGATCAAGGTCGAGGTCGATCGACGGGTCGTCCTCAGCGGCTTCGTTCAATTCGACGACAGTCAGGCCCCGCTCCTTGGCGACCATCCGAAAGATATCACCGCCGCTTACGTGTTCCAAGTCGAAGCGATCGGCGAGCGCTCGCGCCGTGGTGGTCTTGCCACCCCCCGGAGGCCCGGAGACGGTGAGTAACATACCGATTCGAGGCGCCCGTGCCTACAAAGGCGTTTCCGATTACCCCGTTGGCGAGGTCGAGATGTTCAGCACCTTCCTGATGAGCTGCCCGAAGCTAATCGAGCAGAAGATGTACCAGACGATCCACGAGCGCATAGGCCCCAGCAGGTTCTGATCCCAACGGGTTTCACCGAAGATCGGCATTACCACCTCAAGTTCCGTTCCAGTTAGGATACCCTGGCCAGTGAACCACCAGAGCCAGAGGAAGATAGGGATGGTGAGGATCATAATCCAGACCATCGGACGGAACTGCGCTTTGAACATCTGGAGCATCCCACTCATAGCCTCCATTTGTTGCTCCTGGATGCGCTCGAGTGCCTCGTCATCACCGCGTTCCTGTGCTGCCTTGCGTCGATCTTGCACCGCCTGCATGCGTTCTTGATACGCAGCGATGACCTCCTTGTTCGTGAGATTTGCTTGCAACAGGGCGGAATACAGCCCGGTCATCAACGCGAGCACGAGGATCAGCGCGAAAAACGGCATCGACCCCTCAAGCGGGGCGAGCACGAAATTTATCGTCGATCCGATCTGGTCCCTGAAGGGATCGTACCAGTATGCGGCGAAGAACATGACCGAGATGAGGCCGGCTAACTTGTCGTACTGCGTCCAGCTGACCTCGGCATCGATCTCGTCCATCTCGAGGCTGATCGGCTCGTAGTCATCCTCCAACAGGTCAGCGATCTCGTCCTCATCTGCCAACCGAAATCCATCATCACCGCTTTCGAGAATGCCCTCCTGGATGAGCCGTCCCCATTGCCCACTGGTCAGGTCGTCCTTGACATCACGCCACTCGATCTCGTCTTGGTCCTCTGCGAGGTTACTGATGGTGGCAATCGCGTCAACGAAGCCTTCTTCCTGCTCCATCAGCACTTTGGCACGATCGGCAGCGTGACCCATTCGAACGGTGCTACGGAGGCATCGGTTTTGAATGTTGCAATATCGCTCTATGCCTGGAATACCCGAGTTTTGCAGCGATAATATCACATTATATATTTTGAGGACAACATATAACTTGTTCTGTGCGTAATAACGTCGCGTTATTTGAGCCATGCGTGGCGATACACGGGGGCAAGC
>CAZXER010000029.1:3974-5657 GCA_964639975.1 uncultured Halobacteriales archaeon | reverse complement strand
GTGCGTAATAACGTCGCGTTATTTGAGCCATGCGTGGCGATACACGGGGGCAAGCAGAGGTGCTGGGGACCTTGTTACTCGTGGGTATCGTCGTCGCAGCAGCACTGCTCATCATGGGCGTCGCCATGGCCTCATTCGGGGATTTACAATCTCAATCCGAAGAGGAAGCGATCGAAGGGATGCTCCTCGATCTTCGTTCAGCGACTGCCGATATCGCCATCGAGGGGGAGGCACCACAGTCGTTCGATATTGCCCCACCAGCAGGGGCCTCTGTTTCTATCAACGAGACGGCTACCGCCGTTCGAATCGAACACCATGGGTACAATAACTCGACGGAGTCGTCATCTCAAACGTTGTATGAACATCCAGCCATTGGAACGGTGGAAGTCGAGCATGATGATGTCACCTACGCACTCGAGGGAGGAGGTATTTTCAGGGTCGACGATGGACGATCACGACTCGTTGCACCACCCAACTTCGGATTGAGCTCGTTCACCGCGAATATCCAGGTGTTGCGCCTCGAGTCAGAGGGTATCAATCAACTCCAACGAACGATCACCATCGCGGCCGGCACACACATCCGTCCGGCCTATCCCGATTTGGACACATCTTACTCGGGAACTGATCAGCCATTCGACAATCCGGTGATGAACGGAAGTGTCGATATCGTCGTGCAAAGTGAGTACTACCTCGGGTGGTCCCAGTTTTTCACCCAGTATACCGACGGCAATGTCACCGTCGATCACGAGAATGAGACGGTCACTGCGACGATGGAATCGATGAACGAGATGACTCTCAGCCAGGAGATAACCTACTCGAAGGACTTCACCACGCGGGGGAACGTCGAGTACGACGGGGTCGAACAATCGGAATTTCTGCCAGACAATACACCGATTATCGAGAACCAGATCGAAGATACTGCGTCGGAAAGCGATAACATCACCGAGGCGTGTGGCAACGAGTCTATCGATGGTTGTGAACTCACCGGTGGCACCTACTACTTCGAGGATGGTCTCACCGTCTCAGATGATGTAGTGATAAATACCACCGAGGATGTCATCATCGCTGTCGAGGGTGATTTCGACCTTGGAGCTAGTATTACCGTCACTGGAGACCCAGAACATGGCGTTGAGTATTTCGTGACTGGTGAGTTCAACACGGATGGGGACTATTCGATTCGTACCGACAACGAGGCGGTTGAAGCCCACCGGAATTTGGTCCACCTCGGCGGAGACCACGCAAATATTGCCGGTAACGTCCAGCTCGATATCGTCCTCTACGCACCGAATGCACACGTGGATATCGCCGGTACGAGTGCTGTCACTGGGGCTATCATCTCCGATGAACTCACGATGCGGGGTGATGCAACCGTGAGCTATGATTCCCAACTCGAATCACTTGAAGGAATCGACCTGTCAAAAACCGAGACACCGATCATGTACCTGCATATAACGGAGAATACGGCGGTCCTCGACGGGTAGCTCAAGGACCTTCGCCCAGTCGATCCCGGTATCCACGATGAGGGTTTGCCTGATCATTCCGCCGCAACGGCCGAGATGAGCGATTCGATTTTCTCGAAAACCGCATCTGGAGAGGATTCACCGTCAACCTCGTAAAACGACTGATCTGAGCTGTAATGGTCAATGACCGGCTTGGTGGTCTCCTCGTACACCGATAATCGCT
>CAZXER010000029.1:0-3874 GCA_964639975.1 uncultured Halobacteriales archaeon | reverse complement strand
GAGCTGTAATGGTCAATGACCGGCTTGGTGGTCTCCTCGTACACCGATAATCGCTCTTCGACTGTCTCTCGTGAGTCGTCAGTCCGTTGAATCAACTCGCCGCCACAATCGTCACAAACTCCCTCGGATTCGGGCGGTGCGAATTCGACGTGGAAGTTCGCTCCACACTCACTGCAAACCCGTCTCCCCGTCAATCGACGGATCAGTTCCTCACGACCGACATCCAATTGGATCACGATATCTAACTCGGTAATTCCATCGAGATACTCAGCCTGTTCGATATTACGTGGATAGCCATCCAATACGAACCCTTCTGCTGCGTCGATGGCTGCCTCGACAATCTGGTTTACAACCGGATCGGGGACCAGTTCACCCGCTTCCATAAACTCGCGAGGCGTCCCATAATCGGTCTCCATGTCCTTTCGAGACCGCAACGCATCACCGGTCGTGATATGCTCAATATCGAATGTCTCCGCGATTTGGCTGCTTTGGGTGCCCTTGCCTGCCCCCGGAGGCCCGAGCAACAATACTCGTAGGTCACTCATCACTCAAGGCTTCGGGCGTCTTCTTAAAGGGACTGCTGAAACGTATCGACGGTCCCAGTTGCTGAACAGATGAACCATTCACAAGTAACACTGCACGCTCAGAACTCGCTCGATTTGACTACACAAACCCAACGGATGTTTGTGGGTGGTAAATGTACAGTCTAACCGTCTCAAGCGGTTTCTAACACCCTGTTGGTAGATTGCGCTGAGCTGAACAGGGCGCTTGTATCTCAGCAGCCGCTGCCATCGAGGGAATCAGATCAGAGTTTGCCTAAATGTTATCTGTTCACATGACATATTATAGCAATCTATGAACGAATCGATCCACGTTCTTCACGTGGATGACGAACCTGACATGGCGGATATAGTAGCCACATTTCTGGAACGGGAAGACGAGCGAATGAACGTTCAATCCGTTACAAAAGCGGAGGACGGGTTGGCGTATCTATCGGAGATGGAGGTTGATTGCATTGTGTCAGACTTCGATATGCCCGGTTCAGACGGTATTGAATTCCTCGAAGCTGTCCGGGAGACGTATCCCGATATTCCATTCATTCTCTATACCGGGAAGGGTAGTGAGGAAATCGCCAGTGACGCGATCTCATCGGGTGTTACGGATTATCTCCAGAAGGAACGTGGAACCAGCCAGTACACCGTCCTTGCGAACCGCATCAGGAACGCTGTGGAAAAATACAATGCCCAGACAAAACTTGTTGACAGGGAAAACCGTCTCAACCTGTTTTTCGAGCAATCTCCGCTCGGAGTGATTCGGTGGGACGATGAGTTCAACTTTGCACGAGTGAACGATACCGCGAGAGACATTCTCGGGTATGCCGAGGGAGAGTTAATCGGGCAACCGTGGGAAGTTGTCATTCGGGACGAGGACCGTGAGGAAATCGGGGAGATCGTCGTCGAAGACCTCCTTGAAAACGAGGGAGGATTTCATAGCATCAATAAGAACGTCAGGAAGGACGGTGAGGTCATCGTCTGTGAGTGGCACAATTGGGTTATCACCAACGATGATGACGAGGTGCTCACCGTCTTCTCGCAATTTCAGGACATCACCGAGCGGAGAGAGCGCGAGCGTAAACTCACTAATCTCGAACAGTATAATCGGGAAATCGTCGAGAACGCCCCGGTGGGACTCTTCCGGCTCGACGAGCAGATGCGAATCACGTACGAAAATCAGCGGGCAGAAGAAATCGTGGGCGTACCAGAGGACGCTGACGAATCGCCAGCCATCGGAAAGGATCTCCGAGACCTGCCGTCTGTACAAAAAACAGATGCGATTGACGCTCTGGACCGTCTAGCAGCTGGGGAGACCGTGTCATTTGACACGAGATTCGAGTCGATCTTTGGGAAGGAATCCTATCTGACGGGTCGGGGTGTCCAGTTGTTCGACGATGGAACGTTGGATGGCGCGATAATTATGGTCGTAGACATCACCGAACGCAAACAGCGCGAGCAGGAGCTCAATGAGCAGACTCGACAGTTACAAGGGGTGCTCGATAGTGTCGAGGCGGCGATCTGGATCCGTGATATGGAGAGTCGATTTAAACTGGTGAACCGGAATTTTCGCACCTTATTCGGAATCGGTGACGGTGTAGACGTCGAGGGACGCCGGCCATCGGAGTTGCTTCCGGAGGAGGTGGCAGCCCAGTTTCGAGAAAACGATGGGCAGGTCATCGAAGCTGCTGAGCGAATCGAGTTCGTGGAGGAGATCAATATCGACGACCGAACAGAAATCTACCAGACCAGAATCGCCCCGATATTTGAAGACGGCGAAATGTTTGCTACCTGTGGAATCGCCACTAACATAACGGATTTGAAACGGAATCAACAGGAACTTGAACGGATTAATGAGAAACTCGACGAAGTTGTGAGCATCGTTTCGCATGAGCTACGAAATCCATTAGCGGTCGCATCAGGCCGGCTAGAACTAGCACAGGAGACCTGTGATAGCGAGTACCTCGGTGTGGTAGAGCAGGCGCTTGATCGAATGGACGAACTGATCGAAGACCTGCTCACGCTCGCCAGAGAGGGCAAACAGGTAAGCAACATGGAGGCTGTAGTTCTTCCAGACTTGGTCGAGACGTGCTTGGATGTCATTGATACCGCCGAGGCAACACTCGTCGTTGAAACGAACCAGACTATCCGGGCCGACGAAAGCCGACTACGACAAGTATTCGAGAACCTGTTCCGCAATGCTGTCGAACACGGGGGTGAGGACGTGACGGTGACGGTTGGAGAACTAGACGACGGCTTCTACATCGAGGACGATGGACCAGGTATCCCGGAGTCTGAATATGAAGAAATCCTCCAGGCTGGGTATTCGACGAGTGACGACGGGACTGGCTTCGGGTTGAGTATCGTCAAGGAAATCGTTGAAGCACATGGTTGGAACCTCACCGTTACTGAGGGAGCAGAGGGTGGAGCCCGATTCGAGATTACTGGTGTTGGGGCCGCATGAAATATCCAGGACCTCAGTACTTCAGATAACTTATACCGATTAATTGGTATTTTGTGCTGGGGCAAGGAGGACGCGTATATATCATACAGAGAAGTGTGACAATCCGTAGATCCCTATTCTTGCACAAATATAACCGTCACGAGCGAGTATAATAGTGAATGGCAAACACCATCCACATACTTCATGTTGAGGATGATGGCCAGATTGCAGAATTGGTGGAGACATTTCTCCACCGCGAACTAGCAGACATCACGGTACAGCATGCGATGGACCCGGAAAAGGGGGCAGAAATCTTAACTGAGTCTCCCATCGATTGCATCGTTTCCGATTACGACATGCCGGATATCAACGGCATCGAATTCCTCGAATCTATCCGTGAAGCCCACCCGGATCTTCCCTTCATCCTCTTTACTGGCAAGGGATCAGAGGAAATTGCCGGTGAAGCGATATCGAAGGGTGTCACCGACTATCTCCAGAAGGAAAGTGGAACAGAGCAGTATACCGTATTGGCAAACCGTGTGCAAAACGTTGTGGAAGGCTACCGAAGCAAAAGTGAGGCCAAGAAATATCTGGATCTCCTTGAGCGAGCTTTGGCGAAAACGAATACGTACGTTTGGGAATGGAATCTGACCACCGGCGAAGTCACTCGATATCCGTCAGAAGAGACGTTCAGTCAATTGGAATCCACGGATATCGGCGATGTATTCGATGGATTTATTGAGCGAGTTCATCCTGAAGAACGAGAGCGGATAGCGCGGTTAATCGAGGAGGGAATCGAGAATGGAACGGGGTATCAATTCGAATGTCGTTTCAAGGATAAAGATGGCTCGTGGCGCTGGATTCGAGACCATTCAGAGGT
>CAZXER010000028.1:0-18537 GCA_964639975.1 uncultured Halobacteriales archaeon | reverse complement strand
GCCGGTGTCACCGAGTGTCGTGTACTCCATGGCCGTGTGTTCTCCCAATGGGACAATATAGTGGTGGGACTGTCGAACTCCTTTGCTCTATGGCACGACACGCGTCGTCCGGGATGCTCTCGTCACTGCTGGCTCCACGATGTTACGAGAACGACTCATACAGCGCCAGCAAGCCGACGACCAGCGAGATCGCGAACATCGGGAAGAACCCCTCGAACAGCCCCGAGGCGGTGAATGTGAAGGTCCCACCGAGGATCAGGAAGATGGCGACGAGCGGCTTGGCGATATCCCGTTTCAGGAGGACGGTCGCGACGAGTGCCACCACGTAAGCGATGAGCGCCACACCGACGATCAAAATCGCCGCCATCGCCGCGAACCCGGCCGCGTGGCCCTGCTCATCCTCGACGGTCAGGAGCACGAGCAGGGCGAAGGCGCTCATGGAGACGAGGTACACGCTCGAGAGGACGAGCAGGAGCTTCCAGGAGCGCAGCCACGGGCGTTCGGTCAGCTCGGTGAGGATTCCCACTCATCTTCGTTGCACCACCGACTGGATAAGTGTCCTCCTCTACCTGATCAGGCCGTCTGCACTGGTATCCCTACCGTCGAGAGGCGATCGACTCTCCGACCTTGTCGGTGAGTTCGTCCCACGACAGCGGGTCGATGGGTTCGGGCTCATCGAACTTCGTGAAGTAGACCGTGGCCTCGACCTCACGATCCTCGAAGTACCGATTCACGACGTGATAGTAGACGCTGAGTTGCTTTCGGTACTGATCCAGTGCGTGAGCCGACCCATCCGTCTTGTAGTCGATCACTCTGACTCCATCGTCCGTCACACAGAGCAGGTCGATGTAGCCGGCGATGGTCACGCGTCGCTCGTCGATCGACATCGGCAGATGGATCGGGACCTCTGCGTCGAGCCTCCCATCGAGCCCGTCGATGTACGCCGCCACGTGCTGCTCGTCCGCCTTCGAGGCCTCGGCGGTACCCTCGGTGACGTACGCCTCGGCGAAGTCGTGCACCGCCTGTCCACGAGCGGTCCCTCGACCCCCCTCGACCTCCTCGAACACGCCCTCGTCGATGAGGTCGTGGGCGCTGAGTCCGACGGGACCCGACTCAGTGGGCACGTCGAGGTTTATCTGGCTCTGTTCGGTGGGTCGGTGCGCCACGGGGGTGAGGTCTGGCTCGATGACCTCGGGTTCCTCCGCCAGCTCCTCGAAGAAGCGATTGGGCGTCTCACCGGCGCTCAACAGCAGGTGGTCCTCGGCTCGAGAGAGTGCGACGTAGAGCAAGCGGCGTTCCTCGTCGTAATCCGAGGGCAATGCGGCGTTGATGACGTCCCAGTGCCAGTTGCGAAAGCGGTGTGGACGCCCGTCGATGGCGTCGACGACGGTGGTCTGGCGGACGCCAACTTGTTCCTCATAGCGGATCCGACCGCCACGACCGCCGCTTCCCGGGAACGCGTGGCGGTTCATGTTCGCGAGGATGACGATGGGATGCTCGAGGCCCTTCACCGAGTGGATTGTCTGGATGGTGATGGCATCCGCCCGATCGGCCGCGTCGACCGAGCGTGTCCAGCCCTGGTCGATGCCCCGTTCGAGGTACCTGATGACGTCGCCGTGGGTGAAGTCGGTGACCGAGCGCATCGAGCGCACCGTGGTGATGACCGCATCGGCCGTCTCGCCGACGAAGCCGTAGCGTTCCAGGATCGCCCGGGCGATGGCATCGACGCGCGAGAACGAGGCCAACTCGTCCTTGAACGCCACCAGCTCGGCCGGGTAGTCCTCGGCATCCAGCAGTGCCTCGATCGTGTCGAAGGGGATCCCGGCTCGTTCGAGGACGACCGCCCAGCCGCGGTCGCTATCGTACTCGAGGATCCGGAGCCAGGCCAGGACCAGCTTGGCCTCGTCCGTATCGAACAGTTGGATGTCGCCGTCGTAGGCAACCGGGAGCCCGATCTCCTCGGCGGCCCCCAGGAGGTCCCGCCCGAAGGAATGGGTGCGTGAGAGGACGGCGATATCGTCGTACTTCGGGGCTCGGCCCTCCTCGCCGACCGCGTAGGCCTCGTTGCCCACGATCCGCTGGATGGCGGTGAGGACGCCCTCGATCTCGTCCTCGGCCGTCACCGCCTCGATGCGGCCCTCCTCGTCCGATTTCTCTGCCTCAAGATGGACGATGTCCTCCCTGATGGCTGCCGGATCGTCGATCGTCTCACTCCCCGTCGCGGGGGTGGTGAGGGCCTGCTCGGCGAAGTCGATGATCGCCTGTGGCGAGCGGTAGTTGGTCGTCAGCTCGATGCGCTTTGGTTGAGGGTCTCCCAGATCGATCCGTGGGTGATCCGCGTTGAGATCTGCGGTGAATCGCTCGAGCCGGCGTTCGAAGCTGGTGATGTTCTCCACCTCGGCGTACTGAAACGAGTAGATGCTTTGCTTCCAGTCACCGACGACACAGAGGTTCGTCTCGCCCATGAGCAACAGGGCGAGCTTGAACTGGATCTCGCTCGTGTCCTGAAACTCGTCGATCATCACGTACTCGTACCCGATTGACTCGCGAAGCGCGTGATCTTCACACAGCAATACGAAGGCGAAGAGCTGCAACATCCCGAAGGTGAGGTAGTTCCGCCCGAGCGCGTACCTGAGGTACTCGACGTAGACGTCGTGGACGAACGCGAGCAGCGCCGAGCGATCCTCCTCGAAGGCTCGCTTCGCCCACTGCTCGTCGATCTGTTTCGTCCCGCGGTCACCACGGATGTCGCGCTTGGTGGGCGCATCGGCCGTGTGGGTGTGCTCGCCACCGTAGCTCCCGAGGTCTTCTCTGAGGTCAGACTGGGTGGGTCCTGTCGCCCCCTCGTTCGGCTCGTTGGCGGCGTCGAACAGTGTCATGAAGGCCCCGAGCTCGCCCCGAAGCGCCGCCTCACTGGTGCGGTACCAGCCATCAGCCGTCGGGACGATCCCCTTGGCGGCCAGCTCGCGGATGAGGCCGAGCACCGTTCCACTGTCGCGAAGCACCTGGACGATCTCCGTGTGTGCTGGATGGTCGTCGGTGAACTGCTCGAAGAACTCGTCGAAGAGCAAGCGCTCGACCCCCTGGTCCTCGACGACCGTGGTCGTGTGCGTGATGTCGTCGTCCAGACCGAGGTGGCGAGGCACCTCGATCCCGTGGCGGCGCAACAGCTCGTAACAGCGGCTGTGGAACGTGCCGATCGGTGCATCGTGTAACTCGGCGTAGTCCCGGTCACAGTGGTCGATGATGCGGTCGGTCATCTCGTCCGCCGCGGCGGTGGTATAGGTCAGCAACAGGAGGTCGTCAGGATCGATGGCCTGCGTATCGAGGATGTCGGCGTACCGCCTCGTGATCGTGAAGGTCTTGCCGGTGCCGGCGCCGGCGTCGACGAGGTAGATTCCCTCGTGGGCCCCGATTAACTCGCACTGGCGGTCGTTCGGCTCAGTCATGGTCGAGGAGGAGGTCTGGATGGTTCAGGCGCCGATCGTTGAGCTCCTCGACCTGGCCACGCTTGGGAAAGCGCTCCTCGCCGGCGAGGTATCGATTCAACTCCGCGAGTCGGTCCTGGACGAACGTCTCGAAGGCGTCGAGGTCCCCCTTGAAGAAGGACGTGTTGTTGATTTTATCGAGGTAGCGAAGCGCCTGGCCGGTGCCATTGGTGACGTACGTGTAGTTGCCGACGACGGCGGTCAACTCCTCTTCCAGCTCCGTCCTGAGTGGCTCCGCGTCGAGCTCACCCTCGAACGCCGAAGCAGGTTGGTCGGCCCAGAACTCCCGGTACGCCTCGAAGGGCACGTGCTCGAACGTCTTCTTGCTCTTGCTGTACGAGTCCTCGACGAGCGCCCGATGCGCCGCCTCCGAGGCGACGTACTCCTCGAAGGGGACCGGATGGTACTCGATGGTCGTCATCCCCTCCTCGATGTCGAGCTCGCCTGCGAGGGCGTCATCTACGAGCTCGCGGAGGTACAGGAACGTGAATCGGAGGCGTCGATCCGGGACGCGATGGCGGAGGTACGACAGGTACTGTGGCGTCTGGAAGTTCGGGGTGTCATCGGGCGGATCGATGGCGGCACGCTTGACCGTCGCCCCGGGCGTATCCCGGGTGCTGCGCTTGAAGTCGACGAGATGGCTATCGCTGTGGACGAGGTCGATCGTCCCCTTCATGCCGAGCTCGGGTGTCTCGAAGGACCGCTCGGTGCGTTCCGCCTCGACCGGTCTATCGAACAGCGTCGCGAAGTGGTTCGAACCGGAAGATCGCTCGCCGATCACCGTCGACAGCTCCAGCGGTGGCCGTTTTTCGACGAAGGTGGCCAGCGACGTGAGGAAGGCGTAGTAGGCGCTGTGGCGCAGCTCAAGCTCGTCGGCCGAGTAAAACGGGGCCATCTCCTCGACCATCGACGAGACCGCCTCCTCGATGACCTCCTCGTCGATGAACGCCGGGTTGGCCACGGCGAACTCCGCGAAGTCGTGCAGCAAGGTCCCCTCCTCGAGTGGGATGGCATCCGGACTTCCGACGAGTGAATCGAACGCGTAGTCTCGTGGGGAGTGAACGAAGCTGTTGAGCGCCGTCTGGCTGATGGTGTCGTAGGAGGACGGTGGCACCCGCTCGACATCGAGGTCGAACCCGTCGCCACTCGGTCGAAACGGCCGAAGCACGTCGTCGTCCTCGAGGTCGCGAAAGCGCTCGAAGGGCTCGTCGATGATGCTATGGAGGTAGAGACACGGGACGACGGGCTCGCCACCGGCGATATCCTGGACCAGGTACTGTCGTTTCGCGCCGCTTTGCAGGAGCAGCTGAAACCTGGCGAGGTCGCGAGCGAAGAACTGGTCGGCATCGACCCAGGGCCGCGGCGGGGCCTCCCGGGTCCAGTTCTGGTCGAGTCCGAGATAGAAGACGAGCGGGCGATCGACGTATGCGGCCGAGGTCGCGGAGGCGAGGGCGACCCCGCTGTCCGCTCGATCGACCGGGATGTCGTAGGCCTGGAGATAGAAGGTGATGCGGTCGATCGTGTCTCGATCAGCGCTCGCATCGAGCAGGCCGAGGGAGTCCATCTGGTCGGTGAAATCATCGACCGACTCACCGGTCGCGTCCTCGAATCGATCGATCGCATCGGCGATGGTCCCCGCTGGGATGTCGCGTAGGGTACGCTGGATCCAGCGTACCTCGGGGGATTGTAGCGAGGCGAGGTGCTTGTTATCGTCCGTGATCGGGAGGTCCGTCCCCAGCCGTGCGAGTACCGGCCTGACGTCGCTGACGGTGAGCGCCCGTCCGGCATGGGAGAGGCGCAGCAACCGGAGCAGGGCTCGATGGCTGGGATCGTCGGTAAACCCGGGTCCGCCGTGGTAGGGGATGTCGGCGGCATCGAAGGCCGATTCGACGAGGGTGCTGTACCGGCTGTTCTCATCGAGAACGACGGCGATGTCTGCGGGATCGTTCGTCCGAATCGTCGCAAGCACCTGCGCGAGCATCGCGCTGGCCGACTCGACCAGCTGGAACGATGGCCGCTCGGTCGTCTCCTCGAGAAACGGGTCGATCCTCTCGACGTCCGGTGGCAGGATCGATCGCTGCAGGGCCGTCATCTGGTCGTATCCGATGACGGCGACTCGCTCCTCGCCGTCGAGGCGCGTGTCCTGCAACCGACTGGCCCGGGTGTCGATGGAGGTGATCTCGTCGACCACCTGCCGCACCGCCGGCGTGTCGTACCGATCGTACTCGAGGATGGCCTCCGGGGTGCCCTGGTGCTCCCAGCACTGGAGCACCTCGCCGATGAGATGGGCCGTCTGTTTCCAGGAGCGATCTATCGTCTGGATGAGCTCGAGGAACGCGATCCGATCGTCACGACCATCGCGGTCACCGGCGACGAGCTGACGCGGCGTCGTAGCGAAGTGGCCGACGTGGGCTCGCTCGAGATGTCGGTTTATCGCACGGGCATACGGCCGATCGGGGACGAGGACGGTATCGTAGCCTGCGACCTCGTCGTAGAGCTCCTCGATCGGCTTGGCCCGCGCGAGACTCACAGCCCTGTTGAACCGCCATGACTACGAAAATCCTCCGCTAGGGCTGGACGCAAGACGACCCCTCGTATTCGAGCACGGTGCAAGCAACCGAGTGGGCGTTTATCCGTCCCAGCTCGAACGCCCGTGTCCGCCCAGTCGGTAGTCCGGATCCCAGCGACGTTTGAGCGCGGCGACTCGCTCGTAGTTCGGACCGAAGGCCGCCTGGGCGCGTTCAGCCGGTTCGTCGGCGTCGATGAAGTTGATCGACCCCGTGGCCGTTCTCACCGCTTCGAGCGATTTGGCCCCCTCCGTGACCCACTGGACGTGACGCTCGTCGTCGGCCGGATCGTCCCACCGCGCCTCGATGAGGACGTGGTGACAGGGGGTTCGATGCGGATAGGCCGAATCCTCGGTCGCCGGTTCGACCTCTGCGCCACTGCGTGGCGAGACGAACACAGTCGCACCGGCTGAGGGACCAGTTCGTCCCGCTTCGACGATCCGTTCGATGGCCTCGTCGGTGAGCGTCTCGACGTACTGGCTTCGCAGTGACGTCCTCGCGTGAGGTTCGCTCTCGCCAGCGCCCTGGAACGTCCGGTACGAGCGTTCTTTGATCGAATCGACCAGTGGCTCAGTTCGCTCGCGAAGTGGCGCAAGGGCCGCCTCGCCCACGTCGAAGGGTTCGATGCAGCAGACGATGAGGATGGCGACCCGGCTGGACGCCACGTTGTCGGCCAGCGGGGAGGTCGGTGGCAGGTCGAAGAGACCGAATAGCGGTCTGAGGGTGTCGGGTGCTCGCTCGTCGAGGTCGCGATATCCCCGGAGCACGGCCTCGGCGTCCTCGAGTGGGTAGACGAGTGATCCGGCGAGCACGGTCTCGACAGGGTACAGCTCGAACGTGAACGAGGTCACGATGCCAAGGGCACCGCCAGCGCCGCGAAGCCCCCAGAACAACTCAGCGTGCTCGTCCTCGCTGGCCGTGACGACCTCGCCACTGGCGGTCACCACTTCGGCCTCGAGCAGGTTGTCTGCGGCGAGGCCGTAGGCCCGACTCAACCAGCCGACTCCACCGCCGAGGGTGAGGCCGGCGACGCCGATATTGGGATCCTGTCCGCCGACCGCAGCGAGGCCGTATGGTTGTGTGGCCGCGTCGACCTCGCCCCAGGTTGCCCCACCCTCGGCCGTGACTGTCCGGCCGTCTCGATCCACCGAGATTCCATCCATCGCCGAGAGGTCGATCATGACGCCATCCTCGATGACGGCACTCCCACCGACATGGTGGCCTCCACCCTTGGCGGAGACGGGGAGGTCAAGTCCGTTTGCCACCTCGATCGTGGCGCTGACATCCCCGACGTCCTCGGCGAGGACGATGACCGCAGGAGAGCGATCGATCCGGGCGTTCCAGACCTGTCGCCGCTGGTCGTAGGCCGCCGAATCTGGGGCTAGAACACGACAGTCGAGGCGATTTCTGAGTGCCTCGACGACGCCGTGTGACTCGTCGGCTTCATCCATCGGTCAGACGTTCGAACCGGGTTTATTAGTGCGTTCTGACGAACCGTCTAATCACCTCGAAACGTCAGCTCTCGGGGGCTCAGCCGCTGTGGCCGGTCTCGTCGTTGAAACTGAAACACTGGTTTGAATATCTGATATCTTAAGGACGTCCACCGTTGATGGCTTAGCTGATGGCTGCTATCGACACTGAACAACTGACGAAGGAGTTCGGTTCGTTGACGGCGGTGAGTGGGCTAGACTTGACGATCGATTCGGGGGAGATATACGGGTTCCTTGGGCCGAACGGGGCCGGCAAATCGACGACGATCAACATGTTGCTCGATCTGACCCGACCGACTGACGGATCGGCCCAGGTGCTCGGCCACGACTGTCAACAGGAGTCCGAACACATCAGAGAGCGCATCGGCGTGCTCCCGGAGGGGTTCTCCCTGTACAACCGTCTCACTGGTAACCAGCACCTCGAGTTGGCGATCCGCGCGAAAGGAGTCGATGACTCGGTCGACAGACTGCTCGAACGCGTCGGCCTCGATGGGCCCGATGGAGACCGTTCTGTCGGTGGGTACTCCAAGGGGATGCGCCAGCGCCTGGCCCTGGGCATGGCCATGGCGGGCGACCCGGAGGTGCTCATCCTCGACGAGCCCTCAAGCGGCCTCGATCCGACGGGTATCCGCGAGGTCCAGACGCTGGTCGAGTCCGAGGCCGATCGGGGAACGGCGGTGTTCTTCTCGAGTCACATCCTCGGCGAGGTCGAGGCGGTCTGTGACCGGGTCGGGATCCTCAACGAGGGCGCCCTCGTCGCGGAGGGGACCATCGAGGAGCTCAGAGACGAGGTCGCCGGTGCGGATACCCTGATCCTCGCCCTTGACGAGGTGCCGGTCGATGCGGTCGACTCGGTCAGGACGATCGAGGGAACCGATTCGGTCGAGCAGGTCGACTCACAGCTGCTGGTCGACTGCCGCGAGCCGCGGGCCAAGGCCCGGGCCATCGACGCCATCGAGTCACTGGGCGCTACCGTGATCGATATCCGCGTCGAGGAGCGCTCGCTCTCGGACGTGTTCGCCACGCTCACCGGAAACGATGACGAGGAGGTGGCGACCGATGCGTAAGACACCGGTCATCGTCTGGAAGGATTTCCTCGATGCGAGCCGGTCGAAGATGCTGTGGGCCGTCATGGGAGCGCTCGTGCTGCTCGTCTCCGTCCTGTACGTCGCCATCTGGTGGGTCGGAAGCGACCCCGAGGTCCTCGACATCATCGGACCCGCCTCGGCGATCATGCAGCTCGTGGTCCCGCTGATCGGGCTCATTATCGGGTACCGTGCCATCGTGAGCGAGCGCCAGTCCGGGAGCATCAAGGTGCTCCTCTCGCTGCCGCCATCTCGAGGGGCGGTCATCGTCGGCAAGTTTCTCGGGCGCTCACTCGTGCTGGCGGTCGCCATCTTCGCCGCCTTCCTCACGTTCATCGCCCTGGCACTGGTCCTCTTTCAGGAGGTCCCACTCGCCGACTTCGTGGCGATCGCTGCCTCCTCGGCGCTCGTCGGTTTCGCGTTCGTCGGGATCGCGGTCGGGATCTCGGGCATGGTCAACTCTCGAGGACAGGCAATGGCCGGTGTGATCGGGCTGTACCTGGTGTTCCTCCTGTTCTGGGACATCATCACCGCGGGGTTCTACCGCCTGGTCATGGGTGAACTCCCACCGGGACCGGTGGGCGAGTTCGAGGCCTGGTACATCTTCCTGCAGTGGTTGAACCCGATCGAGGCCTATGGCATCGTCAGCGATGCGATCTTGGAGGAATCCTTCGGCGCGTTCACGATCCCGCTGTTCGCCCCGCAACAACTCAGCAACACCGAACAGGTCGTCATCGGCGAGGTTCCGGGCTACCTCACCGAACCGGTCGCTGTCGTGATCTTGCTCTTGTGGGCCATCATCCCGGTGGCGCTTGGCTGGGTTCGATTCGACCGGGTCGATCTCGGCTAACGACGGCGTGGGGCTCGAAGCACGCTATGTCGACGGATGCTGATGGCCGATCTTCTCACCGACCATCCCCGGAAGGGGCGTCTCACATTCCCGGCACTTCCAGGTGCGCGAGCGAGCTCCTCGCTCTAGGTGGACATCCTGTCGGTACCGTAACAGTGCTCCACAGACACAGCGATATTCGGTCTCTGACATGGCCCCACAGGTAGGTAGGGTGAGGTGGTATGCCCTAAAAAAGATGTCTTGACCGTAGGATGGAGGGCACGTTCACTCGACCTTGGCTATCGAGCTGAAGATCTCGACGTTCCGAAGAGGCATGTATGGAATCCTTGGAACTGGGGGGTTCAGGACTACCGGTATTCATGGCGCCGATCGCCCCGGTCCATCATCTACTTTAGCGCTCATCCCGCAGGGCCGATATGGCTCCCGACGATAGAGTCGCTATCTTGGGTGGTACCTTCACCCCCATTCACAATGGACACCGTGCGTTACTCCACAAAGCCTTCCAGACGGCGAGTCACGACGGTGATGGAGATGGTCACGTCGTCGTCGGCCTGACGGCGACGGACCTCGCCCACGAGACGAGAAGCGAGCAGCTCGATCCTGGCGATCTGGGGACCTTCGAAGAGCGATTGGCGGCACTCGAGGTTGAGCTGTCACACATCGAGCCCGCCTATTCCGCCACGTACGACATCATCGAGTTGGAAGACTCCCATGGACCTGCTGCGAATCGCGAAGATATCGACGCGCTCGTCGTGTCCCCGGAGGCCGCTGCCCAACGTCGGGCACACGAGATAAACGACCAGCGGGAGGCGGCTGGTCTTGCTCCCCTTGAGATCCACACGCCGCCGTTTATCGTCGCTGAAGATGGCAAGCGCATCAGCGGCACGCGGATCCGTCGCGGTGAGATCGACGAGCACGGCCGGATACTCGACTGACCGTCATCTGTGAGGTTCGGGATGTTTTCGGACGCGAGCTGGTCGACCACAAGGTGACGGATGATCGAAGGCGATGGACGATCAGGAAGGTAGGAGAAACGGTTCGGCTGGTGGCTCGAGGGTTAATGCGAAGAGTAGTACCAGGCGATTGCGTTGTCGATTCAGCGAGTTGTTGAGGCGCTTCGTATCGCCACAATCCCGATTATCAGTGTTGTAGAAACGGTAACTATATTTTACCGTCTGCAAGTCGAGTATCTAAGCGTGGTAGAATCGAGTAACAAAGACGACGAAATGGTCTTCGTTTGTCCTGAGTGTGAGTCGTCGTTGCTGGTCAATGCGGCTATGCGAGATTCGCTGATAGAGCATGGCTGTGTGATCTGCGAGACCAGACCCTCCAGCGGCGACTTTTCACGGGCAACGTAACCTCCCTTCGAGACTGTAGATGCTCTCGACGGGTCCACTGAACAGGTGCCAGTGACCGATTCGTTACGCGCTCGAGGCGTCACTACAGAGACGAGGTAGACTGTACGGCCGTCTGTGGGTTCGACTCGGGTCTCGACACTCCAATTAATGAACGTTCCGTCGTGTTTCGGCAGTTGGTGATTCCTCCGAAATCTATCGTCCACATCGTCCCGGTGGCGAAAATTCAAGTAAACAGTTCACGTTATCCTGCGGTATGCCCTCAGATGGTGGGATCCGTTCGACCATCGAATTCTCACCACCCGTCGGGTGTCCGGTGGCAGAGGTGTCTACCCAGCTTGATTCGCCCATCCGTTCTGTTCGTCCGAGCATCCCACCAAGTGGCGGCCCGCCACCGGTTCTCGAGTTCACCTGCAATGGAGTCCCGGCTGATATCGAAGATCTCAAGGTCGTTTTCTCGACCGACAATCTCACGCTGTGTCGAATCAGTCACCGAGGTGAACCGGCATGCCCTTGCACCTGTCTGGGCGAGCACGAGATCCCGATCACCCGCTATCGAGCAGACGATGGTTCGCTCACGATAGTGTTTCATTCGACCGACTTCGAGGAACTCCGTGCGACCATGGAGACGCTCCAGGAGCGGTTCCCGACGCTCGATATCCGTCGGTTGGTGCGCACGCCAACCGATCACCACGACGAGGACTATGTTATGTTCGATACCGGCGTACTGACCGAACGGCAATTACAGATGCTCGAGGTTGCCCACGAGCGAGGCTACTTCAAGCGACCGCGAGAGGCCAACGCCACCGAAATCGCCGCCGAATTCGACATCGACCCCTCGACGTTTCGAGAACACGTGAACGTCGCACTCTCGAAGATTCTCGAGAGCGTTCTCGTCGAGACATAACCGGTCAAATAGACCTGGTCTACCAGGGTAGATTCACCCGCTACACGTCCTGAAACCCAAGGTATCCGCAGTGGTATATAAACACCCCCGAATGTGGGGGGACGGGGACGAAGGTTCGTGAGGTATATTTGTAGGACATGGATCAAACTCAAGCCTTCCAGCCATCGGTCTCTGATACCGACCCATCAAACCTCCGCATCATCGCAGAGGGGGATCACATCCGTTCCATCCTGGGTGCGCTTGAGGACGATTTCTGTCGCGACATCCTGGAGGTGATGTCGGCTGAATACCAGACGGCGCAACAGTTCTCTGATGCCTGCGACATGCCGATATCGACGACGTACAGGAAGCTCAATACGCTCGAGGATGTCGGGCTCGTCGACACCTCGATCAGACTCCGAAAGTCGGGTCATCACACGAAGGAGTTCGCTCTCGGATACCGATCGATTTCCGTCGATCTCGACCACCCTGACGGAACCGTTCTCACCCTCGAGACGTACCCTCGCGACGAGTAAGGCAGCTGTTGTGTCCGCACGATAGAAGCACACCGATTGAGTGACTCTCGCGAACGTTCGAGGTCGGTTTGCTTGCCTCGTTGCTGCGAATCGGTTACTCGGGCCCACCCGCCCAACTCGGCTGTGGGATGGCGAACTCGTAATCGAATTCGTCGTCAGATCTGGCGATCGAGAGCAGTTCCTTCATGAACGCCGTTTTACCGACAGAGTACGCCTCAAGGTCGTTGTACTCCCTCGATAACTGTCGCTTGAGGCGTTCGTACTCCCGTCTCAACTCACGATCTGAGCGGAGCACATCGCGGGTGACGACGCTCACTTTCCATCCGTCATTCGAACTGGCGAAGACGTGATCGTTGAAGCGCTGTCCAGCGTCCTGACGGAATACCGGTTGCCAGCCCGGAGCGTTCTCAGCACGTGTCCCACCGAGTTCGGTTTCGATGATCCGAGCCACGTCGAACACGGCATCGTCAGCGACGACGATGTCGAGGTCGATGATGTCCTTCGATGCAAGGTCGGGAACCGCCGTCGACCCGACGTGATGGATGCGCTCGACCGCATACCACAACGAGTGTTGATCCAACACCGCCTCGAGGCGATCGCGTTCGGCGATGAATTGATCGCCCCAGGCGTCGTGGCGAGATGGCACGAGTTCCAACGGATCCTCGTTTACATCGACCATTACGTAGAATATCCGTGGATGCTACTTGGCTTTGTTGGGCGAACCGAAGCGGTCGCCATCGCCTCCTTGATGGCGAGAGTTTCACGGCCAGTTCGGATCGATATCGAGGATGGCGGCACTTGCCCCCCAGATGTGCTCTCGAATGGATTCGTCGGTCGCGAGTGAGTCCGGCGAGGACGCACCGGCATCGGTCACGTACTGGCCGCTGCGCTGTCCGTACGCTGGTGCGGTCGCCAGCTTGAGCAGGCGTTGGGCACCATCGGCCGGTTGCGACCCGACGAAGGGGGCCTTTGCGGCGAGGTTGACGGGGAGCCTGATATGCACTGGTGCATCACGGAACAACCCGGTATCGGGGATGAAGCCCGGATGGAAGCAGTTGGCGACCGGCCCAGCTGGGAGACGTCCTGCGAGTTCGAGGGTAAAAGAGATGTTGGCGAGCTTCGATCGCGCATACGCCTCGAGCGAGTCGAACGACTCCTCGAACCAGAGGTCGTCTCCCTCGAAGGACGAACGACGGTGAGCCTCCGAGGCCGTCGTCACGATGCGACCCTCGGTTTCAATGAGCTCGTCGATCAGCTCGTGTGTCAGGAGATACGGGGCAAGGTGGTTGACCGCCATCGTCAATTCGATCCCATCGGGCGTCTTGTTCCAGTCACCAGCGGACAATCCGGCGTTGTTTGCCAGCACATCAAGTCTGTCGTACGAGGACGACACTGCCTCAGCGAGGGCTCTGACCTCGTCGACGTGGCTGAGATCGATGCGGTGGAAGTCGATAGATCCGGGGCTGGTCTCGCCGAAGGCTTCGAGGCTGGTTCCGGCTGCCTCGTTGCGTCCGACTCCGATGACCGTCCACCCACGATCAGCGAAGCGCTCGGCTGCGATGCGACCGATCCCACTCGTTGCGCCGGTGAGGAGGACCACATTGTCGGCGGGATCGGCGGGGGCCATGCGTGGTTGTCCTACGACGGTGGTCCTCTTGGGTCTGACCCCCTCGTTGCGGCGAACAGTTACACTGCTGGACCCCTAACGGACTATCATGCACGTGACAGAGGCGATGCGGACACCGGTGATCACGGTCTCCCCGGACACCACCGTCGAGGATGCCGTTGTCACGATGCTTGAACACCGCATCGGCTGCGTGATCGTGGCCGATCGCGGTCCCATGGGGATCTTGACCCGATCGGATATTCTTGAGCTCCTTCTCCAGGCTGACGGCGATCTCACCGAGAAGACCGTCTCGGAAGTGATGACGGATGAACTCGTCACCACCACACCGGATACCACCCTTGAGAAGGCGCTCAGGATCATGGAGGACAACGGGATCAAGAAGCTGCCCGTCATCGATGGACTCGAGCTCGAGGGAATGGTGACCATGACCGACGTCGCCCGTCATCTGCCAGATCGGGTCAACGAGGCCAGATCGGCGTTATCCAAACGACCGGGATGGGATTAAGGGGCTCGTAGTGGGCCAACCTGGGCCGCACTACTGCGTGATATCGGCGGATAAACGGGTCAATTTTCCCTCTCCGCAGTGACGCCTTTCGTATGGATGTACCTGAGACACCACGTGAGAGTTCGAGCTACGAACTCCACGGCGATGAGATAGTTGACCCGTATCTCTGGCTCGAATCCGACTCAGAGGAGGTTGACGGGTGGGTCGACGCCCAAAACGAGTATGCGGACGCCTACCTCCAGGAGATCGACGTCAGGGACGAGCTCAGGCCGACGTTCGAGGCGTACGCCAGGACGATGGAATACGGTACCGTCGTCGCCCGTCCCGCGGGCTACTTCCAGTCGATCAAGCACCCCGATGAGGACCAACCCGTGCTCACTTACCGGAAGACACTCGACGACGAGCGGACGGTACTCGTCGACCCGAACGACTGGAGCGAGGATGGCACCGCCTCCATGGGCTGGTGGAGCCCGTCGCCCGAGGGAGCGCGTCTCGCCTATGCGATCGACGAGGGGGGCGAGGAACAGTTCGACATCGCCGTCATCGAGGTCGAAACCGGCGAGTTGGTGGACGAGCTCGTCGATCTCGGCCGATCGATGCAGCCCGCCTGGGCGCCTGATGGCCTCTACTATAGCGAGACGGGCGGTGCCGATGAGGGTGCCCAACTCGAGAAGGGCGTCAGATATCACGCCTTCGACACCCCACAATCGGACGATCCACTCCTGCGAGAGACGGACGAGCCCTCTCGGTGGCTGGCACCGGTGACCGACCGCGAGGGCAAGCACCTCCTCGTCGCAGAGAGCATCGATTGGGATCGGACCGAACTGTGGTACGCACCGGTCGGTGAGACCGAGGTCGAACCGCTGTTACTCGATACCGAGTCGAGCTTCCATCCCCTCATCCACGAGGGTACGCTGTATGCTCGGACGAACCACGAGGCCGATCGCTACCGGGTGGTCTCCCTCGATCTCGAGGATATCGACGGCCAGGTCGACCCCGATGCCTTCACGGAGGTGATCCCAGAGCAGAATGGGATTCTCCAGTCGGTTACGATCGCGGGCGACTCGCTCATGGCACACTACCACGAGGATGCGATCAGCTCGGTCGAGCTATTCGACCTCGACGGAACGCCCCGGACTGGGGTGTCACTCCCAGGAACCGGTACGGTGACCGGTCTCTCCGGCAACCGAGATGCCGAAGAAGCGTTCCTCGCCTACGAGTCGTTCGACCACCCACCGGCGGTGACCCGGGTCGATCCGGCTGACGGTTCGGTGACTGTCCTCGATCAGGTATCGATCGATTCCGATATCGATCTCACCGTCGACCAGCAGTGGTTCGAATCGGCCGATGGCACGGAGGTTCCGATGTTCGTTGTCCACCGCGATGATATCTCCCTCGACGAGCCAGCACCGACCCTGTTGACCGGCTACGGCGGCTACGAGGTCAGCCTCACGCCCGGGTTCCTCACCTTCGGCCTCGAGTTCCTCCGCGCCGGTGGAGTGTACGTCCAGGCGAACCTCCGAGGCGGTGGTGAGTTCGGCAAGCGCTGGCACCATGCCGCCCGCTTCGAGACGAAGCAGCGCACCTTCGACGATATGATCGCTGCTGGCGAGGCGCTGATCGACGCTGGCTACACGACCAGCGAGCAACTCGCCATCCGCGGGGGCTCGAACGGTGGCCTGACCGTCGGTGCCGTGATGACCCAGCGACCTGACCTCATCGAGGCGGTCGTCTGTGAGGTGCCGCTGTTGGACATGCTTCGGTTCCACCAATTCCTGCTCGGCAACGCCTGGACGAGCGAGTATGGCTCGCCCGATGATCCGGAGGCCTACGAGTGGATCAAGGACTACTCGCCGTATCACAACCTCGAGGAGCGGTCCTACCCGGACGTGCTCTTCAAGACGGCAGAGGGAGACACCCGGGTGCATCCCGTCCACGCCTGGAAGATGACCGCGAAGATGCAGTCGCTGGAAACGGATTCGATGGTCCTGTGCAAGACGAACCGGGACACCGGTCACGGTACCGGCAAGCCCACCTGGATGGTCGTCGAGGAGGCGCTGGACGTGTGGAGCTTCCTGTTCGACCGACTGGACCTCGAGTACTGATCGAGGCGGTTCGACATCGGAGTCCGACAACGAAGATATCGCCACCCGGATGGGCGTACGGCACAGGTCGTTTCGACCGGTTTCTCAACGCTTTTCGCCCCTCGCTGCGTACACCGATGTATGCAGGATTTCGAAGCCATCGACCTTGATTTCGTATCGCTCGGTGACACCGGCATCTTGACCTCCGAACTCCAGTTCGGCACCTGGCGCTACGGCAAGCAGACCGCCGAGGGCAACACCGAGATCGATGAGGAACGTGGCCTCGAGCTGCTCGACGCGTACGAGGCAGCCGGCGGTCGCTACATCGACACGGCCGACGTCTACGGCGGTGGCGATGCCGAGGTCTGGATCGGGAACTGGCTCGCCGATCGCGACCGCGAGGAGTACACGATCGCCTCGAAGATCTACTGGCAGATCCGCGAGGGCGATCCCAACAGCCGCGGGACGAACCGGAAGAACATCCGCCATCGCATCGACGCGCTCCTCGATCGCCTCGATACCGACTATGTTGACGTGCTGTACATCCATCGCTGGGACGACCAGACGCCCACCCGCGAGATGATGCGCACGCTCACCGGTCTCGTCGACGACGGCCTGGTCCACTACCTCGGAGCGTCCACCCTCCGACCCAACGCCTGGAAGGTGGCGAGTGCCAACGAGCTGGCCCGCGCAGCGGGACTCGAGCCGTTCACGGTCCTCCAGCCTCGTTACAACCTCGTCAACCGCGAGATCGAGGGCGATTACCTCGAGATGGCCCGGCACTTCGGGCTGGCCGTCTGCCCGTGGAGTCCGCTGGGACAGGGCTTCCTGACGGGCAAGTACGACCGCGAGGACGGGTTGACCGGTGAATCATTGGCCGCTGAATCCTCGAGCTTCGAGGAGCGGTACCTGACCGAGGAGAACTTCGACGCGCACGACGTCCTCGATCAGGTCGCTGCGGAGGTCGATGGGACCCCGGCACAGGTCGCGCTGGCCTGGTTGATGCATCGCGACGGTGTGACCACGCCGATCGTCGGTGCCCGGACCCTCGATCAGCTCTCGGAGAACCTCAAGGCGGCGACCATCGACCTCAGCGACGAGCAGGTCGACCGACTCACCGCGGCCAAGGCCGGCCCGTACGCGGGTATCTGACGCAGTGGCCGTCGCCCGTTCGGTCGTACCAGTTCGGCGAAAACGCTGGGTGTCAGTGCGTGCTCTTAGAAGCAGCTAACTCCTCGTCTCTCTAAATATAGCCCTGCGCTTCGAGCTCGTCCATCACGTCGTCAACGAAGCTCTCGACATCGTCGTAGGGGAACTCCCCACCCGAGAGCTTCGTGTTGAGTTCCATGGCCGTCATGGCGAAATCGCCCGACTCGAAGCGGGTTCCGGGTCCATCGGGAAGGGCTGGGACCAGATCCATCGGGTTGGTGATCGGATAGTCGGCACCCTCGAACGCGGCGATGAACTGTTCTCGCAGATCGTCTTTATCTACATCGGACATACCCGAAAATCGACTCCGGACGATTATAAATCCCGAGTTGTCGGCCTGTGCCTCGGAGCCATGATGACTTAACCCGCGTCCAACCGTGAGATCCAGTATGGACGATCCGATCCCCTTCGGCGATTACGAGGAGGGTCGATATGTCAATTACTGGCATCTCGATCCAACCCTCCGCCGAGAGCTCAAGCGGGTCTACAGCGCCCAGGAGTTCTCCTGGGCCGAACCTCACCTGGCTGAGTTCGGTGCGTTGGTCGGCCATACCGTGGCCGAGAACGCCGATCTCATCGATGCGGACGGCCCCGAACTCGAGACGTACGATCGACACGGTGCGGTGCACAACCACGTGCGCTATCCCGCCGAGCAGTACGAGAACGAGATCCCGGTGGACGAATCAGCGCTCGTCGAGTCAGCCACGGTGGTCGAGTGAGACCCTGGTATCGGTTCTTTCTCGGCCACGAGGTGTATCACGCGTTCCGGAAAGGTTCAAAGGTGATGGGGTGGGAAGGATTGGTAATGCCGGAGACTAGGCTGTTGGACCGGTTTCGCCGGCCGGAGTACACCGG
>CAZXER010000027.1:8110-19479 GCA_964639975.1 uncultured Halobacteriales archaeon | reverse complement strand
TACGGGCTTGCGGAGCCTGTGACCGGAGTTCAAATCTCCGTCAGGACGTGATTTTAATCGGTTATCGTTTGGATTACCACTAGAACCGGGACCGTTTGTACGGATCCGCTCGCTACCTCGTGTTAGTACCCAGGCCCGCCTCCATCTGGAGTGTTGTCATCGCCCCCACCATCCTCCGAACCATCGATGATCGTCCCATCTGGTCGGAGGACCCACCAGACGTCGTTGGCCCCCTGGCCGTTCGCGTCACCTGGTTCCTCGTCTCCGGCGAAGTAGTACAGCGGCCAGCCTGCTGCAGCCACCTGCATCGAGCCATCGTCACGTTCGAATGTCGTCAACTCGGCGGTGACACTATCACCACTAGTTGGCTCGTCTTCGACAACCAGTGGT
The DNA here is from genome assembly GCA_964639975.1 of uncultured Halobacteriales archaeon. Lineage (GTDB taxonomy): Archaea > Halobacteriota > Halobacteria > Halobacteriales > SKSH01 > CAZXER01. The sequence goes on along the minus strand of CAZXER010000027.1, from coordinate 19,089 downwards.
GGCCAGTTCGATTCGCAGTCGTCGTAACACTCGCTGGCGCCAGCACCCTGCGTATCGACGTCAAACATGTACAACACCATGCCGTCTGAGTCAACGAGGATATCACCGTGGTCCGGGTGCGTGGTGGTCATGACGTCGGCCGCGGGTGTGGGCGTCGGCGTGGCCGCATCGCGAACCACCGTCCCATCACCTCTGAGCACCCACCAGACGCCGTTGAGCCCTTGTCCGGAGGCGTCTCCAGCCGCTTCGTCGTCGGCAAAGTAGTACAGCGGCCAGCCATCGGCTGCCACCTGCATCGATCCGTCCTCACGCTCGAAGGTCGTCAGTTCCGCAGTGACACCGTCTCCAGCGGTGGGTTCCTCCTCGACGATGAACGGTGGCCAAGCATCGGCACAGTCATCGTAGCACGTGCTCTCACCAGCATCTTGCTCGTCCGAGTCGAACATATAGAGGACCCGACCTTCCTCGTCCACGAGGATCTCCCCGAGTTCTGCGTGTTCCTGGGTGGAAACCGTGGTGGTGGGGACCGGTGTCGGCGTTGGCGATGGGGTCTCACTGGGTCCATCGCCATCATCACCGAGACACCCTGTCAGTGCAACGGTGGCAGGAACGCTCGCCAGTATCTGTCGACGGGTTGGAGCCATATACAGGGCTTCGTCAATACGGTCTTATTCGTTGTCCGAACTTCGTCCGAAGTTCCTCCAATGTCACGGCACGGTCCCCGCCACCCTCGTAGGAGCTACGGCCACCAACAATTAACTGTAGCTGAGGGGATATCGAAGCATGACAGTACACGAGGTCCTGTTCTCGATCCTCTTGCTCGCTCTCACCCTCGCGATATTGGTGCTGTTGGTGCGATTGCATGGAAAGGTCGAACAGACCGACGAGTACGACAGCGACCAGCTCTCGACGGCGATCAGCAAATCGTGGCAGGAAATGGGCTTCGAACAGTCGATCGGCCAGCTCGAGCAGCATGCAGGGGAGGTGAAGCAGCTCCATAACAACCTCGAGGACATGCTCAAACAACCCCAGACTCGCGGGGAGTTCGGCGAGGAGCAGCTGCGGGTCATCCTGGAGGACCACCTGCCTCCGGAGATGTTCGGTATCCGGAAACGGGTGGTCGACGGCAAGACCCCAGACGCCCACATCAAGTCATCTGCCGGACTCATCTGTATCGACTCGAAGTTCCCGCTGGACAACTACCAGGCGTACGTCGATGCCGAGAGCGAGGAGGAACGAACGGTCTACAAACGCCAGTTCCGAACGGACGTCGAGAATCACCTCGAGAAGATCGCCACCGATTACGTGCGTCCGGAGTCGGGAACCACCGACTTCGCGCTGGCGTTCATCCCCTCAGAGGGTGTCTACTACCACCTGGTTCGCGAGGAGTACGACCTCCTTCGCGAGTACACGAACGCCGGTGTGCAGGTCGTCTCACCGCTGACGATCGGGCACAAGCTGCAGCTCATCAAGGCCGGTGTCCACGCCCAGAAACTGTCGGAGAAGGCAGACGAGGTCCAACAGCAGCTGAACACGTTGTCCTCGCGGTTCGCCACACTCAGAGGGGAGTGGGACACCCTCTACACGCACATCGACAACGCGAAGAGCAAGTCCGATGACGTGGAACAGGACTACGCGGCACTCGAAGCCGAGTTCGACCGGATCGATCGGCTCTCCCCGGAGTAGGTCGATCGGTCAGCAGCTGGGTGTGTTCTCCGTCAGTGTGGTTGAGTCGCTCCGACATCGACGGAAGCCCAGCCAGCTCTACCGGCGGAGGTTGATCTTCTGGGCCTGATCGTAGGCATCGTAGATGTTGAACAGCCACAACCCAAGCGGGATGAACAACGGGATGAGCAGCCAGAAGAACAGCACGCCGACGATGAACGCGAACCACATACCGACGTGAAAGACGACCCCCTTCACGATCTGGCCGTTGTACACCTGGCCGAGCCCGACGATGATGAAAGAGAGAATGGCGGCGATCTCAGGCACCTTCTCTCCGGAACGCTGGGGTGGTTGCTGGTGTCTGGTACCGCATTCGGGGCAGAAGGCGACATCTCGTTTGATGAGCTCACCACAGCTCGAGCAGAACATCTCATCGGGTCCTTTGTTTGCCGATTCCGTGGAGGGCATTGACTGGTACAGGTCATTGACGGAATTAAGCCCAGCGGTACGGCGAGGGGCGCTCAGAAACGTCGAGACAACGCAGGAGTGGTCCTCCGTCAGTACGGCCACGAACCGATGATCTTCATGCCCGCTGCTAGATCCTCATCCTCGAGCTGGCTCGCGATCTCCTCCGGATCGCGCGGTTCGACCGCAAAGCCAGTATCCGCGAGATGCACGACCAGTTCGGTCAGGAAGTACGCCTGTTCCCTGAGGTCACGGATATCGAGCTTGTCGAGGGTGTCTGCTGCAGTGTGCCCCCAGCCACGACCCTCGGTCCCGGTCTCGCTCATCACGTGATAGCCGGGGATGCCCCACTGGACGTATGGCCAGTGGTCGCTATGGGGACCTAACTCCGGCGAGGTCGTGACCGGATGGCCGGTGGCATCGGACACCGACTCGACCGCCTCGGCCAGCTCGTCGAAGCCATGCGTGTAGAACTTCAACGTTCGACCTCGCATGACGCCGTCGTTGTTGACGATGGCTTTGATGCGGTCGTGCTCCCGCTTGTCGGCATCATAGAACGACCCATCAAGGCCGACCTCCTCTGCCCCGTAGACGAGGAGATGCACCCGCGTGTCGAGCTCGTCCTCTCGCGTCGAGAGCGCCTTCGCCAGCTCGACGACAACCGCCGTACCGGCCCCGTTGTCGCCCGCACCCTCGGCGATATCGTGGGCGTCAACGTGGCTGCTGACGATGATCTCCTCGTCAGTGTCGGGACCGATGTCGGCGTGGATGTTGTAACTGGTGGCATCGTGGATGTCGGCATCGACCTCGACCGTCACCGATGCACCACTGAAGCGGCGCTTGAGGCGAGCGCCGACCTCCTTTGACACCCCCACTGCCGGGATGTCGCCGATGGGTTTGTCCTCGCTGCCGATGCTCCCGGTTGGTGCCAGACAGCCCTCGACGTGATTGCGGAAGATGAAGGCGGCGGCACCGTTCTCGACCGCGTAGTAGTACTTCTCCCGGCGGTGGATGAAGCGGTCGAACCAGTCCGGCACGTTCGAGGCTGCCATGACCACCTTGCCCTCGAGATCCCGGTCGAAATCCTCCGGGAGGCCGTAGCCGACATCGACGAGCTCGCCAGAGACGGCTCCAGAGGGTGATCGAGGCAGGGCGATGCTCGACTGAGTGGTATCGCCGGCGTGGACGGCAGAGGTCCCCCGGGTCCATCCCTGGATGTCGAATTCATCGAGTTCGACGTTCCGAGCGCCAATCTCGTCCAGGCGGTCTCGCGTCGCCTCGGCTGCCCGTCGCTCGCCATCGTTGCCGGCCATCCGATCGCCGATATCGACCAACGTCTCGAGGTGGTTCCATCCGGTGTCACTCTGGAAGGTGTTTCCAACCCACTCTGACATGGTTACAGGGACGCAAAGCAGTGGCATAAGGGTTCGAGGATGGGCCAGCCTTGCCGGTGATGAGCAGCGATTGCCGAATCAGTCCGATTGAAAGGGATGTGTCGGGTAGTATCGCCTACGCGTGGCCGATGGGATGCTCGGATACCGCTCGAAGCTCCACCGACTTGGTGGAGCCGTCGGTGTCTACGAGCTCTTCCTCCTCACGGCCGGATTGTGGTTTCTGGGCAAGTTCGTTCGGTATGCGTTCCCGCCACTCTTCGACGAGCTCCAGGGGGTTTATGGGGTATCGAGCACGGAGACAGGGATCGCCTATTCGGCCTTCTTCGTGCTGTATGCGATCATGCAGTTCCCCTCCGGGGCGCTCGCCGATCGCTTCGGATCCGTGCGCGTCATCACCACCGGTGCGATCGTCGCTGGCGGTGGCGCCCTCTGGTTCCTCGTGACACCGCCGTTTGCCATCCTCGCGGTAGCGATGGCGATCATCGGGGCGGGTACTGGTGCGCACAAGACCGTCTCGATCCGCCTGCTCTCGAACGTCTATCCGGACCATCTCGGTCGGGCACTCGGGGTGTTCGATACGATCGGTACGATGGGCGGGGTCGTTGCCCCGCTGCTTATCGCAGCCATCCTCGCCTTCGGACTCGGTGGTTGGCAGGGATTCTTCGGAGCCACTGGCGGGCTGTTCATCCTTGGCGCTGTCGTGTTCTTCCTCCGGATGCGGCGACATCGCGACCTGTCGGACGATACCGGCGAGACGGACCGGGTGCTGCCGTGGGAGTCGTACGTCAAGACGTTCCGACGCCCACGGATCATCTCTTTCGCCCTGTTGACGATCCTGGTCGCCTTCACCTACAACGGCCTCGTGTCCTTCCTCCCGCTGATGTTGACCGTCGAGGGCGACTTCTCTCCGGCCGTATCGAGTGTGCTGTACAGCGTGCTCTTCGCCGCCAGCGTCGTCCAGATCGGCTCCGGCGAGGCAGCCGACCGATTCGGTCCGTTGCGAACGCTGACGGTGTGTCTCGGTGGTGCCACCCTCGGACTGCTCGGCTTGCTCGGTGTCGTTTCCATCGGCGGTGGTGATCTGTCTGTTACGGTTGCGCTCGTCGCCGTCGGAGCCGTGGTGCTCCTTGCAGGCATCGGGTTTCATGGATACCGACCAGCCCGTGACGTCTACGTGATCTCGATCCTGCCCGAGACCACGACCGGTGGGACCCTCGGTGCGATACGAACGCTGCTGATGGGATCGGCGGCGGTCGCACCGACCGCGGTGGGCATTATGGCCGACCAGATCGGCCTCTTCGAGGCGTTCGTCGTGGTGACAGCAATCGCAGTATCTGCGACCACACTCGCTGTCGTGTTGACACTGTACGAGTATCGTCGCAACTGAGAATCAGAAGCTCACGCCTGAGTCTCTCTCAGCATTTCGCCAGCGAGGCGTTTTGGCACCAACATATACAGCCCCCTGGGAACGAAGGTACCATAGATGACCACGCTTGCCTTTGTCTGTGTCGGCAACGCTGGGAGGAGCCAACTCGCAGCAGGGCTGGCCGAGAAGGAAGCCGATCGCCGGACGCTCGACGTCGATATCGTCACCGGCGGGACCGATCCGAAGAACCACGTCTACGACGAGGTACGAACGGTACTTCAGGAGGTAGGCGTCGATATCGGCGACCGAGCTCCTCGCCAGATCACCCGGGATGACCTGGCTGCAGCGGAGTATGTGATCACGCTTGGCTGTGATATCGAGGCGTTCCTTCCCTCGGAGTGGGCAGGTGAACACCGATCCTGGACTATCGAGACAGCGGGAGGGGACCTCCCTGCAGTCAGGGCCCAGCGCAACGAGATCGATGAACTCGTCGTGGACTTGTTCGATGAGCTTGAGGAGGTTGGCGCTGGTTAGCCGACAGCGTCACTTAGACGGGCGTTCATGCACTTATTAGGTCTCTGAGACCGAACGACGTCTTATGTCATCACGAGACGACGGAGCCCCTCCAGGATTCAGCGACCGAACCTCATCAGGACGCCGGGCGGTCGATTGGATTCTCGCTGGGTTGCTTGTCATCCTTGGGTTTGCCGTGGTCGCTATCGGTGGACTCCTCTATCGCGTTGCAGACCGCGACTGGATCGCGGATCTCATCGCGGATGAGACGATCGAATCGGATATCATCACCAAGCCTGAGCTGGTCGATCTGCTGTTCGCCGGGAGCTTGTGGGGCGGTATCGGAATCATGCTCGCCGGTGGTGTGATGATTCTCGGTGGCATCGCCTTCGGTGTGGGGCGGTATCGGATCGATCAGGCCGACACCGAGGTGGAACCGCCGCCGTTCAGAGCCAATGCGCTACTCGGTGCGTTCGTATCGGCCGTCACCTCGTTCGTTCCGCTATCTGGCATCCTCGGCGGCGGTGTTGCCGGCTATCTACAGACCGACGATAACTGGTCCGGTGCGTTGGTCGGGGCACTGTCTGGCTTGCTCTTGTCCATCCCGGTGGCTGTCGTCGCAGGTGTACTCCTGTTCGGCCTCGCAGCCGAAGGGCTCGCTGTGTTCGCACTCTTTGGCCTCTTCCTCTTGTTGTTCGCCCTCGCGTTCTCGATCGGTCTCAGTGCAATCGGTGGCGCGGTCGGTTCGTATCTCAGGAAGAACCAGTGAGCGTTGTTACCTCAGTCTGCGTCGCCGAGGATTCGGTCACGCTCTTGCTCGACAGCGGCCGAGAGCTCGGCTTCGATATCCTCGTCGATCGGTGGGCGTTCGTAGGCCTGTAACCGCTCAGCAACGGCATCGTTGGCGGCCTCGAAGGCGTTTTGCGAGCCGTCATCCTCCCAGTCTCCGTGTGAGCGCTTGTCCGCGATATCCGAGAGCAAGAACGCCGATTCGGCGTGTTTGAGCGTATGCGATTGATTGAGATAGTGGTCCGCCGGCTCGACCTCCTCGATGACGTCCATGGCGAAATCGTCCTCGTTCAAGGGGTACCCGTCCTCGAATCGGTCGAGATACTCGAGCAGCTCACAGTCGAGAACGAACTTCTCCGGTGAGATAGCCGAGTACGATTCGAGGATTCCCGCTGCATGGAGGACGAAGTCGATGTCGGCGAACGCAGCTGTGGACATGATGAGCGCCGACTCGAAGCCAGCCTGGTAATCGACCGTCTTGGAGTCCGAGAGACAACCGCCCCCTCGCGATGGTACGCCGTAATAGCGGCCCATCTGTCCGGCGAACGACACGAAGAGCGCCGATTCAGGACTCCCGATCGAGAGCGTCCCATACCGCATGTCGATGTTGGACGAGGGGACGCCGTAGACGACCGGCGTCCCTGGATTGACGAGCTGAGCGAGCGTGATACCGAGGAGGTTCTCGGCGTTCGCCTGGGCGAGGGCTCCAGCGAGGGTTGCGGGCCCGGACGCACCCGCCATGGTGAACGACGAGATGACCACTGGTTGGCCGTGCTCGGCGTAGGTAAGCAACCCACCGAGCATCTTGGTGTCGAGGCTTCGAGGTGGGACGGTGTTGATCAATCCCGCCACGTACGGCTTCTCGAGGTCGGGATCGTCCATCGCAATACCGACCAGGTCGAAGCAGGCCTGAGCGCGGTCCTCGCCGTAGGTCGAGGCCATCAAGGGCTGATCGGACAGCAAGAGCGAGCGCTTGACCATCTCGATGTGTTTGACCGACTGGTCGACGTCGTTCGGTTCACAGACATTGTACCCGGTGCAGTTGATCGCGTCTGCGTCGTGAGCCAGTTTGACGAACGTCTCGTAATCGGCGAGCTGTGAGTTACGACGGCCATCGTCGGCGGTGACGATGTTTGGCGCCCCGTATCCGGGGGCTCGAAGCACGTCGCCTCCGCCGACGGCGACGTCGGTGTCCTCCCCTCGTCCATGCAAGGTGAACGACGCCGGTGCCGACTCGATGGCGTCGTTCACGAGATCGGCGTCGAGGTAGACGAGGTCTCCTTCGACGGTGGCGCCGTGCTCCTCGAAGATCGACAACGCTCGATCGTGGTTGACCTTGATGCCGAAGTCCTCGAGGATCTCGAGCGACGCGTCGTGGATTTGGTTGACACCCTCCTCGTCGAGGCGATCGATCGGGGGTACTGACCCGGTGTGACGTTCATCGGTCATGCTGGGTGACTCCGTAAGCGGGTTCGGTCCTCGGTAGGATATCCGACGATTCTCCCCATAAAGGTACGTTGTCGCCATGCTGGGCGATGGGAGTTGCGCGTTTCGCGCACGGATTCGACGTGCGATCGGGGATCGATGTCAGGCCGCTGGCAGCACGACGCCTTCATATTACTTCTAAACATATTATGGGGCGGTAAATAACCACAAGTTTTAATCCAATCACTCACATCCCTACGACCACTCAAATGACACGCGACCAGTTCCGACCACCGAATCACAGCCACGATACCTTTCTCCTCACGACGGTCGTCGGTAGCCATCCCCGTCCGGGATGGTTCGAGCAACTTGCCAAGCGACACGAGGCGGGAGACATATCAGACGAAACGTATCGAGAAGCCGCTGACGATACGGTCAAGACGGTCATCGCAGACTATCAGCGGGCTGGACTCGACGTTGTCACCGATGGCGAAATTCGCCGCGATGGGATGGTCGACCATTTCACCTCCTTCATCGATGGCTACGATCAGGGAGGTGGGCAAGATGCGAGCGACTGGAACGCACACATGCCGACCGTCACCGAGACGCTATCTTCCAGTGAGCCGTGGGTTGTCGATGATCTCACGTACGCCAAGCGCGTCTCACATCGACCGGTCAAGGTAACACTCCCTGGACCGTTCACGTTCGCCTCCTTCAGCAGCCTCGAGGCGTACGACGACATGGAGGAGCTCATCGCCGACTTCACCGAGGTCGTCCGAGGCGAGGTCTCGCGGTTGGTGGACGCCGGTGCCCGGTGGATCCAACTCGACGAACCCGCCCTTGGCATGTCACCGCACGTCGAACTGGCTCGCGAGAGCATGGAGCGGATCGCTCCCGCCGTGCCCGACGACGTCCGCCTGGGCCTGCACGTCTGCTCGGGGAACTACGAGACCCTCGCCCCGGCTATCTTCACCTTCCCGGTCGACGAGGTTGACCTCGAATTCGCGAGCGACGATGCTGACTCGATCGAATCAGTGCTCGGCGACGTGGACCTGTCGGTCGACGTGAGCACCGGCGTCGTCGCCTCGTCGGATACTACCGTCGAGTCCGTTCCCGAGATCGAACAGCGCATCCGTCGGGTGCTCGAGGTCGTCCCGCCACAGCGGCTCACACTAACACCGGATTGTGGGATGAAGCCCCTCCCGCGTGAGACCGCCTTCGCCAAGGTGGCCAACCTCGTTACCGCGACCAGGTCGGTGGAAGCCGATCTCGATGCCAACCGCCTCGATGTCGCCATCGCGGATTGATTTTGCTAGGTATCGGTGACTCCGTGGTTGCCCATTGAAGCAGTGCGTAGCCCGCTGAGTGTCCAACCTTCCGTTTCGAATCGGCAGGCGAACCCTGTCCGATTTCGGTTACAAGCACGTGGTTAGTTGGGGCTGACAATGCAGCGGCTTTACTGAGCACAGTACTGACTGCGAGAGGGTGAGTGGGGTGTATGGTCGAGAACGACCTCGTGATCAGGTAGTACCATGTCTCACTGTTGATCCAGTCAGTGGGTTGGTCAGGATTCCACCACAGCCGTTGCCTCGATCTCGACGAGCATCGCCGGGTCGATGAGCTGTTGGACCTCGACCATGGTCGTCGCTGGTTTGATGTCACCGAACACCTCGCCGTGGGCGGCTCCGATCGCCTCGTGCTGGTCGATGTCGGTCACGTACATCCGAGTTCGAACGACGTCATCCAGCGAGCTCCCCGCCTCAACCAGGGCCGATTCGATGATCTCCAGCGCGAGCTCGGTCTGTTTCCCTGGATTCCCGGTAGCGAGTACCTCACCCTCATCGTTCGTCGCGGTCGTCCCACTGACATGGAGGTGCGATCCAACGCGAACCGCCCGCGAGTAGCCGACGCTTTCCTCCCATGGTGCCCCGGAGCTGATTCGATGGCGAGCCATATCGCTCCTACCGAAGGATCCCACAAAGTACCTCACCTGCTAGCGTGGATTTGTTGTGGGTGACCGACACCAAGGTCTATTGGTCACACACCCCAAGGGAAACCGATGGATTGGGGGCCAGAACGCTCCGACGTCTTCGTCATCAGCGACCTCCACATCGGTGGCGATGAGCAAATCGGGAGGATCCATTACCACGATGAGCTGCTGTCGTTCCTCTCGGGCCTCGAATCGGCCGGGGAGAACACTGAGTTGCTCATCAACGGCGATGCGTTCGGTCTCTGGGAGTACACGGACCTCGATGGCGTCGAGGCGTTCGACACGTTGGTTGAGACGTATCCCGAGGTGTTCGAGCAACTGCGTCGCACGGGTCAGGCGATCACTATCACAGTGTTGCCGGGCAACCACGACCATGACCTCGCCGCATACGATGGATTCGTCGAGCGCTTCGAGGCATACAACCTCAATCTCGAACAGCAACCGGCGACGACCCGACGGGTTGGCGACGCCGTCGTCTGGTTCGAACACGGCAATCAACAGGACCCAAACAATCGCTTCGATGATTTCGGCAACCCGTACGAACGCCCGCTTGGCTACTACTACAACACCCACGTGGTGAGCCGAGCTGAACAGCTCGCGAGTGAGGGACAGTTCGACTGGTTGTCGGACGTGCAGGCGGTGACGCCGACCGAACGGATGCCCAGCTGGATGCTATCGAAGTACGTGTATCGCGAGATGCATCCGCTGTTGCGCTATTCGCTCATCCCGTTTCTCTTCCTGTTCAACATCAGCGTGTTGCTCGCGATAGTGGTCGCCCTCGACCTGTTCGGCATCTGGTCGACACCGGTCGAGACCACGGTCGCCTTTCTCCGACAGTTCGGATTCGCCGGACGGGCCGCCTACGTGGTGCTGGGCGTGAACATCGTCATCGCTGGCCTCCTGGCCCTCGTGGCCGTGCCACTGTCGCTCATCGTTCGAGACGTCAGGAATACCTTCGAACGCTTCGATGTGATCGAGGATGACCTCACGGTCGACCCGGAACAGCCGTACCACCAGTCGGCGGCTGCGGTCATGGAGGACCATCCGGCGGTCTCGGTCTTCTGCTACGGTCACACGCACCGACCGCTCATCGAACGGACCGACGCAGGTGTCATCGCCAACAGTGGAACGTGGCTCAAGCGGCTTCACCGCCGAGAGGTCATAGCCGGCCTCCTGCCACCGGTCTACTATCCTTCCTACCAGCTCGGCTATCTGCACATCGATGAGGTCACTGACGGCGTTCGTGTCAGCTACGTCCCGATCGAGAAGCCAAGTCCAATTTCGGAGGATCTCACCTGGACCGAGCGCCTGCTCACGGTCGGTCGAGAACCCGAGCCGACAGTCCCCGATCCGGTCACCATCGAGACGTGAA
>CAZXER010000027.1:0-8010 GCA_964639975.1 uncultured Halobacteriales archaeon | reverse complement strand
GAGGAGGGCTACGCCACGAGCGGTGGCGCGACCGTCTGAGGAACCGTCGGCCCTGCGGTCCCCGTGGATATCCGATCGATAGCCGTCCGTATCCACCCATGGCGTCAAGTCCCTCGGAGCCTGACGGATGACCAATGGCAGCACTCCTTCGCGTGGCCATCGCTGCCGTCAACGAGGGGAATCCAGCCGTCGCCGAGGAACTCGTCCACGAGTTCGACGTCGCAGCGCCGTTCCGTCGGCTGATCGATGGCGAGGGCCCTGCCGAACTCGACGTTCGCGGACACGTGATCACCAGGGTCGAGGCGACGTCAGCCTCGCCGACCATGGTTGCCATGGACGGTACGAGCTACACGATGGAGGAGCTCTCGCTCGCTGAGCTTGCTACCGCGGTCAGGACACTCGTGATGGCTATGGATGACGCACCACAGGTGGGGTCGCTGGAGGACTTCGTCGAGGCGCTCGACTCGGACCTTGAGCGAGCGCGGATTAGACTCCTCCTTGAGGACGTGCTGTTCGAGCCGAGCAACCGAGCCATCGCCCTCGATCGTCTCGAGCGACACCTGTCACGCTTCGATCGGGATACTCGGGATGTCGAGCACCTCTTCGATGCGTAAGAACCGCTACTCGAAGGCCCCTGAGTTGTCCTGCGGTTCGTAGCCGAGGTGCTCGCGGGCGGGGGCGAGCGAGTAGTACCGTCGGTCGTTGTTGCTGATCCCGTAGACGATGAGATAGTCGTAGTCCGCCTTGAGGCAACGATCGAATAGCTGCGCACAGTCCCGATAGGAGAGCCACATCGCCTGGCCTCGCTCGTAGTCCTCCGGTGGATGATCTTCAGTGAGGTTGCCGATCCGGACACAGGTGACGCTGGTTCCGTAGGTATCGTGGAGCCATCGAGCGAGGATCTCGCCCGCTGCCTTGCTCACACCATAGAGGTTCCCCGGCCGTGGCAATTCGCTCCCATCGAGGCGGAAGTCGTCGCTTGAGCTGTACAGCTCCGGGGTTCGGTCCTCGGTCTCGAAGGCGCCGACGGCATGGTTCGACGACGCGAACGCGATGCGTTCCACACCCGCTTCCGCTGCCGCCCGAAACACGGTGTACGTACCGTGGATGTTGTTCTCGAGGACGCTCTCCCAGCCTGCCTCGGGCCGGGGATCGCCAGCGAGGTGAATCACCGCATCGACGCCTTCGACGGCCTCGGAGACGAGCTCCTCGTCGGTGATATCTCCGACGAAGACCTCTCCAGGTGCGTCACTGCCGGGATGTTCGAGATCGAGGAGCCGCCACTCGTATGCGTCGGCTAACCCCCCGAGGATCGCCTGGCCAACGTGGCCGGACGCGCCTGTCAGCAGGACCTTCATGTCCCCGATGTACTCGACGGTGAGCGTCCTCAAGAAACGACCGGTTCCCAGATTGGCCTGCATATCACGTGAACGGGCGGTACGTCGCTTCTTCGCCAGCCATTCGTGTGGGCCTGTTCGATCGGACGGCGCGAACAACGGTGTTCTAAGTCACTGCGGGGTGGAACCTCGGTGTATGGATCCGACCGCCCGCGACACCGCCTGCTTCGAGGCTGGCATCAAGCTCGGGGCCGTGTACCACCAGTTCATCGGGACGCCGGTCCGTCCAGAGACGGCCGACGGCCTCGCCGAGGCGATGGCCGACGCGATGGAGGTACAGCCCTCGTGTCGAGCTGCATCGGTTCGGATCGATACCGACGCGCTCGAGGCCGATTTGAACCGGTATGGCTACGTCGGGCTCGCTGGTCACCACCTGGAGATCGAGGTGACGGTCGACCACGAGGGCCACCGCGTCGACGCCGAACTCGTCGAGGTCGATGCGTACCCCTACATGCGCATCGTTGACGTCACCGAGTGACCGGTTCAATCCAAGAGGCTATGGCCATCAGGACGCAACCTCGACCTGAATGAGTTTCTCGTCGATCCAGAGCGCGGGTGATGCGATCGACATCACGAGGGAGTACCTGTTCGCCCGGACCAAGCGGCAAGGACTGCTCCTCGCGTTCATGGCGATCTTCCTCGGCCCCACCGGCGTCAGCGGGCCACCCGGACCGGTCGACATCAATGATGAGGCGTTCGACCCGGGTCCGGACCTCCCGTCCTTTGGCGGGGTCCTTGATGCCATCGATTGGGAGCTGGCACTCCTCGTGGTCGTCGCAGTCGCGTTCCTCGCGGTCGTGTACGGCCTCATCAGCGCGGTGATGGAGTTCGGCTTCGTCCACTCGTTGACCTCCGACACGGTGGAACTCCGTCGACCTGCTCGGGACCATTGGTCGCGGATCCTCTCGCTCTTTCTGTTCCGGGCGCTCGTCTGGGGGTCCATCGCGACGGGGGTCGTCGTGATGATCGCAGTGGGCCTAGGTCTGTTCGAGGCTCCCGTTGCACTCGACTCGCTTGTGCTCGCCGTGCTCGTCCTCATCGGTGGTGGGGTTCTCTACCTCCTCAACCGATTGACGACCGATTTCGTCGTGCCCATCATGTACGCCGAGCGCCGTGGATTCCTCTCGAGCTGGGCACGGTTGCTCGGGTTGATGCGCCGGGAATGGCGACAGTATGGCGCGTACATCCCGGTCCGGATTATCCTGGAGATCGCCCTTGGCATCGCCTTCGGTATCGTCCTCGCCATCACGCTGGTGGCCATGGGCATCATCATCGGGGTCCCGCTCGTTGCGGTGCTCGTGGTGATACTCGGCCTCCTGCCCGCCGTCGTGATCACGGGCGTGGTGCTGGGAATCCTGGGCCTCGGCCTCATCGCCGTCTTGATGGTCCCGTTTCACACCTACCTCAGGTACTACACCCTCCTCGTCCTCGGTGATACGAGCGAGTCGCTCGACCTCATTCCCAACAAACGCCACCGCGTTCGATTCGAGAACTGACACGGTGTTGGCCTCGGGATGAACTTTTACCGAGGCCGGTCGTAGAACCGGTATGGATCAGGCGACCCTCGACAACGACGAGCTCTTTGGGGAAGCAGCGTCGGAGCTGCAGGATGACATCGAGCGTGCGCTGTCAGACGCAGAGGAGGCGCTCCCCGATCACGAGGAGGTTTGGTCGCCAGAGGGCGATAACCTCCTCGGCCAACTCAACGCACTCCGGGGTACGCTGGACCCGGAGGAGGCGACGACGTCCCTGCGAGAGGCGAAGAAGTGGCTGGCCGTGGCCGAACGCTCAGGGGCCCTCGAGGATGGTGACCTCACCGAGCGCGTCGCCGCGGTCGAGGCCAAGCTCGAGGCGATGGCCGAGGCCAACGAGGCCGTCTCTGCGCTGACGTCGACCCTCCCCGAGCTCAGAGAGGCCCTGCAGGACGAGTGAACCAGTCACGGCTGACGAACAGATAGTTACCTGTCTTCATCCGCATCGGCCGTCTCGATCAGTGCCGCTGCCATCGAGGCGAGGTTCGCCGTTGCTTCCTCGAGTAATGACTCACCGAGTTCAGCGGTGGCGACCGATGGATCGCCGACGACCCCATTCTCAGTGAACTCGTCGACATCGACACTGAGATTGGTCCCACCAGCCCAGTTGCCCCATCGATCGCTCGCCCCAGCGGCGGCCGATTCGAGTCGATCCTCGTGGATTAGGGTCTCGTCGATGGCCAACAGGGCGGCCGTCTCGAGTGGCCCGCCGTGGCCCATGGGATACGGCGGGTCTGTGAGCGAATCGAACCAGGTGAAGGCGGCACATCGCGCGGCTCCTTCGCGGGTCACTGCCGCGGCCACCTCGCCGAGGGCGTCGACGTTCCCGCCATGACCGTTCACGAGGACGATGGCCGAAACGTCATGGCTCACGAGACTCTGGACGGTCTCTTTGACGTACGCCCGGAAGGCATCAGGTGACACCCACAACGATCCAGCGAAGGACCGGTGTTCCTCGGCGACCCCGACCGGGATCGGCGGACAGACAGCTGTGTCAGCATCGATGGCCGCTGCGCCACGGGTGGCGACCTCCGCGGCGATGAACAGATCCGTCCCGAGGGGGGCATGCGGACCGTGTTGCTCGACGCTACCCACCGGGAGCAAGGCCACCGCTGGCGGTGTGTCCTCGATATCCGTCCAGGTTCGCCGCGCCAGCTCCATACACCCTTCTTGGTGTCGGATTGCTTGAAACACGTGGATATATCGGCCGCTCGGGCGAATTGCTACGTATGACAGCCATCGAGACCGAGGGCCTCACCAAGCGCTACGGGGAGACGACGGGCGTGGATTCCCTCACGATGACGGTCGATGAGGGGGAGATATTCGGCTTCCTCGGCCCCAACGGCGCGGGCAAGACGACGACGATCCGCCTCCTCCTTGGACTGCTCAAGCCGACGGCCGGGTCGGCGAGCGTCCTTGGTACCTCCATCGAGGACGAGGCGGCACTCACGCAGGCCAAGTACGACATCGGGTATCTCCCGGATGAACTCGGATTTCCGAAGAAGGTCACCGGTCACCAGCTGCTCGAACATCACGCATCGATCAAGGGCGATGACCGACTTGACGAGCTCCAGGACGACCTCTTCAGCCCGCCGCTCGATCGACAGATCCGGGCGTATTCGAGCGGGAACAGGCAGATGTTGGGCCTGCTCCTGACGTTCATGCACAATCCGTCGCTGGTGATCCTGGACGAACCAAGCGGTGGACTCGACCCACTCAAGCAGGCACGCTTTCACGAGTTTCTCAGGGAGGAACGCGATCGAGGGACGACCGTGTTCTTCTCCTCACACGTGCTCAGCGAAGTCCGTCGGGTCTGTAACCGGGTCGGCATCCTCCGCAACGGTGAGTTGGTCGAACTCGAGGAGATCGAGACGATGTTACACCGGGGCGGCAAGCGTGTCGTCGTCGAGTACGAGCACGACGGGCCCGATCCAGCAACGTGGGACGATGTCCACGATGTCGAGCGAATCGGCGACGGCTATCAGTTCATGTTCACCGGGTCGTACACGAGATTGCTGTCGAACCTGTCCGAACATGCAGTCGTCGAGGTGACCATCGAGGAGCCACCACTTGAGGACGTCTTCATGCACTACTACGGCGGTGGTGTCGATGCTTGAGATCGTTCGCTTCCAGACGAAACGCCGCATCAGGGGCATGCTCGGCCTGACCGTGGCGATCGGCATACTGGTCCTCTTTTACATCGCCATGTGGCCATCCATGGCCGACATGGACCTCGATCAGCTCTTCGAGGGGTTCCCCGACCTGTTCCTCGACATGTTCGGCATCATCGAACTGGGGACGATCGAGGGGTTCCTCGCCGCCGAGCTCTATCAGTTCATCTGGACGGTGCTGCTGGGGCTGTACTTCGGCTACGCAGCTGCTGGCGTCATCGCCGGGGAGTTCGAACGCAACGCACTGGATATCTCACTGTCGCTTCCGGTGACGAGGACACGACATCTCCTTGAGGAGTTCGTCGCATCCGTCGTGCCGATCGTGGTGCTCAACATCCTCGTCGGGGCCTTGATCGTCGTCGCGTTGGTGCTCATGGGTGAGTGGATCGAGCTCACCGATCTCGTCCTCGTGCATGCGCTGTCGATCCCGTACTTCATGGTCTGCGTGGGCATCGGCTTCGTCCTCTCCGTGCTCGCCAATCGGGCCGATATGGCCCAACGTCTCGCGATCGGGATCATCTTCGCCCTCTGGGCAATCGACAGCGTCTCACAGACGGTCGATCAAGCCTGGCTCGGGTTGTTGTCACCCTCGCGGTACTACCAACCGAGTGAGATCCTCGTGCTCAGCACGGTCGAGTGGCTCGATGGAATCATCTTGCTCGCCATGACGGCGGTCCTGCTGCTCGTGGCGGTCGTCATCTTCAAGCGGAAGGACCTCGCCGCGTGAGTCAGTCGTCGTCCTGAGGTGGCAACTCGGTACGCGCCTGTCGTTCGGCGGCGCGCTGGATGAATTCCTCCGGTAGCTCGTCGATCTCACCGGCCTGGACGCCCCAGAGGTGAGCATAGAGCCCGTCGTTGTCGATGAGCTCCTCGTGGGTCCCCCGCTCGACGATCTGGCCATCCTCCAGCACGACGATCTGGTCTGCGTCCTTGATGGTCGAGAGCCGATGGGCGATCGCGAACGTGGTCCGGTCGGTGGTGAGGCGATTGATCGACCGCTGGATCAACATCTCCGTCTCGGTATCGACGTCGCTGGTCGCCTCGTCCAGGATGAGGATGTCGGGATCTTTGAGGATGGCCCGGGCGATGGCGATGCGCTGTCGTTGGCCACCGGAGAGCTTGACACCGCGCTCGCCGACCATCGTGTCGTAGCCATCGGGCAGGTTCATGATGAAGTCGTGTGCCTCAGCGGCCTGGGCCGCCTTGACGACATCCTCGTGGTCGGCCCCGAAGGTGCCGTACTCGATGTTCTCCTTGACCGTCCCGTAGAACATGAAGGCGTCCTGGGGGACGTAGCCCATCGAGCGCCGCAGACTCGACAGCGACACCTCTCGGATATCTTGGTCGTCGATGCGCACCGCCCCCTCATTGACGTCGTACAGTCGAAGCAGCAGCTTGAGCACGGTTGACTTGCCCGCACCGGTCGGTCCGACGAGCGCGAGGGTCTCGCCGCCCTCGACCTCGAAGGAGATGTCGTGGAGGATCTCCTCGTGGTTTTCGTAGCTAAATGAAACCTCGTCGTACTCGACGTGTCCCTCGTCGACCTCGATCTCGTCGACACCGCTTTCGGCCTCGATGCGGCCCTCCTCGTCCATCAACCCGAAGATACGCTCACTCGAGGCTGCAGCCCGCTGGTACATGTTGATGATCTGGCCGAACTGGGCCATCGGCCACACCAGCTGCTGGACGTAGAGGATGAAGGTGACGAAGACACCGAGCTCGAGCGTGCCCGTGAGCGGGCCAGGCGCGGTCGAGGTGAAGTACCAGTACCCCCCGACGACGAACGTGATGACGAAGCCGATACCGGAGATGAGCTGGAGCCCGGGGAAGAACTTGATCCGGATGTCGATGGCCTCCCAGTTCTTGTCGTAGTAGCCCCTGGAGACGTCGTCGACGCGCTCGGATTCGTAGTCCTCGGTGTTGTCGGCCTTGATCACCTTGATGCCGCCGAGGTTGTTCTCAAGGCGTGAGTTGACCTTCCCGACAGCCGAGCGCACCGCGGCGTACTTCGGCTGGATTATCTTGACGAACAGGTAGGTAAACACCGCGATCAGGGGCACCGGGAGCAGGGCGACCAGCGCCAGCTGCCAGTTCAACCAGAACAGCAGGACCATGATGCCGAGCACCATCACCAACAGCCGGAACGTGGAGTTGAGGCCGTCGTTGAGGAAACGCTCGAGCTGGTTGACGTCGTTCGACAGCACCGACATCATCTCCCCGGTTTGCTTGTCGGCGAAGAACTCCATGTCGAGGTGCTGAATCTTGTCGTACGTCGCGGTACGGACGTCGTGTTGGATGTCCTGACTGAACGCATTGAACCCCCAGTTGCGCATCCAGTGGAAGATGGATCCGAAGATGAACGACCCTGCGATGACGGCGACGACGAACCAGAACTGTTCGACGTCACCGGTTGGAATCCACGATTCGGGAAACACCGTGAGCGGGACCCGATCGTGAAGTGGCTGTTCACCGAAGACCGCGTCGATCGCGATCCCGAGAAAGAGCGCGGGCAGGAGGTCGAGGATCCGTGCGAAGAAGCTGGCGATGATCCCGACGAACACCGAGAACTTGTAGGGGGCGCCGTACTCGAAAATCAGGCGACGCATCGGGTTTTCGACGTTCTCACGGTGTTCTTCGAACGGGTCGTCTTGCTCCCAATCTATCGAGCTCATTGATGGAGGATATGGGTTGAATACGGTTCGACTCGGACCGCCGAGTTACGATTCGTAGTGTGCCCGGTTCGAACGTTTCGGGCTTACATAAGACCACGGATTGCGGCATGTCTTCGCCGCCTCGTCACCGTTAAATCCGTCGCGTCTACAACTCCATGTGTGGGTTCGTGGTCTAGTTGGTTATGACGCGGCCCTTACAAGGCCGAAATCGGCGGTTCAACTCCGCCCGAACCCATGT
>CAZXER010000026.1:0-19839 GCA_964639975.1 uncultured Halobacteriales archaeon | reverse complement strand
CGTAGAGCTCGCCGTTGGGTCCCTGCGTGACGAGGCGGACCCGGCCGATGCCATCGCCTCCCTCGAGCGTCGTGTGGATCGTCGCCGTCGCCGCCGAGTCGGTCCAGCTGTCGTCGTGAACGTCTCCACCACCACCACCCATCAGCCGCTCCTGTCCCTCCGGTGTCACCGTCACGACCAGCACCCGATGCCCCCGCAGCAACCCAACGATCACGCGATTCGACCAGCTCGGCACGGCATCACCGGTGTACCACGTCAGCCCCGAGTTCGCCCACGAGGGGCGCGTCCGGCTGTGTGCGAGAGGCGGCACGACCTCGGGATGCTCGCTGTACTCGCCGTAGTCCGGGTCGCCATCGGCGCCTCTGACGTCGTTCCACCCATAGTCGCCGCCCTTGTACAACAGCGAGATGGCATCACGCGAGCCGGGGCCGTGGTCGGTCACGATGGGCCACTCGTCCTCGATCCAGTCCAGCCCCTGCGGGTTGCGAAGCCCGCCAGCGTAGATGCGGTCGTCGCCACCGAGGTCGGGATTCTCCGGTGCTGCTTCGCCGTCTTCGTCGACACGCAGGATCTTCCCGTTGAGCTCGCTCGGATCGCGGGCGTTCTCAGGCTCGCCAGCATCGCCGATGGTCACCCAGAGGTAGCCATCGGGACCGAAGGTCAACCGGCCCCCGTTGTGGACGTTGTCGGCGGGGATCCCCTCGATGATGAGCTCCTCATCGAGCACCTCGGGGCCGTCGATCTCGTACCTGATGACGCGGTTCTCGATGCCTGTGCCGACATCCGCCGTGTAGTAGACGAAGAGGTAGTCATCGGACGGTGAGACCGCAAGGCCGAGCGTGCCACCTTCGCCACCTTCGACCCACCAGCCCTCCGACGCCGTCTCGGCGTCGATGGCGTCTCGCGGTTGGGTCACCGCCTCGACGCTCGTCGAATCGTAATACGAGACCTGGCCGGTGCGCTCGGTGACCCAGAGGTTGCCCTCGCTGTCGTAGTCGAGATCCCACGCGATCTCGAGGTTCTCGATGACGGGCTCGACCGATACATCGAGGTTCGGCTCCATCGCTGGCGCCTCGAAGTCGAGCTCCATGGGGCCGAGATCCTCGTAGCTGTTCCAGGCGTCGAACGTGGGTTCGCCGCTATCGCCGAGGCAGCCCGCAAGCGCAGTGGTGCCAAGCGCAGCGAGGAAGTGGCGGCGGCGAATCGGGCGGGACCGTGTCATATCGGACTATGACGGGGAAGTCAATCAAGTGCTTGTTGCCTGCGGATGGGGAGCCAGGTCGATCCGACACTCGCTGACGGGGACCCCAGCTCCGTCGATAGGAAGGCCGAATGAGTTATGCTATCTCACAGATAGCTTCGTCTCCTCACGAATCGTCCATGGCCTGCCGCGTCCACCGACTCTCGACGTTTCGGTTCGCAATCACGGCGATGTCGCCGTCCTCAAGTCTAAACCTGGACTTGCGAAGCCCGATCGTCACCACCTCTCCCGTGGCCTTCTCCGTCTCGATGGTATCGCCAATGTTGAAGTCGGGGTCGCGCAGCAGGTAGACGCCAGCGACGGTGTCCTCGATCATATCCGACAGCGCGTAGGAGATGCCCAACGCGATGAACCCGACGGACGTCCCGATGCTGGCGGCGATCTCGTCGAGCCCGAGCACCTTCAACAACAGCAACGCAACGGCGAACCATAGCACGATAGAGACGACGACGGAGACCAGATCGATCACGAGCGTCTGATCGCGGGGATACACCCGGGAGAGCACGGCTCTGAGGACCTTCTGTACGACCCAAATCGTGATCGCCGCGATGGCGATGATGACGATGGCGGTGATCACCCGTGGAACGGCCGCCACGAGGCCGTCACCGAGGGTGGTGACGGTTGAGTCGACCGCCCGCTCGATCAGGTCGACGGCTTGTTGTAACATACGCTGACATCTAACCCGATTGCCAAAAGTCGCTATGGTGGCGCCCGCCGCCCATCACCTCACTCGATCGGTCGAAAACGATAGCCGTCCCAGGTCTGGGAGTCGACATGTCTAATCGCCACATCGGGATCGCGCAGCTCGTCGACGGCCACGGGTTCGACGCGCTGTCCGGACGTGACGTCCTCGCTCGTCAACCCGCCAAGGGCCACCACGGCAGCCCCATCGACCTCGAAGCGGACGAACGCCAGTGGGTTCGGCTCGCGCACGCCAGGCGGCGTCGCGTACGACACCGTCCAGGTGACGATCTCACCCTCGCGCCCGCTCAGATCGATCGACTCTGCTATCGCCTTACCACACTCGCGACAGCGAGGGTGATCCGGGTACATGAGATGGCCGTTCACACAGCGGTAGGCCTCGAGATTCATGCGCCCACCTCCAGCAGCGTGGTGATCACGCAGTTGCCAAAGCCGCCGACGTTGCACGCGAGGCCGACATCGGCGTCGACCTGACGGGGACCTGCACTCTCGGTCAGCTGTCGATGCAGCTCATCCAGCTGGGCCACGCCGGTGGCACCGAGGGGATGGCCCTTGGACTTGAGCCCGCCGGAGGTGTTGATCGGGAGCGAGCCCTCACGGGTCGTGACACCGTCTTCGACCGCCTGCCAGCCGGTGCCCGCCTCGAAGAAGCCGACCGCCTCGGCCTGGAGCACCTCGAGGATGGTGAACATGTCGTGCAACTCGGCGACGTCGACATCTTCGGGCGTCAGGTCGGCCATCTCGAAGGCGTCCTCGGCACTCTGAGCCGCGCCGGCGAGGTGCGTCGGGTCCTCGCGCTCGTGCACGACGTGCGTGTCCGTCGCACCGGCGATCCCAGCGATAATCGTGTAGTCGTCGGTGTACTCCCTCGCCACCGACTCCGGACAGAAAAGCGCCGCGGCCGAGCCATCCGTGATCGGACAGAAATCGTAGAGGCGCAGCGGATCGGCCACCATCGGGGAGGAGAGTACCGTCTCGAGGTCGACTTCCTTTCGGAACTGTGCGTGTGGGTTGTCGACGCCGTGACGGTGGTTCTTGACGGCGACCTGGGCCAGGGCCTCACGCGGTGCATCGTATTGTTCGAGGTACGCCCGGGCGGCGAGGCCGGCGAAGCTCGGCAGCGTGATCCCGTGCTTGTACTCCTCGGGATGGGTGAGGGAGGCGATGATGTCGGTCGATTCGGTGGTTGGCCGATGGGTCATCTTCTCGGCGCCGACCAGGAGGGTGAGGTCGCTCGCCCCGCTGGCGACGGATTGCCATGCGCTGTAGATACCGGCACCGCCACTGGAGCTCGTCTGGTCGATCCGTGCCCCGTACGCACCGGTCGCCCCGATATCGTCGATGAGCGCGTTCACGACGCCGCTTTGGCCCTCGAACTCCCCGCTGGCCATGTTGGCGAGGTAGACGTGCTCGAGGTCGCTCGCCTCGACGCCAACGCCATCGAGGCAGTCGAGGGCCGCCTCGTTGGCCAAGTCGATCACCCACTCCTCTCGCTGTCCGAAGCTCGTCATCGAGGTGTTGAGACACGCGACACGTTCCATGCGGGGCCTTCACCCGCCCGTGACTAAAGTGGCTCTGGGATTCATCTGGAGCACTTGGCCGAGAAGTTTGCTGATTGCAACGGCCACTAGCCCAGCAGAAACACATCAAGCAACTCCTTGGCATTCACGAGATCAACGGCTGAAACTGACCGTGTTCACGTAGTTGAGATCCTCGGGAGGTACTGTCGGAAATGAGAACGTTCGTATCCAGAACGACCTTCATCCACCATCCTCACGACCTTCGTGGACTAATTCGTTGATCTGCTCCATCGTCAATTCGATCGTTCCTTCTCGTATTTCAACTCGCTCTCTAAATTCCTCGATGGACGGGAGGTCTACCTTGTTCAATACCAGACCGTGTTCGGTGGGAACCACCAGCAGTTTCGTGCCCTGTTCGAGTCCGAACTGTCGACGGAGGCGACTTGGGATGGTGATCTGCCCCTTCGAGGTGACCGTCGTGATCTCTGGGTACTCGCTACTCATACATCGAAGTAAGAACTCCTTACTTTAAATGGCTACCTACGAATCACTGGAAGACCCGGAAAAAACACGTTTCACAACGCCATCCCGCCGTCGACGGTGATGACCTCACCCGTGATGAATGACGCCGCCGGCGAGGCCAGGAACGTCACGACCGGGGCGATATCGTCCACCTCGGCGAAGCGATCAAGGGTGATCTTCTCGCGGATCTTGTCCTGGATCTCCGGATCCACGTTCTTGAGCATGTCCGTCATGGTGAACCCGGGCGCCACGCAGTTCGCCGTCGTCTCGAAGCGGCCGAACTCCTTGGCGATGGACTTCGTGAACCCGATGACGCCCGCCTTCGACGCGGCGTAGTTCGTCTGGCCGTAGTTGCCGCGCTGGCCGACGATGCTCGAGATGTTGATGAGGCGGCCGTTGTCCGAACCGATAAGGTCCTCCGAGAAGGCCTGGGTGCAGTAGAACGAGCCCGTCAAGTTGACCTCGAGCACGTTGTGCCAGGACTGTTCGCTCATGCGATCGAAGCGCTGATCGCTGGTGATGCCGGCGTTGTTGACCAGGACATCGACCGAGCCGAACTCATCGCGCACTGTATCTGCCATGTCCTCGACCTCCGCGAGCTCGGCGACGTTCGCCTGGACGGCGATGGCCGACTGGTCTTCGTCACGGATCTCCTCGACGACCGCCTCGGCGCTCTCGAGCGAGGACTTGTAATTGACCGCGACGTCGGCGCCAGCTGCGGCCAGGTCCTTGGCGATGGCCGCACCGATACCACGAGAGCCGCCGGTGACGACACAGGTCAATTCCTCGAGTGAGTAGCGTGTCATGGCTGGGATGTGGTCGGATCGTACCGATGCTCGTCTAAGGTACACTAGGCGCTGGTTGCACCAATAAGGGTTGTCGTACCGCGTTACCGATTGCTCGCGTTGGCAACGATCCCCTCGAGGCGACCTTCGGGGATTCCGGTCTGCGTCGCCAGCTCGGACACAGGAGCCGCGCGCAGGTCGGCTGCGGTCTCAATTCCGGCATCTCTGAGGGACGCCGCATACGACGGCCCGATCCCCTCGATGTCCTCGAGGTCGGGCTCACTGGAGTGACGGGCGAACCAGTCGGTGACGTCGGGCCAGAGCTCGCCATGGGCTCGACCGGAGACGGACAGGCCGATGTGCCCCGTGGAGCACTGCATCGTGGTCGTGTCATCGCTCCCAACGACCTCATTGAACGGGATGCTCGACTCCGGCGGGATGAGGTGGTCGTACTCGCCGACGATCTGCAACAGCGGCATGTCCAGTCGCTGGAGATCGACCTCGCGGCCATCGAGCTCGAGGCCACCCGCGTAGAGGCGGTTCTCCTGGTAGATCCACTCGATGAACTGCGTGAACGCCCGCCCGGCGACGTCGATCCCGTCGCCCAGCCAGGTCTCCATGCGTGCGAAGTTCTCGACGAAGGCCTCGTCGTCGAGGTTGTCCGAGAGGGTGGCGTACTTGGAGACGAAGTTATCGATCGGGTCCATCAGCGCGAAGCCGATGTCGAGGAAATCGGAAGGGACGTTGCCGTAGGTGTCGGTCACAACCTCGGGGTCGAAGTAGTCCTCGTCGCCCCAGAGCTCGAGGATGCCGCCGGTATCGTCGAAGCAGAGCCCGGCGGCCATGAGCCCGAGGGCGTTGACCTTCTCCGGGTAGAGCGAGGCGTACATCGCGCTCATGGTCCCGCCCATGCAGTAGCCGAGGATGTTGGGCGCGTCGACGCCAGCATCCGCACGCACCACGTCCACGCAGTTGTCGATGTACCGCAACACGTAGTCCTCGAGACCGAGGTTGCGATCCAGCCGAGAGGGCTCGCCCCAGTCGATCAGGTAGACGGTGAAACCCGCGTCAAGGAACTGTCTGACCACGCTGCGGTCCTGCTGGAGGTCGAGGATGTACGGCCGGTTGATCAGCGCGTAGATGACGAGGACGGGGATCTCCTGTGTAGGGCCATCCTCGGGCTCGTACTTGTGCAACGCCAGCTTATTCTCCTCGTAGACGACCTCACTCGGCGTCTCGCCGACGTCCACCTCGGCCATCCGCTCGAGCGCGCCCGGCATCGCGCCCGCGAGCTCGACCGCCCGCGTCGACTCATCCCAGAGGGTCGTGTACACCGCGAACGGGTTGGGCGGCGTGACGTCTTCCATATCGTCGATGCTCATGCGTCCTCGAGGTGCTCGAGCAGTCGATCGAGCTTCTCTTCGACCGCGTGCTGGCGTCGTTCGAGCTCGACGAGTCGATCGCCGACCTCCTCGACGGTCTCAGAGGAGGCCATACCCATGCCCTCCATCATGGCCTGCAGTGCCTCGTCGCGCTGGCGCTGGAGCTCGAGCGAGTCCGAGACGCTCTCGCCGGTGAGCTTGGCGAACGCCTCGGTGTTCATCAGCGCCTTGGAGGAATCGTTCGCCGCACGCAGCCATATGTCTCTGATCTCACGTGGATCGAGCTCCTCGCCCTCAGCGGCCGCAGCGAACTGCTCCATCCACTGGTTCGAGGCGTCCATCCAGATCTCGTAGGCGTCAGTAATCCCGGACACGCCGGAGGTGACGAGCGCGTCGTCGGTCGATTGTTCGATGCTACGTTGCCAGGCGTCGAGGAACGATTGCTGGGCCTCGAGGTACTGTTCGACACCTGAGACGAGCTCGTCGTTCATCTCTGTGAAAATATCAGTTGGGTCCATGGCGTCCATATACAGTGGACTTCGGTCGCCGTGCCCAAATACCGTGTGCTTGCGGTCGTCAGCGAGGGACCTTATTCGACGTCGATCTCTTCGGCGACCGATTCGGTCGCCTGCTCGACGTTCTCCGTGGCCTCGATGTAGGCGTCGACGCCCGTCTCGAGCGCGTCGAGGTAGGTCTCGACGAAGGTGCTGTAGGCGTCTTGTGCGTCGTCGAAGGCCTGCTCACTCGCATCGATGCCCATCTCGTTGGCGTTCTCGAACTGCTCGATCGATTCCGAGACGAAGGCCTCGAACTCAGCGGATCCCTCGAACTCCTCGGGGAGCGAGTCTAGAGCGCTCTCGGTGCCCGAGCGGGCCAGGTCGGCCTGCTGCTCGGCGAGGGCGCGCCACGTCTCGACGCCAGCGTCTGCGGACTGCAGCATCTCCTGCTGGGCCTCGAGGGCGTCACGGGTGAAGGCGAGTTGCTGTGAAACGAACGACCGGTGAAGGTCGAACATGCTTTCGATCTGTTGGGTGGGTTGTGTGCTCATTGGTATCACTCTCTGTTGCGTTTGACCGGGATGACGACCGTCTGGACGATGTCCCCTTCCTGGATATCGAGCGCCTCGCGCTCGGCATCGGGGATCGACAGGCGTCCGTTGGATTGGACGCGCGTCTTGAACGTCGCCGTCCCCAGCTGCATCGGGCTCGGGCCGAGGCCGTCACTCCCCATGCTGGAGAGTTCGGTCAGCTGCTCGAACCAGGCGTGCTGGGCATCGACGGCCTCCTCACCGAGGTCGGCGAACTGTTTCGCGAACATCGCTGGGGGGAACATCGTGTTGTCGTCGTCGGCCATCACAGTAGGATATGGCCCAGAAGACCTTAAGGGTTTCCTATGAAAACCATTATTTGGTATTATTTGGTATGCAAAGGATTACATCGCCCAATGTGTTACATTCGAGGCGAAATGGGTACACTCAAACCACCGACAATCCCATCCCTGTACATGTCACCCTCCGACGTGTCCGGATCGTACGGGTTCAGTGGCTTCTATCAGAGCTGGCAAGCCCTCTCAGAGGCGGCCATCGCTGGCATGAAGGCCACCAACAAAGTCATGCTCGCCCCCATCGAAGCGTCCGCAGCCGTGACTGACGGACAACGCGACGCGAGTGACCTCGACAGGCCGCCGTCGATCCCGTCACTCGAGTACGAACGCGACGACTGGACGTTCGAACGGACCGTCGACAACTTCGAGAACATCGGCGTCGGCGACTCGGTTCGCTTCACCAAACAGATCACCGACAAGGACGTCAGAACGTTCGCCGCGATGACCGGCGACACGAACCGGCTGCACCTCAGCGACGAGTACGCCGAGACCACCCGATTCGGCGGCCGTATCGCCCATGGCACGCTCGTCTCGGGGATGATCTCCGCCGCCCTCGCCCGCCTCCCTGGACTCACCATCTACCTCTCCCAGACCGTCGAGTTCCTCGGACCAGTCGAGCTCGGCACGACGCTGACGGCGGTCGTCGAGGTCGTCGAGGACCTCGGGGACAGCCAGTATCGCCTGTCCACCACCATCGAGAACCAAGATGGCGAGCTGGTCGTCGATGGGGAGGCGGTCGTGCTGATCGATCCCATCGAGTCAGAGTACGACGAGTGATCACCGCACGCGCGGGATGATCACGATCGATGGCACCGACGGTGGCGGCCAGGTACTCCGATCAGCGCTGACGTTGTCCGTACTGCAAGACCAACCGGTCCACATCACCGACATCAGGGGTGCCCGGGACACTCCCGGGTTGCGCCCGCAACATCTCGCTGCGGTGCGGGTGATGGAGGAACTGACCGATGCCGATGTCGAGGGCGCCTCCGAGGGTGCTGAGGAGGTCACCTTTGCGCCCGGCCACCGTCCCCGTGGCGACATCGAGATCGACATCGGCACGGCCGGGAGCATCACGCTGTTGTTCGAGACAGTACTGCCCATCGGACCCACGGTATCGGCACCGATTACGGTGACCGCCACCGGGGGAACCGATGTGAAGTGGTCCCCGACGATGGACTACCTCCGACTGGTCAAGCTCCCGTGTCTTCGAAGCCACGGTCATGATATCGATGTCACCGTTACCAGACGCGGTTTTTATCCAAACGGGGGCGGACAGGCCAGCCTTCGAGTCGCGCCTGCGCAACCAACCCCGTTCGATCTTCGAACTCGAGGACGGGTCGAGGGGGTTCACCTGTATTCGCGTGCGACATCCGACCTCGAAGATCGCGCAGTTGCAACGCGACAAGTCGAGTCTGCGGCCGCCACCCTCGACGACGTCGATGTCACCCACATCGAGGTACAACCCGACTGCGTCGACGCCGATTGCACCGGTTCGAGCCTCCTCGCGGTTGCGTCTGTCGACGGTGGGTACCTTGGCGCTGATGCGCTGGGCGAACGAGGCGTTTCGGCGGAAACCGTTGGCCACCGCGTTGCCACAGGGCTCAAAGAAGAACTCGCGACCGGCGCCCCGGTCGACCGGCACCTGGCCGACCAGTTGCTGCTTCCCCTAGCCCTCGCCGGTGGCAACATCCAGATCCCAACCGTTACCGAGCACGTCCGCTCGAACGCAGCGGTACTCGAGGCGTTCGGCATCGAATTGAGCGTGAAGGAAACGAATGATGCTCATCACGTGTCGTGTCCGACCGGTCTGGCAGATTCGTGAGGACCCGCCTATCACGCATTGAATGCAACCGGAGGCTGACCGGCTCCCGGAGAGGGGTGAGATGGGGACGGACGAGGAGAATGGATCAGCCGAATCGGAGAGTGACTGATATCGACACGTTTTAGGTAAGCCTAAAATAACACACAGCCGATGGAATCGATCACCGCCCAACGCCCCGCGGGGGACATCTGTGTAATCGTCCCAACGATCCGTGAATACGACTGTATTCGGTCGTACGTCGCGAACGCACGAGCGGCAGGCTTCGACACCGATCGGCTGTTCTTTCTCTTGATCACCGAGGACTTCTGTGACACAGCGGCCATGGCGGAGATGCTGGAGGACCTGTCGGTCGATGGGGCCGTCTTCGATGGACAGCGACGCTCGGACTGGTTCGAGGACCACGGATTGAGCCAATACGCCCACCTCATTCCCGATGCGAGCCATGCAGAGACGAGTTTTGGCCTGTTGTATCTCTGGGCGAACCGAACCTTCGAGTATGGTATCTTCATCGACGACGATACCCGCCCACTAGATGGCAGCGACTATTTCGGCCGCCACCTCGACAACCTCGAATGTTCCGGCTCGATCGAACGGGTCCGTTCAGACCACGAGTGGGTGAACGTGCTCTACCAGTCCGCGCCGGAGCACGGCCTCTATCCCCGGGGCTACCCGTACTCGGCGATGGGAGAAACGATCGAGACCGACGAGGTCACGATCGACCGCGGCGAGGTCGTCGCCTCACAGGGCCTCTGGACGAACGTGCCTGACCTCGACGCCGTCCGGATCCTCATGGATGGTGATCTCGACGGGCAAGCGACCACCCGATTGACCCCTGACGACGTGTCACGGGATTTCGTGTCCGCTCGTGGCCACTATCTGACCGTGTGCTCGATGAACCTGGCCTTCAGGCGCGAGGTCATCCCGGCGTTCTACCAGTTGCCCATGGACGACAATCCATGGGAGGTCGGCCGCTTCGACGACATTTGGAGCGGGCTCTTCCTCAAACGGGCCTGCGACGTCCTCGACAAGCGGATCTACAATGGGCATCCGCTGTGTCGCCACGACAAGGCGCCCCGATCGACGTTCGGTGATCTCCACAACGAGGCGGCCGGGTTAGAACTCAATGAACACCTCTGGGAGCTGATCGACGAGGCAGGCGACGGGGCCGAGAGCTATCAGGCGGTGTTTGAGGCGATCGCGACCCGGCTCATCGAGGGCGACGTGACTGAGCTTCGAAACGGGGAGTTCCTCACGTTCGTGGGCGAACACATGCTCGATTGGCTCGAGTGCCTCGAGGCGATCGACCGACGGGTCAGTCCTCAACAGCTCGCGGATTAGCTATCACTGGACGTGAAATGAAAAGGCCTAATAGTTTTTAGGGGCCCCTAAAAGTATGGTCGGTGAATCGGAATTGCTTGGATCAGTGTCGAGACGCGCCGTCATCGCCGGAGCCACCACTGCCGGCGCGGCAGGGGTCGTCGGTGCCGGGTGGTATCTCACGCAGGACTGGGAAGATACCGGTAGCAACCTCGGTTTGATCGGGTACGCCCGAGGTGATCGCGACCCACCTGGCGGTACCTCGATGGCCGACATGCCGGACCTCGAGGGAGAACTGACGGTATATTCCGGGCGTGGTCAGTTCCTGGTGAACGAGTTGGTCGACTTCATCGATAACCTCTACGACGACTTCACCCTGGTCCCCCGATACGGCTCATCCACCGATATGGTGAATCAGATCATCAACGAAGGATCCGGCACGCCAGCAGACGTCTTCTACTCGGTCAACGCCGGGTCGCTCGGTGCCTTGACCGACGCCGGACGCACGCAACCGCTGTCCTCGACAGTCAGAGAGATGGTCCGATCCGAGTTCCGGACGAACGACTGGGTTGGAACGTCCGGCCGGGCTCGGACAGTGCCGCACAACACGGATATCGTCTCCGCCGATGAACTCCCCGACGACATCATGGCGTACCGGGACCTCGACGCCGACATCGGGTGGGCACCCGGGTATGGGTCGGCCCAGGCGTTCATCACGGCGATGCGAATCCTCGAGGGTGAAACGGCGACGCGAGAGTGGCTCCGCGGTATCACGGATAACGCCCGAAGCTATCCGGACGAGTTCACCATGTGTCAGGCAGTCGCTGCCGGAGAGGTCGAAATGGGCTTTTCGAACCACTACTACATCCAGCGGGTGCTCGACGGCGATCCTGACGCACCACTCGGCACTCATTTCACCAGCGGGGATGCCGGCGCCGTGTTCAACGTCGCAGGGGCGGCGATCGTCGACGAAGCCAACGACGCGACGCTCGCCGAGGACTTCGTGCGCCACCTCCTGTCTGCGGAGGCCCAGGATTACTTCGCGCGAACCACCTTCGAATATCCCCTGATCCCCGAGGTCGACCCGATCGGTGGGCTCCCCACGATCGACGAACTGGACGTCCCGGATCTCGATCTGACGAGACTATCCGATTTGGAAACCACGGTTGACATGATGCGAGAAGAGGGCGTCGAGTTCTAATTCGTCGCCTAACTCCACGTGACCTCGCGTCGTCGGTTGTCTCGATTGACGGACACATTTCCAGTGGTGAGACGGCTCACCGACCGTCTCCCTCGCGCCGTGCAACGAGCGATCGTCCCGGCAGCGATCGCCCTGCTGGCCGGGTTCGTCGTGTTCGTCCTCGCCCATACGGTGTTCAGCCACCATTCGACCAACCACGACGAGGGCGTGTACTTGCTACAGGCCTCGATGCTGCTTGAGGGTCAGCTCGAGCTGTTCGTTGGGGAAATGACCGACGCGTTTCGGCCGTGGTTTTTCGTGGAGGATGGTGGCCGGCTCTACCCGAAGTACCAGCCGGTTTTTGCGGCGATAATCGCCGCTGTAGACGCGTTGTTCGGAGCTCCTCGTCTCGCGCTGGCAGCCGTCGCCGCAGGCAATACCGCGCTGGTGTACCTCCTCGGGACAACGATCTTCTCGCGACGGGTCGGACTCGTAGCAGCGGTGATCTTCGCTGCATCGCCGATGGGGATCCTCGCATCGGCAGTCTTCCTCCCGTATGCCCCGACGACGTTCTTCACGCTGAGTTTCATCGTCGCGTATATTCGCGGCCTTCGAAACCAGTCGGTCGTCTACGGTGCCCTGGCCGGGATAGCCATCGGGATCGCGTTCTTCGCTCGCCCGTTCACGGCCGTCCTCGTCGGGGCGCCGTTTATCCTCCACGCCAGCTATCGAATCGTCGCTCGGTGGCGTCGAACCGGGTGGAGGGTGGTAGCTCGACGTAGCGCACACCACGCCGTCACGGCGGTACTCGGTCTGGGTTTCGTCGGTCTAGCGCTCGCCTACAACTATCGGATGACCGGGGACTTGCTGGTCTTTCCGTACGAGGCATTCGCCCCGTTAGACGGCCCGGGCTTTGGACGGCGCCAAATGCTCGGCCATGTGATGGACTATACCCCGGACATCGCGATCCGTGCGAATCTGTTGGTCCTCTGGAATTTCGCGACTCGGTGGTTCACCGCCGGTCTGCTCGGAACCCTGGCAGCAATTGGGGGGCTTGGTCTCTGTTGGGCCACGTGGCGACGCGGGAGGGCCCTGTTCTCCGACGAAGTCGGGGCAACGATCCGGATGCAACGAACTGGCGGCGTCCTCCTTGCCGCGGTGGTCGCCTCGGTGACGATCGGCAACGTCCTCTTCTGGGGCAACTTCAATATCCTCGGTGCGATCGACGACCCGACAGACGGCCTTATCTCGCTGTTTGGTCCGATCTATCACTTCGACCTGCTGGCCCTCTTCGCGGTGTTTGCGGCCGTAACTGTCGTGGCCCTTGGTAAGGCGGTGATCGAGTACAGTCGTACCCTCCGGCAACGGTACGACGGCAACGCGGTGCTGGTCGGTGTGGTCGTATTGCTCCTCCTGACGGGAGGGGTCGTCGGCATGGTGAACGCGACGCTCGTCTCGACTCCGGTCGAGCGTAACGCCGCGTATACGGAGAAGTATGAGGCCGCATATGAACCGATCGACCGGATGGACTTCGAGGACGACCTCGTCTTCCTCCCGACGCCATACGGTCAGTGGCAGCAACACCCGTTTCAGTACCTCCGGAACACGCCGACGTTAGACGGCCCCGTAGTCTACGCGCTCGACCAGGAACCGGCAGGTGATTTCGAGGTCATCGACGCGTATCCGGATCGAAGCTACTACCGGTACACCTATCGAGGGGACTGGACGTCCTCGCCCAGTCGCCACGTCACCCCAACCCTGGTACCGTTGACGGTTGAAACAGCAGATACAGCGACCATCGAGACGAACGTCGGGGTACCCGACCAAGTAGAGCACGCCGTCATCCGACTCGAAGGGACTGATGGAACGGTGCTCCAGCAACTCGTCGAAGGAGTGGATGGATCGCTCTCGGTTGACTGGTTCGTTGGCCCGACCGAGGCCGGCCTCGACTCCCAGGGACACGAAGACTCCGTTCGCGTCGACCGGGTGGGCGAACTCGCACTGACGATAACCCTCGTGCAGACCGATGGCTCAACCCTCACCTACCGCCAGGAGCTCTCCGTCGGAGCTCACCCCGACCACGTTGACCTCATCTGGCCGCCCGAACGGTTCGTCTGCACCCTCGTGACCGACTGCGGTACCGAGGGCACGTACCTGCCTGATGATCCGGAGATGTATCCGTCAGGCGTTTGGATGGCATCTGATCTCACCGAAACCGGATAAGCGAGCTTGTCAGGAGTTCGCTTCTGTGTTGCTCACTTGACAGATATGGACTCCGGCCGAGTCACCGAAATCGTTCCTGCAGACAGACCGTGAGGATGGACTTGGCGATGGCCGCACCACCGTGGATCGGATCGAGTTTCGACTCTCCTCGTCGCTCGCGATACTCAATCGGACGTTCGATGACGTCGTAGTCGCGCATGATCGGTCGAATTAGCAACTCCGCCGAGAGCCCGGTGTTTTCGGTCCACTCGATCGAGTCGACGACTTCCCGTCGATACGCACGCATACCGGTCGTTGTGTCGGTTACCCGACGCCCCATCAGCACGCTCGCCAGCAATGCGAACAGGTGGTTTCCCAGGCGGTTGAACGCCGGCATCGCCTCTGCTCCGGCTGACAGCCGGTCGCCGCTGACCACGTCGTAGCCCTCGTTGATGGCATCGAGGAACTCGGGGAGTTGCTCCATCGGGTAGGTGTCGTCGCAGTCGGTCGTCACCACGACGGGGCGATCGGGTGCGAGTATCGCTTCCCGGACCGCCACGCCATAGCCCTGTGGTTCCTGGGGAATCACCCGAGCTCCGTGCTCGCGAGCTATCTCGGGCGTTCGATCGGACGATCCATCGACACAGATCACCTCGGCCTTGCCGTCGGTCACGCGCTCGATATCTGCGAGTACTTTCCCGATGGCGTCCTCCTCGTTATACGTCCCCATTACGACGCTGACGTCATCGAACGTGTACGTCTCCGAGTCGTGTGTGGCCGTAGCGGACGGCGTAGCGGTGGTGGTAAGATCAGACTCATCAGGCGACGCCGTGTCCGTTTCACTCATACGCTAAGTAGAATCGGGCCACACTCTTGAATTTTTAGGTTTACCTAAAACGAGGGTTCAAACCGCTGCTTCGACGTGCTCGGCAGCCTTGAGGGCGAGGGCTCCGATCGTGAGCGTCGGATTCATCGCCCCACCGGTTGGGAACACGCTGCTCGAAGCGATCCAACAGTTCTCCAAGTCGTGCGTGCGAAGGTCCGAACCGACGACGCTCGTGTCTGGATCGGTGCCCATTCGCGTAGTACCCATATGGTGAAACGCCGGACCGGTGTTCTCGGGACCGACCTCCCACGTAATGTCGACATCCAATTCATCGAGAATGGCTCGTTGCACCTCGTTCGCCCGCTCGATGGTTCGAAGGGCCCGTTCGTCGACGGACCACTGGACGTCGGGGACGGGGTCACCAACGTTGTCGGTCCGTGAGTAATCGAGGGTGACACGGTTGTCCGATTGTGGTCGCTGTTCGACGAGACCACCGATGGCGAGGTGCGTGCCGTACGATCCGCGGAGTCGCTCGAGGAGTTCGTCTCCCCACTCCTCACCCGAGAGCGCCACCTCAACCGGTGACGGCCCGGCATGATTGAAGAACTCTAGCTTGAACGGACCGATCTCCTCGTCAGCCTCGTCGTAGAATTGGTGGCATTCGCTGGTATGGAATCCGACGTGCTTCTGTCGGGTTTGCCCCTCGTAAACACCACCCACCCCGGCGAAGAGGTGATCCATGAAGTACCGACCGACGACCCCGCTAGTGTTTGCGAGTCCGTCCGGATACTCGTTGGATGCTGAGAGCAACAAGAGACGGGGGATTTCGACCCCGCCCGCTGCCAGGACGAACGCATCGGCCTCCTGCCAGTGTACCTCGCCATCTGGCGTCTCGTACCTCGCGGCGGTGATTCGTTGGGAGTCGTGCTCGAGATATCTGACCTGCGCCTGATCGATCACCGTCGCCCCTTTCGCCTCCGCCCGATCCACGTGGACGGTCGCATCGTACTTCGCTCCCGACGGACAGACCGGAGCGCAGGTCCCATAGCCGGCACACGCCGGTCGATCATCATACGGCTCCACGTTACGCGCATTGGGAACCGAATGCAACTCGATGTCGAGTCGCTCACAGGCGTCGACAAACAGCGAGTCACTGTAGGAGGCGTCGAACGCGTCAATCGGATACGGTTCCTGCCGAGGTGGGGCGAACGGGTTGTCCCTTGCCCCTGCAACCCCGAACTCGTGCTCCGCCATGGCGTAGTACGACTGGAGATCCGAGTACTCGATCGGCCAATCCGGTCCGACACCTCGGGTCGAGCCTGCGTTGAAGTCGTCCTCGTGGAGGCGCATCACCATCCCCTGCCAGTGGAGGGTCGTACCGCCGATCCCCTTGACACGCCCGTCGTTAAGCGGATAGAACCAGTCACCAGAGGTCGAATGTCGATCCCGATCGCCGCCAACGTCCCAGACATCGGACTGGTCGAAATATGGTCGAATTGCCCGCTCCTGACGGTGTAATCGTTCGGACGGGTCGAATCGAGGTCCGGCATCGAGGACGACGACACGATGGTCACCGGCGAGCCGGTCGGCCACCAATGCGCCAGCAGGTCCCGCTCCGATGATACAGACGTCCATATCAGCCCTCGGTTGTCGGCCGGTGGGGACTCTGGCTGCTGACGTCATTGCGGTCCCATCGTGTAACTGGTCGTTCCCCCCGGGTGGCCTTGCGGATTTTCGAGTCCGACGAGTTCGCCACCCGTCGGTGAGGTATACAACGCGAGCAATAGCTCGTTGACGACGAAATAGCGGGTCCGCTCCGCGAGCGTGCCACGTGGGTGCTCGCTCGCTGTATCGGCGCCAAGTTCGACCAGGAACCGCTCACGGGTCGTACTCGACATCGTCTGGATGTCCGTCTGGTACCACTCTTCAGCGACATCACCAAGCTCTCCAATGGTTTCACGCAGTCCGATTGCGTGGTCTGACCCGTCGAGGCGACCCTCCACAAACTGGTCAACGAACGCATCGATCCCAGACACCTCGCTCGGATACACCACCTCGGCCATGGCCTGCTGAACCGCTATTACTGTCGAATCGTCCGGCAGCTGGTCTGTATGGCCGCGACGACGCGCGTGTCGGCCATCCTCGATCTGGTAGCCAACGGCACCGATACCGCCAGCTGCACCGATCGCTCCGAGGGCGACGATGGCGTCACGACGCGTCAACCTCATGCGATTGTTTAGGCGAACCTAAATCCTTATACCCGTCGGAGTGATTTTGTCGGATGATTAGGTACCGCCCGATTCGGGCCGCACCTACGGTCTCCACATGTCCTGGATCGACATCCCCACAACCGTGTTGGCGGATCGACGGAAACCGGCCCGGATTACCGTCGTGAGCGGCGTCGTTGCGGTGGCGATGGTGTTTCCCCTGCTTTGGTTGGTGCTCAAGGCAGCCAGCGTCGACCTCGATCGGGCGGTGTCGCTCGTATTCAGCGGGAGCACCGGCGAGGTGTTGCTCAATTCCGTTCTGCTCATGGTGGGCGTGACGGCCGGGTCGATCCTGCTCGGCGTCCCACTCGCGTATCTGACCGTACGGACGGACCTTCCGTTTCGTGGCGTGTGGACCATCCTCGTCGCACTCCCGTTGGTCGTCCCGAGTTACGTCGGTGCGTTCGCCTTCGTCTCTGCTTTCGGTCCGTACGGCCAGTTGCATGACGTGCTGGCCCCGCTCGGGATCGATCGAATCCCGGAGGTGTTCGGCCTGTCCGGTTCGGTGTTCGTGATCACCCTGTACACGTATCCGTACGTGTTCCTAACGACGCGGGCCGCGTTGCTGTCGCTTGACACCAAGTTATTCGAGGCCGCTAGAACGCTGAATCAAAGCCGATTGCGGGCGATCCGTCGCGTCATCCTTCCGCGGGTTCGGCCGGCGATCGCCGCCGGTGCGTTACTGACGGCCCTGTATGCTATCTCCGATTTTGGCAC
Source organism: uncultured Halobacteriales archaeon (assembly GCA_964639975.1). GTDB lineage: Archaea > Halobacteriota > Halobacteria > Halobacteriales > SKSH01 > CAZXER01. The sequence goes on along the minus strand of CAZXER010000026.1, from coordinate 1,953 downwards.
CCCCGCCATCATGCGATTGTCCGTCTTCACCCGCGAGATCTACGTGGAGTACAACCAGTTCGGGAGCGAGTATGCCGCATTACTGTCGCTTCAGCTCTTGTCGATCGTGTTGCTCGTGATCGTGCTCGAGTGGTTCATCCGACCGGATCGAAGCGTCGAGGTCTCCCATCCCGATCGCTCCGGTAGCCGCCACGAACTCGGCAGGTGGCGATGGCCGGCAATGCTACTCCCGGCTCTCGTGTCCATCGTTTCGCTGGCAGTCCCGGTGTGGATCCTGCTTCGATGGCTGGTCCGGGCGGATTTCGGGGTGCGACCGACGATGGCGTTCGAACTCTCCCACGTCGTCAATTCCGTCTCGGTCTCGCTCCTCACCGCGCTCGCAGCTGCCATCGTCGCCATCCCCGTCGCGTACGCCGCCATCGTCGATGCGTCCCCGCTATCGACCGTTTTCGAACGTTCAACCTACGTCGGCTTCGCGGTTCCGGGTATCGTCCTGGCCCTGGCCCTGGTCTACTTCGGGTCCGGGTACGTCTCCTGGATCTATCAGACGATCCCATTTTTGGTGTTCGCCTATCTCATCCGGTTCTTACCGCAGGCAGTCGGTTCGACACGAACGTCGTTGCTGCAGATGAACACCAAGTGGGTCGACGCGGCGAGGACGCTCGGTGAGCGCCCAGTCGGGGCGTTTCGCCGCGTCACGATGCCGAACATCCGATCCGGCATCGTCGCCGGTGGTGCGCTGGTGTTCCTGACGACCATGAAGGAGCTCCCGGTAACGCTCATCCTCAGGCCGAGCGGGTTCGATACCCTCGCCACCCAAATCTGGGCGGCGCAACGGACGGCGTTGTACCAGTATGCGGCGGTCCCAGCCCTGATTCTCCTGATAGTATCAGGGTTATCGATGGTCGTCTTGCTCCAGCAGGAGGGGTTCGATGTCAGGTGAGACCTCGTCCCCACCAATGAGGGATGACCCAGTGGTGTTAACGCTCAAGAACGTCACGAAACGCTTTGGCACCGAGGTCGCCGTCGATGGCGTCTCCTTCTCAGTTCACGATGGGGAGATTTTGACCCTCCTCGGTCCATCGGGGACCGGTAAGACCACGATCCTCCGCCTCATCGCTGGTCTCGAACGACCTGACACCGGCACAATCAACCTCCGCGGAGACACGATCGCGAACGCGGAGACGGGAACGGCGGTTCCGCCTGAGAACCGCGATGTCGGTGTCGTCTTCCAGGATTTCGCCCTGTTCCCACATCTCACCGCGGCCGAAAATATCGCGTTCGGTATCGACGACTGGCCCGCCGATCAGCGTGATGCCAGGGTCGAGGAACTCCTCGAATTGATCGACCTCCAAGACCAGGCCGATAGTCCGCCGGAGGAGCTCTCCGGTGGCCAGCGACAACGGGTCGCCCTGGCTCGCTCGCTCGCACCGGAACCGTCCATCATACTCCTGGACGAACCGTTCTCGAACCTCGATGAATCACATCGGGTCCGGATGCGCGAGGAAATCCGACGGATCCTCAAGGAATCCGATACGACCACCATCTCGGTGACACACGACCAGGAGGAGGCGTTGTCGATCTCAGATCGCCTCGCCGTCATGACCAACGGGCACATCGAACAGGCTGGCCATCCCGAGGCGATCTTCCAACAACCCCGATCGCGGTTCGTGGCCGACTTCCTCGGCCATGCGAGTTTTCTCCCTGGCACGGTCGAGGGCGAACACGTCGAGACGGCGATCGGACCGATTCCCCTCGAACAGATCCATGGCCTGACCGAAGACTACCAAGGGACGGATATCGACGTCCTGGTCCGCCCGGACGACGTGGCCGCACTGCCAGCACCTGCTGAGCGAGCCGATGGCCATCTCGTCTATCGTCGCTACCTCGGACCGTCGGTGCTCTACCGCGTCGAGATGACCGACGGGACGACCGTCGAGTCGCAGCACAACC
>CAZXER010000025.1:0-19901 GCA_964639975.1 uncultured Halobacteriales archaeon | reverse complement strand
AGACATCCGGCGATTCCCGCTGCCCCACCCATGCCGATGAGGCCCAGCATTTTACGGCGGTTGAAGTCTGGCCTGTTATTGCGCGAAGCCATATCATGGGGATACGGGTCACAATACTTATACCCTCTGATTATTCAGTAGTTTAGAATCCGCCAGACAGGGGAACGGTCAGACACCAGAGTTGGTTTATACCAGGGTTATTTTGATTCGAAATAACAGACAGGTCATTCTGGAACACCCTGTCCTCGATGCGACAACATCGCATGTATCGCGCGACGCGAAACGGGTTCAATTCCCGGTTGTGATCTCGATACGATCGTCGATGATGCTTACACCAAGCAGGCTATCGACGGGAGCGTTCTCGGGAATCGCTGCGGAGTCGCCGCCATCTTTCTCGAAGACGACCACGATCTGTTCGAGCTGTGCGCCGATCTCAGATACAGCATCAATGAGCGCAGATATGGTGCCACCAGTGCTGATGACATCATCCACTACTACCACCCGATCGTTAGCATCGATGCCATTGATGTAGAGATCATTCTCGTCATACCCCGTCACCTGAGCAACACTCACCTCGCCGTCGAGGCCGTACGATCGCTTTCGGGCGATCGCCAAGGGAACATCGACCTGGAGCGATAGGGCTGTCCCGAGATGGATACCCATCGCCTCCGGAACGAGGATCACATCGATATCATCGAAGGCGACCCGGCGGATGATCTCGTTCGTGACGTCTCTGAGGAGGGCCGGGTCGACTCGGGGGACCCCGTCGGTGATCGGATGGATGAAATACTGGTACTCCTCCATCGAGACGATGGGCACGTCGGTCAGCGAGTCACGGAGCCGTTCCATGGCTGCGCTGGCCATCGCGACGGCAAAAAACCGCCGGTCAGAGCACGACCACGAGCACGATGAGGGTGAACGCGACCATCGCGAGGACCGTCCGGCCGATGCCAGCTCTGAGATGATACGTAGTACCATCATGTGCAGCCGGAGCTAACGTACCTACCCGCGAATCAGTTGAAAACCGTTGTAGGAGGTTATCGAGCCCCCCGATCGGATCGTCGACGAACTGGTACGCTCCATCAGCCAGCGTTCTGGCAACCCGGTCTGCACTGCCATAAACGACTCCGATGGTACGGACGACACCGCGGGTCCCATAGAGCGCAATCCGATTGTACAGCGCATCGATATCGGGGACCAGACCGACACGGTGCAGCGGACCGCGAAGGAGCACGAATCCGATCAACCCGGCACCGGCCAGGGCCAATCCCTCGAGGATGTGTGCACCGGTGAAGGGGTGCGCTTGGACAGCACCACTGCCAGGAAGGAGCGCGAACAGGGCATCCGGATACAACCCATACAGCACGCACAATCCAGCCACGAACACCATCGCGATCGTTTGGCCTCGATTGGCATCCTGAACCTCGCGGTCTGGATCCGCTGGCTCACCGAGGAAGGCGAAGTAGCCGAACTTGATGAACGAGAGGAAGGTACCCACCCCACCGATCAGGAGCAATGCCCACAACCCATCGAGGTGTTCGGCATGGGCTGCGTTCACGATCATGCCCTTACTGACGAATCCATTGAACCCGGGGAAGCCGGCGATCGAGAGGGCAGCAACCGCGAAAACGATCGCGGTGATTGGCATCTCCCGACCCAACCCACCGAGCTTCTTGAGCCGCTCGACGTCGGTCCGGTAGATGATGACCCCGGCGGTCATGAACAGGAGCCCCTTGTACAGGATGTGGTTGTAGACATGAGCGAAGGCACCGGAGTACGCGAGTGCCGAGCCGATGCCGACCCCGGCGACCATGTACCCGACCTGTGACTGGATGTGATAGGAGAGCAGCCGACGCATATCGTCCTGCAGGAGGGCCACGTACGCGCCGAACACGGCCATGAGACCGCCCATATAGGCCAGGACGAGCAATCCGTCGGGGAACGCCCGTCCGAGCGCGTAGACACCTGTCTTCGTCGTGAACACACAGAGAAACACGCTGGCAGCGAAATGCGGGCTTGGATACGTATCCGGGAGCCAAACGTGAAGCCCCACGAATCCGACGTTCACTCCGACACCGAGGGCAAGGAGAGTAGCCGGGACGCCAGCAGCGATGCCATCACTGGCGGTGAACAACAGCGTCTCAGTGTCGACGTAGTGCCAAATCGCCCCGGCCATAACCAAGCTCCCACCAGCAGCGTGCCACAGGGCATAGCGGAATCCAGACCGAACGGCCTCGCCGCCGTAATGCCACACGAGAAGCGTGCTCAAGATCGCCATGAGCTCCCAGAAGACGACCAACGTGAGCCAGTCCCCGACGAACACGGCGCCGATCGAGGTACCGACATACGCGAGGGCATACGCCGTCTGTAGGCGATCCGCCTTCGACGAGTACGAGTACGCAACGGCGACGGCACCGATCAGCCCGAAGATGAACCCCATCAGGCGTGAGAGATCATCGACGAACAGCCACGACACCTCGAATCCGAGGAACTGGCCGACGAGATACTGACCCTCTGGGAGCGAGATCGACCAGGCGGCTGCACCGGCTGTCGCAACGAAGCCGATGAGGTGACCCACCCGTCGATGAACGAACGGGAGTATCGCCGCAGCCAGCAAGACGACCACTGCCGGCGGGATGAGCGTCAACGCCTCGCTCATGGAAGGATCACCCCGGCTTGCTCAACGGCGGCCTCGACGAGTGGGAGGAACCGGACCGCGTAGGGGAAGACACCCAGTGCTATCGCGCCCGCTGCGATTGCGAGGATCGGTCCGAGCATGAGCCACGTCGTCTCGGTGCCATCCCATCCACGTCGGGGCCACTCGGCAGGCGATCCACCATCTGACCGGGCCCACCGGCCGCCGAGCGGGTTGGATACGACCGGTTTTGGGTCGGCCGAATCGGCCGTCTCGAAGAAGGCCGCGTACACGATCGGCCAGAAGTACGCGACGTTCAACAGGCCGGAGATGAGCAAGGCACCGGTGAACACGAGCTGGCCGGCGTCGATCGTTCCGGTCAAGAGATACCATTTGCTGACGAACCCGGCCACGAGTGGGATGCCCGCCATCCCGATGCTGGCAACCCCGAAGGCGACCATGGTCCACGGGAGACGACGTCCGATACCGGCCATCTCGCTGATATCATCCGTATGGGTCTCGACGTGGATCGTACCAGCGCAGAAGAACAGGGTGAGCTTCATGAACCCGTGTGCTGGGATGTGCAGAAGTCCCCCAACGAGGGCAGCTGGTGATAGGACCCCGAGGCCAAGGACGATGTACGATAGCTGGCTGACGGTTGAGTAGGCCAGTCGGCGTTTCAAGTTGTCCTGGCGAAGAGCGATCAAGCTGGCCACGACGATCGTCACAGCCGCGACGGCGGCGAGTGCGATCCCCACCCCAAGGTCGGCGACCGCGTCTGGGCCGAAGATCTCGAGTACCACGCGAGCGATGCCGAAGACGCCACTTTTGACCACGGCAACGGCGTGCAAGAGTCCCGAAACTGGGGTCGGAGCGACCATCGCGTCTGGCAACCACGAATGTAGCGGCATGAGGGCGGCCTTCACACCAAAGCCAGCGACGAGCAACCCGAAGGTCACCCTGGCGATCCACGGATCGGCCTCGGCGAGAGAGTCGATCCCCCCGGCAGTGAATTCCGCCCCGCCGGTCAGCCAGACCACCAGCACCGTCCCGGCGAGCACGAGGACACCGCCGCCGATGGTGTACAGGAGATATTTCCGGCCGGCCATTCGCGCCTCGGTCGTCTCATCGTGAGTGACGAGCGGATACGTAGCAACAGTGAGCACCTCGTAGAAGACGAAGAGCGTGACGAGGTTCGAGGCGAAGGCGACACCGATAGCAGCGGTGAGACTCGCTGCGAAGGCGGCGAAGAACCTCGTTTGAGCGTGCTGATCGAGTCCTCGCATGTAGCCTGTCGCATAGAGCGCGGTCCCGACCCACAGTGCGCTGGCGAGGACGGCAAAGAGCATGCCAAGCGCATCGGCGTGAAGCGCGAACTCGATACCCAGAACGAACTCGCCGAGGGACCAAACGTAGGTGTCACCGGCGAGGACACCGGGCACCATGCTCGCGATAATACCGAACATCCCCACGGCTGCCAGGACCGACCAACCCTCCCTGATATTCGGCCGTCGTCGGGAGGAGAGGATCAACACGACGGCGGTTGCCGAGACTAGAACGGCCAGTAACGGCCGCACGGAGGCGATGTCGCTCATGGCGTGAACGCCTCCTCAACGAAGGGGCTGACGAGCTCGGTGAGAGGACCACCGAGGAACCCGAGGAGGATCACGGCGATCGCTGCGAGGACTGGAACAGCCACCAATTCGGGTGTCAGTACCCCTCGACCATCGGCCGCGACCGCGTCTGTCTCCTCGTGTGCCCCTCTGAAATACAGCCGCTCAAGGATCCTGACGATGTATCCCAGCGTCAACAGCGTGCTGAGGAGGATGGCCCCAGCAAGCAGCCACGCGCCCGCCTCGACAGCGCCCAACGCGATGTACCATTTGCCGATAAAACCGATGCTCGGCGGGACCCCGACAAGCGCGAGGCCGAGGACGGCAATGGCACCACCGAGAACCGGTCGGCGACGACCGAGGCCAACGTATTCTTCTAGCGTGCGCGCGCCTGTCGCACTCGCGACTGCACCAACCCCAGCGAAGAGACCGCCCTTCATCACCGCATGACCGAGGAGGTGGATGATAACCCCGATGAGCGCCACCTCCGGGTTCGCCGGCCCCGCTGCGATACCGATGGCAGCGACGACCAGCCCGAATTGGGCGACCGACGAGTAGGCGAGCATGCGTTTGAGTCGGTGCTGGAGGACGGCGAGTGCACTCCCGATGAGGAGGCTCACCGTCCCGACGATGACCATGACCCGCCAGGCCCACGGCGTCACCTCGAAGAACGACACCGAGAACACATCGAACACGATGCGGACCATGGCGTACGCCGCCACCGTCGACACCAACGCACCGATGAACGCTGTCACGGCATCGGGTGCCTCTTCGTACGCGTCAGGTTGCCAGCTGTGCAATGGGACCATCGCCACCTTCGTGGCGAGTCCAGCGAAGATGAACACGAAGCCGGTTCGGACGAGCGGGTCGCTATAGAGCACCCCGAGATCGGCTGACCCGCCGCCCGCAAGCGAGGCAGCGACATCGGCCATATTGAGCGTCCCCGTGGCGGCGAACAGGTAGCCGACTCCGACGAGATACAGCGTGGCACCGACGGTCCCGATGATCAAGTACTTCAAGGCGGCTAGTGCTGCGGTCGGGACCTGTCTGCTCGCCACGAGTGAGTAGGTCGCGATGCCCGTAATCTCGAGGAACACGAACATATTGAACAGGTCGCCAGTGAGGGTCACGCCCATCAAGCCAGCGACGAGGAGGAGGTAAACACTCGAGAACGATTTGCCCCGTGGACCCACTCGTCGCATGTACCCCAGTACGGTGACCGAGACGACGGCGACGAGGAGGGCGAACGGCGCTGAGAGGGAGTCTGCAACGAGTTCGATCCCGATCGGTCTCGGGAACCCTCCAAGTGAGTGGATGAGTTGCGTACCGCCAGCTACGTGTACGAAGATCACGCTGGCGAGTATCACCTCGAGCGAGCACGTCGCGATACCGATCCACCAGCCGATTCGTTCCCACCGAAGACCGAGAACGAGCGGAAGGGTCGCCGCCAGAATCGGTGTCGCTATCATGACCGGCAGCAGCCACGACAGGTCACTCATTCTCTCGACCCCTCCGGACAGCGGTAGCATCGAGACTGTCATACTGGCGGTTGATCCGGATGGCCAGTGCCAGTCCGAGTGCCGTCAACGCGACGCCGACCACGATCGCCGTCAGGACGATCACATGTGGCAGCGGACTGGCATGGACCCCGTCTGTACCACCCGCTGGAACCACTGGTGAAGCCCCATCCTCGACGTACGCTGTCGAGATGAAGAACAGGAAGACGGCCGTCTGGAACAGGTTGAGGCCGATGATCTTCTTGACCAGATTCGACGACGAGATCAGCATGTAGAGGCCGACTCCTAACAACACCGCGAACAGTAGATAGGAATAGCGTGACAGGAGGAGTTCGATCATCTATCGTCCTCCTCGGTGACGTCATAGCCAGCAGCGGTCAGGAAGAACAGTCCCATGACTGCCCCGGCGACGATGGCGGCGATGCCGCCGATCTCGACCGCCTCCATGCCCCATTTGGTGGCATCTCCGATGGGGAGTTGACGGTACTCGAGGAACCCCCCGCCGAGTGCGAGTGTGAGGAAGCCGATACCACCGAAGACGAGGACCCCCCCAGCGGCGAGGTAGGCCATGGTACGATGTCCGACCCAGGCTCGCGTTCGATCGATACCGAATGAGAACCCTAGCAGGTACACCATGGCGCCGATCACCACGCCACCTTGGAAGCCCCCGCCAGGGGTGTTCGCTCCATGGAACGTGAGGTAGAGCCCGAACGCGAGGACGAATGGGGAGACCACGCGCACCGTCGTCATGATGATCGGACTTTCCGTCGAGGTGCTGGCAGAGTCCTCAGTACTCATGCGAACACCTCCCAGTCGAGTACCAGCAACACGCTGATCGCGACGGTGAAGACCACGACGGCCTCCCCGAACGTATCGAACCCACGGTAGGCGGCGAGGACGGAGGTGACGGTGTTCTCGACGCCAGTCTCCGCATACGACATGGCCAGGTAGTGCTGCGTGACGGCCTCATTGGCCCAGGCGATCGCCTCGGTCGAGCCAAGCGGCGGTAGTTGCATCGTCGTCCAGGCGACGGCCACGACGAACGCCCCAACGACGATGGCAGCGGGCCAGTGAATCGACTCGAACTGTGGGACCTGCTCGGGGCGCGATGAGCGAGAGAGCGTGACGATGAGGAGAATCGTGGTTACCCCAGCCCCGATAGCCGCCTCCGTGAGACCGACGTCCGGGGCCAACAAGAAGGCATACAGCAGCGCCATCCCGAGGCTATAGGCCGCGAAGACGATGATCGCGGAGAGAACGTCCCGAAGCATGGCGGTCCCGAGGGCGGTCAACAGGACGAATGCCACAATCGCGAACTCGAAGAGAACGGCCGTCATGTTTCCTCACCCTCCTCACGACCCCATGGCGGAACCCCTTGCTCGTGAGCGGCTCTGGCGATCGCGTGCGCGGCCGTTGGATTCGTGATGAAGATGAACGCCAGGAGGAACAGGACCTGCACCGTCTCGAGGTCAAGTCCAAGGTGCAAGGCGACCGCTCCGAGAGCGAAGCCGGCTCCGAGGGTATCTGCCTGGGAGGCCGTGTGCGCCCGGGCGTAGATATCCGGGAGGCGGATGACCCCGGTAGCCGAGACGAACGTGAAGAAGAGGCCGCCGATCAGGAAGATCACGATCAGGAGCGTTCTCATCGACTCGATCATAGTGCCCCACCCCGTTCGACGATGAACTTCGAGATGGCCAGGGACATCAGGAAGTTCAACAACACGTATACGAGGGCGATATCCAGAAACCACGGTTCATCGAGGGCGACGGACAACAAGGCAAGGATGACCACGGTATTCGTACCGAGGACGTTCACTGCCAGCACGCGATCTTGCATCGTCGGGCCGGCGAAGACACGATACAACATAGCAACCGCGATCGCGACGAAAAGCCCAGCTGCACCGAGGAACAACCAGGTGGTATCGAGCACGGGGAGGAACGCCGGCGTGTTCAGTACATGGTCCATCATCGATGAGTCACTCTCGCGGTTCGTTGACGGTTGTATCGCCCCGCTCTACGGGCGATGGTACCCGCATGCCCGAGCGGCCGTAGAACAGGAACCGAACGGCCCGTTCGAGCCGACCACCGAGTAAATCCTCGCGGGCGGAGCGGGTCAAGGTATGGACCAGCAGATCGCCATCTTGGATTCGCATCGACAGCGTCCCCGGTGTCAACGTGATGCTGTTGGCCATGGTCGTCATCGGGAGCGGTCCATAGAGCGCCGGGCGATAGCGGACCACCCGGGGTTCGATCGGGAGCTTCGGGTTGAGGATGACGAGCGCGACCGTGATGTTCGAGCGAATGATCATCACGAGGAGGTACGGGATGTACAGGCCAACCCTGGCCAGCCTGGCGGGAGTGTATCGGATCCCCGGAGGATGCCACAGCGCCAATCCACCCAAGGTCACCGTGACTATCGTTGCCGTGATCAGGCCCGAGATAAGTTCGAATGGGGTGAGCTTCCCGGCCAACAAGAGATAGAATCCAACGGTTAGACCAAAGATGAAGATGGATCGTTTGAAATCACCACGGTGGGGCATCCGGAGATCGCTCGCACCCTCGTGAGACAGTGCCAGTTCGACCGAGGTACCTGATTCCTCGAGCGCCCGCGTCAGCGAACCGAAGAGGGATCGACGGGTGTTCGCTTCGTACGCTGGATCGAGAAGGACCACCTCGAAGTCTCCCTCTCGAATTGCTGCGGTGATTATCTCGGAGATATCATCGGCCCGCTCCAGGGTCTCATCCGTCAGCACCTCGGTCTCGACGACGATCTCACCAGGTCGTTCAGACGCCGCCGCCTCGATGCGGTTGCGGACCATATCGACGAGCGATTCGACGCTCGCTGGGTCCACGTCGATACGCGATCTACCGGGACTGGACACGGGAAGGTACACAACTCGAATGACCGTCTCACCCTTGGTAGACAGCCCGCGCTCGATGGCCGCATCGACAGTATCGTCGAGTGTCGACGTATCGGCCACCGGGAGAAGGATCTGCGTCATAGATGAACCCTCCAGGGACGGTATGGGTGCGCCTCCTCACGTGGCTTGGTCACGTGCCAGGGAACTTCGACCGCCTCGAAAATCATTTCGTTTTTCCATCGGCAGTGAGGGTGGTCGCGATCGATTGCGCAATGGTTCGACCGACCGCTGCCTTCGTGCCCGTGACGATCCGTTCGTCATCGGGGAATACGAGGACAACCTCCGTCTCATCATCCCCCATAACCGCCGCGTCGTTCGCGACGACGAACGCGAGGTCGTTCCGTTCGAGCAGTGTTCGTGCTCTGGATACGAGCTCGTCGTGATCGAGGCCCGATTCCGCCTTGAAGCCGACGACTGGAAGGTCCGGTGCTACGTCCCGCACGGCTTCGATGACCTTTGGAGCAGGCTCGAGTTCGAGGTTCAGCGTGTCCCCTGAGGCGATCTTGTCGTCGAACGATGGACCGACGAAATCACTCACCGCAGCAGCTGAGACGTACGCATCGATCCCGTCCTCCACAAGGTCTATGGATTCGGATTTGAGTTCCTCAGTGGACTCGATTGTGCGGACCGATGCATAGGGAAGCGTCGTCGACTCAGCGTGAAGGAGGGTGACCTCTACGCCCATGGTATAGAGCGCTTTGGCCACCGAACGGCCGGTCTTCCCGCTTGCTCGTGTGGTCAGAATCCTGACCGGATCAATCGGTTCCGCGGTGGAACCGCTTGTGACGGCGATATGGTAGCCGTCCAACGGGGTGGGCCCGATTGCCCTGGCGATCGAGAGTACGATCGCCTCATCGGAGGCGATCTTCGCCTTGCCTTCCTCGATTCGAGGTGGTACAACGGTCGCGTCGTAGCGCTCTCTGACGGTGTCGAGGTTCGCCTCGACGCCCGAATGCTCGTACATCGGTTCGTGCATGGCGGGGACGACGACAAGCGGAAGACCAGCACCGATCGCGGTCGTCGCACACGTCGTGACCGGTGTATCGTCGATCGCATGAGCGACCTTGCCGATCGTATTTGCCGTCGCCGGGGCGATGGTGAACACGTCAGCCCAGCCATCGGTTCCACACAACTCGACGTGCTCGACCGCTCCAGTGAGCTCGGTGACGACCGCCGCGTCGCTGGCGTAGGCGAGCGCCTGGGGATGCACGATGCCGGTTGCGGCATCGCTCATCACGACCCGAACATTCGCACCAGCCCGTCGGAGCTCGTGGATCACCTCGACGCATCGAACGGCGGCGATACTCCCGGAGACGCCAAGGGCAACGTTTCGGCCATCGAGCATTTATGTGGCGGCCATTCGAACCGGCAGGGTATAAGTACGGCCACTTGATGCGATATCTCGTGCCGAGAGCGTCGTCTATTGCAGACCGATAGCGGATGCAGAACCCGAGGCTAGCCATCGACGATGCACGTAACCAACCAGCAAGAACGAGGGGTGGATAGGCCCGGTTCTAGTCCTCGGCCTGACTCTCGCCGCCGTATTTGATGAACACGTACGCGAATCCGAGCGTTGCCGCTAGCGCAGCAGTCGTCGCGATACCCAACGTCATCGCCTCCTCCGGGATTGGCGGTGCGACGGCCCGCTCATCAGGTACCTCCTCCAAGACCTCGATGGTGCCCACCATACCGAGCCCCTCGTGCGGGGTGCAATAGAACTCGTACGTCCCGAGAGTCTCGAAGGTCCACTCGTGCTCGAACCCGGTGTCCCTCGTCGGGGAGACGCCCTCCCACTCCGAGTCCGCTGGTTGCTCGTCGATGGTGATGTCGTGGTTGTCGGTTGTCCAGACGAAGCGAACCGTCGTGCCTGGCTCGATCTGGAGTGGCTCTTCGGTCCCCGGTTCATAGTAGTAGTTCCCGAGTTCTACCTCGACGACCTCCTCCTGAGCCGTCGCGGTCCCTGTCGCCGCTGCGGTCGCAGCGGTCCCAGCCGCTGCGGTAAGAAACGCCCGTCTGCCCATCGAGGCGGGCCCATCATCGCTCATAGGGGAACCTCAGTGGGTACCGATACTCAAGGTTTCCGTTTGTCCTACAGCCGGTAGTCGTGCGATCCATCCTCGGATTCCAAGAACGCGACCAGCAGATCGATGGTCATCGCGACATCGTCCTCGTGAGCGGCTTCAACCGGAGTGTGCAGATATCGCGTCGGTATCGAGATGGCCCCCACCGGTGTCGCACCGGCTACCACCTGGAAGGCGGCCGTATCCGTACCTCCTGCGGGAAGGATTTCGAGTTGATGGGTGATCTCGTGCTCCTCAGCGAGTCGCTTGAGACGCCGATTGACCTTGGGCGAGGTGATGACACTCGAATCCTTGAGCTTGATGGCCGTCCCAGCACCAAGTTCTGTGACCGGTCCACGGGACGAAGCACCTTCGGGTACGTCATCAGCGATCGTCACGTCGAGGGCGAGGGCGAGATCCGGATCGATGTCGACGCCCAGTGCCCGGGCGCCTCGCAGCCCGACCTCCTCCTGAACCGTCGCAGCGAAGTGGATGGTTGATGGGGGTTCCTCGATGGCACGGGCCGCCTCGAGCATGGCATAGAGACAGATTCGATCGTCAAGCGCCTTGCCGGTGACCAACTCTCCCATCCGAGTGGCCTCCTGGGCTAGGGTCACCAGATCCCCCGGCGAGACGTGGTCTGTCGCCGCCTCCGCCGCCATACCGATATCGACATAGAGATCGTCGATGTCGGGTTTCTTCTCGAGGTCCTCCTCGTCGAGTGTGTGAGCTGGTGAAGAACCGATCACGCCGACGAGGTCGCCGTCCTCGGTATGGACGGTTACCCGCTTTGCCTTGAGCACCCGTGGGTCCCAGCCGCCGAGCGGGTCGAGTTTGAGGAATCCGTCATCGTCAACCTCGGTCACCATGAACCCGATCTCGTCCATGTGAGCGGCCACGAGAATCGATTGCTCACCCGAACCCTCGATAGTCCCGATGACGTTGCCCATCGGGTCGGACCGAACCAGATCGGTCGACTCGGTCAGTTCCTCGCGGACGAGATCGCGGATGCGGTCTTCGTACCCAGGAACCCCACTCACGTCGGTGAACGACCGGAGCAAGTCAAAGTTGACCTCAGTGTCCATAGTCGGCCCTTAGGGTGCAGGACATAAACAACGGCGATTCGATCCATCAACGCGACTCAGCGATCACGTTCAATGACGAACCGGGTGAACGATTCGAGATTGTCGACCGCTTCGGGGGCTAGCTCGACACGTTCGAGTCGATCTCTCGCCTCCGCTGCGAGGGACAACGCCTCCTGGCGGGCGAAGTCGATGCTTCCGTGTCGCTCGTAGATATCGATCACCTCAAGGACGTCATCCCGAGAGACAGAAGAATCGCCAAGGATCGCTTCGAGCCGGTCACGTTCCTTCGAAGAGGCCTCTCTGGCAGCGTGAATGGCCATCAACGTCGTCTTCCCCTCTCGGATGTCGTTCCCGAACGCCTTCCCGAACTCACCGGCCTGATCGAGGGTGTTCTCGATATCGAGGATATCGTCGCCGATCTGGAACGCTATGGCCAGGGACTCCGCATAGTCAGCGACCGCGGTCTCCGTTTCGGCCGTCTGTTCGGTGAGGATCGCTGCGAGACGAGCAACGATCCTCGCGAGACATCCCGTCTTGCAAGCGGTCATTTCGAGGTACTCATCGACCGAAGCGCGGATGGTTCGCTCGTTGTGCCAGCAAATATCCATCCCCTGGCCAAGGTGGGTACGATTGAGTTCGTGCATCAGCATGTCGTAGATAGCGAGACGCTTGTCAGGCGAGAGGTCACCGGGATTGTGGGAGATTATCTTGAGCGGGAGGAAGTACAGCGCGTTGCCCGCATTGAGGGCGACATCCTCGCCATAGATGAGATGCAGCGCATCCTCACCCCGTCGTTTGAGGGCATCATCCTCGACGTCATCGACGATGATCGTGCCGTTGTGGAGGATCTCTGGAATGATCGCATACGACATCAACGAGGACGGATCATCGTGGCCAAATCCCTCGAGGAATTGCAGGAAGATGGCCACTCGCCAGCGCTTGCCGCCGCGATCGAGGAGGTCCCACACCGGGGCTGCGAGAGCGTCTTGGATACCCTGCGCATCGTACTGGTACGAGGGGGGGCCGAAATACTCGACGAGATACTCCTCGTCGATCTCTCGAGGGAGCACCTCCTCAATAGCCGCATCGACCTGGGGGCGCAGATCCTCAAGTAACTCCTCCATATCGGTGCTTCTCCGTGGCATACACAAAAAGGGCACCGTCGCGCGGGTGTGATAACCATTACACATCGGTGGTGGTTCGGGCCAACGGCATCGATACGGGTGACCGAGTTCTGAGACCTGTATCGCCAAAATCGGGAGACAGCGGTAAGATACCGGTATGACAAGACTTATATCTTTCGGGGCCCCCAATCCGCTAACGAGCGCATATCGGGTTTTCGTTTGCGGTCTGACCCCGCCCATAGGCGCCCCTCACCGAATACCCATGGCCAACGAACGTATCCACGAACGACAGTCAACCACTGACGAGGTAGCGGCAGACGAGCGAACATGTCCGGAGTGTGGCTCCGAAGAGATCCGGGTCACGGATCGGTCCGAGACGGTCTGTGATGGGTGCGGACTCGTGATCGCCGAAGACAACGTCGATCGCGGTCCCGAGTGGCGAGCATTCGACTCACAGGAGAAGCGCAACAAGTCGCGTGTCGGTGCACCCACCACCAACACGATGCACGACAAGGGGCTGTCGACGAACATCGACTGGCGGAACAAGGACGCCTACGGTAACACCCTCAACAACCGCCAGCGCCAGCGGATGGACCGGCTCCGAACCTGGAACGAGCGCTTTCGGACGAGGGATTCGCGTGAACGTAACCTGAAGCAAGCACTCGGTGAGATCGACCGCATGTCGAGTGCGCTTGGGCTGCCGAAGAACGTCCGCGAGACGGCGAGCGTCATCTACAGACGTGCTCTTGAGGATGATCTACTCCCAGGTCGATCGATCGAAGGTGTCTCGACCGCATCGGTCTATGCGGCCGCCAGACAGGCCGATATGCCCCGAAGCCTCGACGAATTGACCGACGTCTCCAGGGTCGAAAAGAGCGAGATTGCCCGGACGTACCGATACGTCTCCAGAGAACTCGGTCTCGAGGTACAACCGGCCGACCCAGAGAGCTACGTGCCAAGATTCGTCTCCGGTCTGGAGCTGTCAGAGGAGGTCGAACGTCGTGCCCGAGGCCTCTTGCGTAACGCGAAGGCACAGGGCGTCCATTCGGGCAAATCGCCCGTTGGACTCGCAGCCGCAGCCGTGTACGCTGCGGCACTGTTGACCAACGAGAAGACAACCCAATCCGCGGTCTCGGAGGTAGCCGATATCTCCGAGGTGACCATCCGGAACCGCTATCACGAGCTGCTCGAAGCCGAGGAAACCGTCGGGGTTGCCTGAGGTCCGTCCTGATCTCGTCGATGCATTCTCCGCTGGTCATCGCATCAAGTGAGCACCTCGGCGATGTCGAGGCACTGGTTGGGGTAGCAGATGTACTCGAAATCCGTCTCGATCTCGGTGCTATCACACCATCGGCGATTCATGCGTACGACGGACCGATACCGCTCATCGTAACGAATCGGCCAGTTGGACACGGTGGCAGCGCCGATCCAGGAGCCGACCGAATTGAATTGCTCTACGAAGCTATCGACGCGGAGCAAGTATGGGGTGTCGATATCGAATGTGATGCACTGTCTGGGGATCTTGGAGTCACCGTCGCATCAGCCAGTACGAACCTGTTCGAACGCGCCAACGACCTCGGAGTGACGACCATCTGTTCCACGCATTTACCGCGAACGCCCGAGGCCTCGGTGATGGTCGACCAGCTCAACACCGCCCACGAGTACGGAGACATCGCAAAACTCGCCGTCCCCGTCGAGACGCCAACAGAGCTGGGTGAACTGGTCAGAGCGACCGCAAAGGCCGCACAGCAGGAACTGTCGTTCACAACGATGGCGACGGGTAGCTACGGATTGATCTCTCGGGTACTCTCACTCGGTCTTGGGAGTCGACTCGTCTACGGTGCACGCACTGAGAATCGACCCATGGTAGAAGGGCAGCCATCGGTCGAGACTCTCGGGCCGATCGTTGACGCCCTCAGGTAGCGGTTAGCGTTCGACGATCGTCTCTTCCTCGACAGGGGTACCGAAATGCCGCGGTACATCCTCATACCGGAGTGCGACCTCATCGCCTGGATCGAGCTCCGTGACCGAGACCGCCCCACGGTCACGGGTGTGCAGTCGAACGGTCTCAGCTTCCTGAACGAGTAACTCGACCGTATCACCTTCGTCGGTCTCAAGGGAGATTCGACGCATCGGTCGTCGCTCTATCTTGACGCGACCGACCACCGCCTCACGGGTCCCACCCTCGATATCTGCCACGATCACTCGGTCCCCAGACCGGAGTTCCGCGAGATACTTCGTCTGTCCATCAGGGACGAGTACATACGCGTGGACAGCCCCAGCGTTGACGCGGAACGGTCTGGGATCGGTGTACGGTCCGTCGGCGGTCTCGCCATGGATGAATGCGAGACCACGTGAGAGGCTCCCAACGAGCATCCCCTCTGTCGGATCGAGCATGCTGCCGGTGTCGATACAAACGCGATCGGCCATGCCGGCCGGTGAACTCTCGGTCACAGTCGCCCAACTCAGCGATATCGAGTGACCACCCAGGCTATCACGCTGTTCGAGGGTTGCCTCGATAACCCCTGGATCGTCCGTCTGTAAGACGACTCCATCCGCACCCGTTTCGAGGGTTTCGAACGCCGTCTTTGCCCCCGTTGGACCGTCGACGACGGCCACCACCTTCGCGGATCGCCCGACCTCGGCAATCAGATTCTCAAGGGGGATGATCTCCCAATCGGTCCGGTCGACGATGACGTACTCGGCGACATCCCCCGCCCATCGTGCCAGATCTGCCGCTGCCTCGCCATCGATGACGACGTACGCCCCGGCAGGGCCATCGATATCACTCAGGAGTGCAAGATCACCGGAGGCGTCCTCGTTCGGCGGTCGTTCGCGCGTCCCATCGCCCTCACCACCTTTCCCGACGACAGCCACGTCAACCGGTGGCCCCTCGGCCTCGTCCACGTCGAGGACCGCTGCATCGTCGCTGTCGTGAAACGCTGCCACCGTCTCGGTGACCAGGCGACTCACCCGATGTACATCCGCCTGGTCGACGAGCACGCCATCGATGCCACGTTCGACGGCAGCCTCGATGAGCGACTTTCTCACCTCCCAAGGACCAACCGTGTCATCCGCTCGCAGCCAGACAAACCGCTTCATACGCGGGCGTCGCTTGCCACTCACCTTAACGTACCGATAGTAAAGGTCACTCCCCGAGCAACGACAGCGCTTCTGAGACGCTGGCATCCTGGTGGACGATCGATGAGACCGCCGCAGTCATCGCCCCGGGTGACTCGTGTTGGAAGATCGACCGCCCGATAGAGACACCGGCTGCACCAGCATCCATGGCATCCGACACCGCCTCGAGTGTGGCGCGGT
Source organism: uncultured Halobacteriales archaeon (assembly GCA_964639975.1). Lineage (GTDB taxonomy): Archaea > Halobacteriota > Halobacteria > Halobacteriales > SKSH01 > CAZXER01. The sequence continues at coordinate 3,626 of CAZXER010000025.1, read as the reverse complement.
CGCCACCAGGTTCGCCTCCAGCGACGAGTACGGGCGTACCGGCACCCGCAGTAACCGGCTCGAAGTCACCGTCTGGGTACGCCGTCTTGATCAGGTCGACATCGAGTTCGTCGGCGGCTCGAACGGCATGGGCGACATGGGCTGGGTCGGATTCATCGGCCGTGGGTCCCCGTGGGTACGCCATCGCGAGGACCGGGACCCCCAGGTTGTGTGCCTCCTCGACGATCGAACCGAGTGCTTCCAACTGCCGTCCCTCGAATCGGCTTCCGATGTTGATGTGAAACGACACCGCGTCAGCGCCGAGGCGAACCGCGCTATCCACGCTACAGACCTGGCGCTTGTCCTGGGGGTCAGGCGAGAGGTCAGTGGCACCATTGAGATGGACGATCCGACCGATACCCGGGGCGCTATCACGTCCTCGTTTCATCAGGCCTCGATGATGCAATAGCGCATCGGCACCGTTTGTCGCCACCGCAGCGATCGTGTTTGATACGTCAATGAGACCGCTGACCGGACCGATGGTGATCCCATGATCCAGTGGAACGATGACGTACCGGCCATCCCGGCCGATGCGATTGAGTCGAGCCTGTCTCCCTGCCGCTCCCATGTCCGTGTGTCACCGTGACAGCGCCATCACCGTTTCGCTCCTCGGTAGCGGTGGGAAAGTTCAAGCGGCTCACGAACAACCTCCAGGACATGGACCCTTCGGCGGGGATCTTCGCTCGCCATTCCGCCTACCTCGAGCGGTACGTACAGATCGGCGTGGTCGGCAACCGACTCATCGCCGTGTCGTTCCCCACGCAGGAGCCGGAGTCTGCTGGAACCGACCACGTCCTGCTCGATACGATCGAGCGATATCTAGATGGTGTCGAAGAGGAGTTTGACGAGGTTGAACTGGCCTTGACCGTCGATACCGACACACGGGCCGTACTTGCAACAATCAGAGAGATTCCGTATGGGCACGAGCGAGATATGGCGACGATCGCCAGGTTGACACCTGAGATCTCGGAAGACGATCTCGAGACCGTACATACAGCCTTGCGAGAGAATCCAGTGCCACCGGTCATCCCCGATCATCGCGTCTCCGACGGTCCCCACGGCACTCCTCACGACGTGACTCGTCGGTTTCGCGAGCTCGAGGGGCTCGGGTGATCACCGGTGTCGGGCGAACTCAATTGCGTTGATGACGTAATGCGCGACGACGACCACGACGATGCTCTCGGTGATGATGAACGGTACCGCCAGCGCGAGACCGAGCAAGCCAGCCGCGAGCAACCCTCCCCGTCCCTGGAGCCCGTGACCGGCGGCGAACACGATCGACGACAGGATGGCCAACAGCCACGGCGACACGCCATAGCCAGCGTTCATCCCGCCAATCAACACCCCACGGAAGAGCAACTCCTCGAACCCGGCGACGATGGGAAGCACCACCACCAACAGGACCACCCATTCGGTAATCGATGTCGGCGTCAGTAGCTCCCGGAGTGAATCGTCATAGGCGAGGCCAAGGCGATCGAACACCGCCTGCATCCCGAGGTTGAAGAGGGCGAGGAGACCGCCAATCGTGATGCCGAGTGCCACTGCGATAGGTACCTCGAGGGTGCCGGGGAAGTAGAGATCGTCCGCATCGACCCCGGTGAGGAATATGAGCACGGTCGTCGTGACCATCAAGAGCCCCTGCGAGGCGGCCGCATTGAGGTAGAGGCTGCTGCGAGAGACACCGAGTACCGACTCCGGAACCCCCCACCGATCAGGTGATAGCTCACGCCGGCGATCTCTCATACTCCGGGCGGTAAGCCAGGCCAACGCGACAGTCACGGAAACGAGCACCAACGTACCGGCGAGAAACACACCCCACCGGGTCACGGCTGATCAATTCGCACTCGGTGTCGAACCGGCTCCGACCTCGCGTTCGAGCGCCTTCCCGGTGATCGATTTGAGGCGTGTTACCAGCGAGTCCTTCCCGAGGACATCGTCGTCCAGCGCCACCTCGAGCACCTCGCTGATATGACTCACCGGAATGATCTCGACCATCTCGTCGTACTCGTCCTCGATCATCACGTCCTGTTCGTTCGCCTTGGGGATGATGACCTTCGTCATGCCGGACTTCGCGGCAGCCTCGATCTTGTGGGTGACACCACCGACGGGGAGCACATCACCTCTGACCGAGAGCGAACCCGTCATGGCGATATTCTGGGCGACCGGGGCGTCTTCGAGCGCCGAGATTACGGCGGTTGCCACCGTGATCGAGGCTGAATCACCCTCGACACCCTGTTGGCCAGCCTGGACGAACTGAATGTGGATATCCCGCTGGGAGATGTCCTGGTCGGAGAACTTCTTGATGATGGCCGAGACGTTGTCGACCGCTTCCTCGGCGATCTCCTGCAGCTTGCCGGTCGCGAAGACGCGCCCCTCCTCCTGGCTCTGTGACGGGGTGACCTCCGCCATCACGGGGAGCATGATCCCGGAGTCCTCGCCCATGACGGCTAATCCGTTGACGCGGCCGACGACGGACTCCTCGTTGACAGTCAGCTCGTAGTCCTTGCGGCGCTGAATGTACGTGTCAGCGAGTTGCTGCTCGATGGACCGCGACCGCTCCTTGGCCTGGAGGACGTGCTCACGTCTGACGACATCGTCGCCGTGGTCCTTGGCGATGTCACCGGAGACACGCACCAGGCCGCCGAGATCGCGCAGGAGCAAGGTCAGATGCCCCTTGCGCCCGGAGCGGCGGCGAGCCTCCAACATGATCTCCTCGACGGCCTCGCGGTTGAAGTGGGGCAACCGGCCGTCCTTCTCGACCTCCTGTGCGATGAAGCGCACGTACTTGCGGCGGTTCTCGGGCGTGTCCTCGAGGGTGTCCTCCATGTACACCTCGTAGCCGTACCCCTTGATCCGGCTACGCAGGGCGGGGTGGATGTTCTCCATGACATCGAGGTTCCCCGCGGCGATCATGATGAAGTCACACGGCACCGGTTCGGTCTGCACCATGGCACCTGAGGAGCGCTCGGACTGGCCGGTGATGGCGAATTCGCCCTCCTGTACGGCCGTCATCAGCTTCTGCTGGGTACGGATATCCAGGGTGTTGAGCTCGTCGATGAACAACACTCCCTTGTGGGCCTTGTGGATGGCCCCGGGTTCGACGCGGTCGTGACTCGGGGTCTCCATCCCACCCGACTGGAACGGATCGTGGCGGACGTCCCCCAGGAGGGCGCCGGCGTGTGCCCCCGTGGCGTCTTCATACGGCGCCGTCTCGTCGTCATCGTACGTGAGGATGAGGTTGGGGATCATCGCCTCGGCGTTGCGCTGGGTGTAGCGGAACACGAAGTAGACGACCACCGCGGCGATGATGCCAAGCAGGAGGTTCTGCCCGGTCAGGAGGACGTACGCCATGATGGCGAGGATGATGATGATCACCAGGAAGGTCTTCAGCTGATTGCGCTTTCTGACCTCCTCCTTGTGGGCTTCGACGATCTGTTTGCCCTTCCCGGCCGGGACCGTCCGCACCTTCGGCTCGTTCCCGTCGTCGGGGTTGTGATACACCAGCACATCCTGGAGCTCCTCCTTCGGGAGCAGCTGGCTCATCGCCTTCGCGAGCATCGACTTGCCGGTTCCCGGCGAGCCGATCA
>CAZXER010000024.1:18693-20880 GCA_964639975.1 uncultured Halobacteriales archaeon | reverse complement strand
CACGAGGCGATCAACGCGTACGCCAGAGACATCCTGCTGCGAGCGAAGGAGTCGTTCGAGGCGGGTGGTTGGGAGATGATCCACGGAATCGTCGACAGCCTGTGGGTCCGCCGAGGTGACGACGATGCCACCGCACTCGAGGCGATCACGGCCGACGTGAGCGCCGAGGTCGACATCGCGCTGGACCGCGAGGGCGCCTTCGAGTGGGTCTGTTTCGTCCCGTTGCGGGGGCGTTCGTCGGGTGCGTTGACGAAGTACTTCGGCAAGCGAGCCGACACCGGCGAGTACAAACTGCGCGGTATCGAGGCCCGCCAGCGCTCGACGACGACGTTCGTGGGCGAGGCCCAGCGGCGGTACATCGAGGTGTTAGATCGCCATCGCGAGCCTGCTCGTGTCTGTGAGCGACTCGCCCGCGATATCGCTCGCCTCCGTCGACGGCAGGTCCCACCGACGGACCTGCTCGTCCGTAGCCGGCTGACGAAACAGCCAGAAGAGTACACCCACCGCACGCTCCCAGCGACAGCCATGGCCCGTTCACGCGCGCTCGGCGTCGACCGTCAGCCCGGCCAGGACGTCAGGTACCTCGTCGTCGATGGTGATCAGGCACACGAACGCGTCCGTCTCCACTTCGAGGCACTCACGGCGGACTACGACATCGACTTCTATCGCACCCGACTGGTCCGCGCCTGTGAGAGCATCGTCTCGCCGCTTGGGTGGGATCGCGACCGTATCGAGACGTACCTCCGGAGCGACCGGGAGCTCACCCTCGACTCGTTCGCGTGAGGGACGCGGTCAGATTAGCGCTCGGCCTCGTAAATCCAGAGCGTCGTCGCGAGTACACCGGTGAAGATGAGCAACGCAGCACCGTGGTGTAGCGTCGTGACCACCGGACCGTACTGCAGGACCGTCCCGCCGCCGAGGACGATCTGGATCGGCAAGACCAGGAGAGCCAGGGTGGCCCCAGCTCTGATGCGCGTCTCGTCGTAGTACCGCCAGCTCCCATACAACAACCCGAGGATCATGAAGCCGACGACGAGCGCGACGAGGCGATGGAACCACTCGATGAAGCTCGGCCAGTTCGCGGGAAAGAGGCCGAGCCAGCCGTCGCAAAACGGCCAGCGGGCCTCACATGCCAGGCCGGCACCCATCGCACCGGTGTAGACCCCGAGCAAAATCAGGAGGAACACACCGACACTGGTGGCCACTGCGAGGTGACGAAAGCGCAAGAAGCTGGTCCTCATTCCCTTGGTTTTCGCTACTGTAGAGGTGTTTAAATCCATACCGGTCCAGATGACAGACCCGCGGGTGATCGCGAGATAGCCGGGGGAGACCCCGATAGCTTTTAGTGAGAAGCAGCGTAGTCACCGGTCTCATGGGACTGGACGAGGATGCGCTCGAGTATCACGCACTCGAGCCGCCAGGGAAGATCGAGATCGCGACGACGAAATCGACCAGTACGCAGCGAGATCTCAGCCTCGCGTACTCACCTGGTGTCGCCGCACCGTGTCGAGCGATCGAGGCCAATCCAGAGGATGCCTACCGGTACACAGCCAAGGGCAACCTGGTCGGCGTCGTCTCCGATGGATCGGCCGTTCTCGGTCTCGGTGACATCGGAGGGCAGGCGTCAAAACCGGTTATGGAGGGCAAAGGCGTGCTCTTCAAGCGATTTGCGGATATCGACGTGTTCGATCTTGAGCTCGCCGAGTCGGATGCGCAGGATATCATCGAGACGGTGATGTCGGTGGCCCCGACGTTCGGTGGCATCAACCTCGAGGATATCGCCGCGCCGAAGTGCTTCACCGTCGAGGAGCACCTCCGGTCCGAACTCGACATCCCCGTCTTCCACGACGACCAACATGGAACGGCCATCATCAGCGGCGCTGCGCTGATCAACGCACTCGATATCGCCGACAAGGACATCGGCGACGTCGACATCGTCTTCTCGGGTGCCGGAGCGAGTGCAATCGCCTCAGCCCGGTTCTACGAATCGCTGGGTGCCGACCCCGATCGCATCACCATGTGTGATTCCGGTGGCATCATCACCGAGGAACGAGCCGAGGAGGTCAACCGCTACAAACGGGAGTTTGCAACGGCGGGTCCAGGCGGCGAGCTCAGCGATGCGATGGCGGGAGCTGACGTCTTCGTCGGCTTGTCCGTCGGAGGGATCGTCGATGCATCGATGGTCCG
>CAZXER010000024.1:0-18593 GCA_964639975.1 uncultured Halobacteriales archaeon | reverse complement strand
CAGGATGTGCCAGACGCCGTCGTCACGGCCTATGGAAGCGATCCGATCCAGTTCGGCCCCGAATACATCATCCCGAAACCGCTCGATCCCCGGGTGCTCTTCCAGGTCGCGCCAGCCGTTGCGAGCGCGGCGATCGAGAGCGGTGCGACCAGACGAGAGCTCGATATGGAGCGGTACGTCGAACGCCTCGAGGCCCGCCTCGGGAAGAGTCGCGAGATGATGCGGGTGATCTACAACAAGGCGAAGACCGATCCGAAGCAGGTCGTGCTCGCCGACGGCGAGAACGACCGGACGATCCGAGCCGCACACCAGCTCATCGAGGAGGGTATCGCGCATCCGATACTGCTCGGCGATCCTGACACCATCGAGCGCAGCATTCACCGCCTCGGCCTCTCCCTCGAGCCGGATATCGTCGATCCGACAGCGCGGGATATCGACCGTTACACCGAGTACCTGTATCAGCGCCGAAAGCGACGCGGGGTGACCAAGCGTGAGGCCAGGGAACTGATCCAGGATCCGAACTACTACGCCAGCATCATGGTCGATTGTGGTGAGGCCGATGCGATGTTGACCGGGCTCACCCATCACTACCCCTCCGCACTCCGTCCGCTCTTGCAGATCATCGGGACTGCAGACGATGCCGAGTATGCCGCCGGGGTGTACATGCTGACCTTCCGCAACCGTGTCATCTTCTGTGCAGACGCGACAGTCAACCAGGCGCCCGATGAGGACATCCTCGCGGAGGTTACCCGACATACCGCCGAATTGGCCAGGCGATTCAACGTCGCGCCGCGCGCCGCGATCCTGTCGTACTCCAACTTCGGCAGTGTCCGAAACGAGGGGACGGCCAAACCACGCCGAGCGGCGAAGATGCTCCGAGAGGATCAATCGGTCGAGTTCCCGGTCGACGGCGAGATGCAAGCCGACACCGCGGTCGTGAAGGAGTTCCTGCAGGGGACCTACGAGTTCTCCGAGCTCGACGACCCCGCGAACGTCCTCATCTTCCCCAACCTCGAGGCCGGTAACATCAGTTACAAGCTCCTGCAACGACTCGGTGGCGCTGAAGCCATCGGGCCGATGCTCGTCGGGATGGCCAAACCGGTTCACGTGCTCCAGCGCGACGACGAGGTGAAAGATATCGTCAACCTGACAGCGGTGGCAGTGGTCGACGCCCAACGGCGTGATTCCGAATCCCTTGAGAACTACACGTAACGAGGCGTGTACCAATCGTTACTCGCGGAGGGCAATCAAACGCGGGAGTCGTCACTCAGTCCGATGGGAACTCCCTCCCCCTCGAGGGAGGTGGAATGGTCTCACCGTCGCGAAGAGAGGTACCGGACGTGAGCGTGGTGTCGACCGATCGGGCCCCGAGATGGGCGTACGACTCAGGGTCATTTGCCAACCAGTGTGCGGGGTTTTGACGACCATCGATACAGGCGGCTCGCACAGCCGGTCGAGTAGCGAGTCTTGCTTGGATACCGCGCCAATGACGTTCCGCTCCTGTTGGGATTGACAGCGTCTCGGTCTGCGGTACCAGCTGGTCGTACCTGGTGAGTCGTTGCGCATTGACGTTCCTGGCCAACTCGGCATGATCGACCAACACCCCGAGGCTGGCACCATCTGGGAGCACGGTCGCCGCGATATCGAGGCCGAGATGCAACGCTCGAAACTCGGCAACGTTGTTGTTGGGACTCTCATCCGTCCGTGCCGTTCTGTCGACCTGGCGACCGTCGCTGGTCTCGATGATCGTCCCGAGACCCCCGCCGTCGACACGGTAGGAGCCATCGGTTACCAGGTAATAATCAAGCTGATGGGTCATCGGTGGATGCCCGATGAGCGGGGTCGGTGACTCGTCGAATAACTCGCGCAAGCGCTGGCGGCCAACGCCGACCATACGTTATCCTAACCATAGGTTTGTAAAAAGGCAGCGTTGCATTCGATCCCTCGATGTGAGCGGGCAATGAAGTGGAGTAAACCGAGCTACTGGAAGCCGATCCGACCGGGTTCGCGTCCCAAGTGCTTCTCCGGGGCACCGCCACGGAACTCCCGCTCCATGCGCTTGTAATACTCCATGAGATCCTCCGTGATGGTCGGTCTGACCTGCTCCATCGCCTGGCGGAAGTGGCGCATCTCGACCTCCTCGGTCTCCGCATCCTCCCTGAGGGCCTCCATCGCGGCTTCGCGGGCGATGTTCGCCAGATCGCTGCCCACGTACCCCTCGGTGATCTCAGCGAGTTCCCGTAGCGAGACATCGGCCGTCAGGGGGATATCCTGGGTATGGATCTTGAGGATCTGCTCTCGACCCTCGATGGTCGGTTCACCGATGAACACCAAGCGATCGAACCGTCCGGTACGGATGAGCGCGGGATCGATCATGTCAGGTCGATTGGTCGCACCGATGACGATGACATCCTCCATCTCCTCGAGGCCATCGAGCTCGGTCAGCAGCTGATTGACGACCCGCTCGCTCACGTTGGAGCCGACCTCCTGGCTGCGACTTGGGGCGAGACTGTCGAGCTCGTCGAAGAACACGACCGTCGGCGAGACCTGCCTGGCCTTGCGGAAGGTCTGTCTGATCGCCTTCTCGCTCTCGCCGACCCACTTCGAGAGCAACTGTGGGCCGCGCACGCTGATGAAGTTCGCATTCGTCTCGCTGGCAACCGCCCGAGCCATGAGGGTCTTGCCGGTGCCCGGTGGCCCGTACAGCAACACACCTTTTGGCGGATCGATCCCGAGACGATCGAAGCGCTCGGGGTTGGAAAGCGGCCACTCGACGCTCTCTTGGACCTGCTGTTTGGCGTCTGAGAGCCCGCCGACGTCGTCCCAGGAGACCTTCGGGAGTTCGACGAGGACCTCGCGCATGGCCGAGGGTTCGACCTCGTTGAGGGCGGCCTTGAAGTCGACCCGCTTGACGATCATCCGATCAAGGAGCGGCGGTGGGATCTCCTCCTCGTCGAGGTCGATCTCTGGAAGATACCGCCGTAGCGCCTTCATCGCTGCCTCCTTCGAGAGGCTCTCGATATCGGCACCGACGAAGCCATGGGTGTTCTCAGCGAGATCGTCGAGATCGATATCGTCGGCCAGGGGCATCCCGCGGGTGTGAATCCGGAGGATCTCGTTTCGTCCCCCCTCATCTGGCACGCCGAGTTCGATTTCGCGATCGAAGCGACCCGGGCGACGAAGCGCCGGGTCGACCGAATCGAGGCGGTTCGTCGCGGCGATGACGATGACCTGTCCACGGGTCTCCAGTCCGTCCATCATCGTCAGCAACTGAGCGACGACTCGGCGCTCGACCTCGCCGGTTACGTCCTCGCGCTTGGGGGCGATCGAGTCGAGCTCGTCGATGAAGATGATGCTCGGTGACTCCTCGGTGGCATCCTCGAAGATCTCTCGCAGTTGCTGCTCGCTCTCGCCGTAATACTTCGAGATGATCTCCGGGCCGGCGATGGAGAAGAAACTGGCGGAGGTCTCGTTGGCGACCGCTTTCGCCAACAGCGTCTTCCCGGTTCCCGGTGGCCCGTGGAGCAAGACCCCTTGTGGGGGCTCGATGCCGAGCTTCTTGAAAATCTGCGGATGTTTCATCGGCAGCTCGACCATCTCTCTGACGCGTTGGATCTCGCTGTCGAGACCGCCGATATCCTCGTAGGTGATACCGCTGCCGGGGCGATCGAAGCCGCTGATGGGCTCCTCGCGGAGGGTTACCTCGGTATCCTCGGTGATGATGACGACATCATCCGGATCGGTGTCGATCGCGATCAGGGGGATCGCCTGCCCCGGTGATCGCATGAACGGATGGTTCGTCGAGGACATAACCGGGACGATGTCACCCTCGACGAGTGGTCGCTTCAGAATCTGTCGCTTGACCATCCCAGCGGCATCGCTGCCGAACTGCACTGAGGCATCCTCTGGAGGTGCCAGTACGAGTCGGTCTGCCTTTTTCGCGTCAGCTTTGTGGATGGTGACCCGCTCACCGATGCCGACATCGGCGTTCTGACGGGTGAACCCGTCGATCCTGACGGTGTCGGTGTTCCAGTCATTTCGGTCGGCGCGCCAGACCTTCGCTGCAGTGGTCTCTCCACCCTCGATGGTGATGATCTCACCCGGACTCAGTTTGAGATGGAGCAGGGTATCTGGATCCAGCCGGGCGATGCCACGACCGGAGTCGTTCGGATAGGCCTTGTCGACTTCGAGTTGGACCTCGTTCATGGTTCATTCCGCGCGTTGTATGCGTGGTGTCAGTGGGTCATCGGTGGTCGAAACCGATAGGTCTTGCCATCATTGAAACGGCCCGAGACTGACAACTGGCGTGCGTCCGTCGGACGGAATCCGACTCTGGGAATCAGTGATGAGCTTATCCGCCCACAGCACCTAGGGTAGGTATGGGTCGAATTAATCAGATCATTACCCGTGCAAAGTACGCAGCTGCCTTCGCCGCCATCGGGGCGTTCATCGGTGGTCTCATCAGTCGAAACGCGGCGAGTACCGGTGGGGCCCTCGGAGCACTCATCGGCGCGAAATTCGGCGAATTCACTAGCAGTAACGATACCCTCCAATCACGCATGAAGGGTCGGGCGCAATCGGCCGTCAGCTCGGGCAAGCAGAAGGCATCGAAATCGATCGATATCCGATAACGCAATCCGTAATTTTCGCTGAGATCCTGGCGTAGGGCAGCTACCCCTCAGTCGTCGCTGCATCGTCAGGGCCGTAGTCGTCTGGCCCGAGGTACTTGAGCCAGAGCACCAGCAGGCTCGGGAGGACGAGCACACTTCCCAAGAAGGCGTAGATGATGGTCAACGCCGTGATGGTCCCGAACTGTTGTAATATCGGGATGATCGCCAGCACCAACACGCCGAATCCACCTGCCGTGGTCGCCGCACTGCCCAGGAGGGCGCCGCCCGTTCCCGTCACACTGAGGTACAGCGCGTCCATGACGTCGTGACCCCGGCTCAACTCGAGGCGGAACCGCTCTGACATGTGGATGTTGTAGGCGACCCCGAGGCCGATGGTGAGGCTCGTGATGGTACCGGTGACGACGTTGAACGGCATGCCGATGAGGTACATCGTCCCGAGGATCCACGCGACGGCGAGTGCGATCGGAGCCAGGGTGACGATTCCGAGGGTGGCACTCCCGTCGGTGATCCGATAGACCAACATGAGGAAGAGGAACACGGCGCCCAGTGAGATGAGCAGGCTTTCAAAGACCGTCTGGAAGAGCTCGTCCTCGATGATCGAGAAGACGACAAGCTGGCCCGTGGCCGTTGCCTCGAACCCGTTACCATCGACCGATGATGCCACGGTTCGCATCTGCGTCTTGATATCGTCTGAGGCCGCGTCACCGTGTAACGACACAGTCATCAGCAATGCCTGGTACTCGCCGTCATCGGACCGAGCGATGACCTGCTCCGCGCTGTCGGGCGCCGCCTCGAAGAACGTATCGTAGACAGCTTCGAGATTGGTGTCTGGGATCCCATCGTTGTCAGAATCGGCACCGTTGAACACCTGAGCGAACCGATCGCTCTGGCGCGCGAGGGACTGCATCTCAGAAAGTGGGCTCGTGACAGCTGGCTGATCGCCAGCCAGCATCAGCGTCACAGACTGCTCACCAGCGGTCGATGACGCCTCGTCCACGCGTTCGAGAGCGTTGTCACTATCGACCGATCCCTCAATCAGAATATTGGCCTGCTGATCTTCACGGAGGAAACGATCATCGAGCACCTCCAAATTGGCCTTCGCGGAGTACTCTCCCGGTCTGATCACCTCGGGGAGTTGCTGCGTCCATTCGGCCGGTTCACCTGCGATGAAATCCTCGACCTCGAAGCTGGTATCGATGTCCGACGCGGCGTACGCCCCACCAGCGGTGAGCAACAGGGCCACGACTAAGACGATGACCGGGGCCCGTTTGGCGAGTGTGTGTCCACTCGAGAGCGCCCTCGTGAACACGCCACCGCCAGTGCCAAATGCACGCTTTCGCCGGTCGATTTCGTACCCCTCGAGGAGGTGATCAAGCGTCACCTTCGAGGCAGGGATCAGGAGTCCGAAGATGAGCAACGCCGAGACGATGCCGAAGGCACTGACGATCCCGAAGTCCCGAATCGGCGCGACCGGACTTACCAGGTTGGAGAGGAATCCGAACACTGCCGTCGCGGTGACCCACGTCAGCGCAACGAGCAAGCCGGCGAGCGCGGATCGCATCGCCGATTTGGAGTCGAGGGCGTCATCCTGCGCTCGATGCTCACGCTGGCGCATGAAGACGTGGATCGCGTAGTCGATGGACAGCCCGATCAGCAGGACCGGTACGGCGATGAATATCTGGTTGAAATTGATGTTCGCCCAGCCCATGAAGCCGAACGTCCAGATGAGAACGACGAGGATACCGACCACGCCGAGAATGATGTCGAGGATGTCTCGGTAGGCGAGCAACAGCGTGCCGATGACGAACAGCAACGCGAATGGGATGACCAGCACGAGGCTGTCACTGAGTGACCGGTTCAGCTCGTCGGTGATGATCCCCTGGCCGAAGACGAACCCGTCATCGCCGAATCGATCCTCGACGAGCTCGTCCATCGTGACCTGGCTATCGATGATCGCTTCCGGGGCGTTCCCCTCGACGCCAAGCTCACCCTCGACCGACTGAGTGACGGCGATGATCCTGGCATCGCTCTCGGTGGTCCCAGGCTCATAATCGGTCGGCATCAACGAGAGCAGCCCACTCGGTCCGTCCTCGCCCAACAATGCTTGAATCGCTGCATCGAGGTGGGCCTGATCGGCATTCGCGATGATCGCGTACTGTTCTTCAAGTGTCAGATCGATCTGGTCCGGGGCCTCAGGATCTGCTTGCTGGGCCAGTGTCGTGGCGATGACCGACGAGATATCGGTGAAGGGTGCATCTACCAGGGTCTCGGCGATATCTGGATCGTCGCGGAAATCCTGCTGCAATTCGATCGTCGCAAGCAGCGTCTCCCTATCGAGGACGTTCTCGCCCTGGATGATGATCTGGACCGATGTCGTCTGCTCGTTGTCTGCATCACCGAAGTTCTCGTTGATATACTCGAGTTTCTCAGCCTCGACGGAGTCGGTCTCGAACTGACCGAGATCGGTCTCTTGCTCAAGTCCCACCGCCCCATAGCCGATCGCCATCGTCAGCAACAACATGACCAAAATCGTGGCTATGCGGCGTTGTGTGGTCAAAGTTGCAATCGTTTCTGCTGGATTCATCGACTAGTTCAGTATCCAATACTGTAATGAGCTCACCTAAACGAGTGTCGAAAAGTCTCTTCAGGGTGACCTGGATACACAGGTTGACGAGACCAACATGGCAACTTTCGGAGGGGCGAAGAGGCTACGTAGCAAGGGGCATAAGTACGTCGTATGGAACACGAGGCTACCGTCGAGGGGGTCGGCGTCAGTGTCGATGATGACGACATGGGAGTCCCCGCCGCGATCGTGGTCGCGAGAGACGAAGTGCTCCCCATCCTCATCAGCCCCAGCCAAGCGAAGGCCATCCAGTATGCCATCGAAGGGATCCCCTTGGAACGACCGTTCACGCATGATCTGCTCGTCGAGGTCGTAACTGACTTCGGTGGGGCGATCGATCGGGTTCGCATCGACGATCTCGCCGATGGGACGTTCTATGCCAAGATCGATATCGAGCTGTTCCGCGATGGGGATCGAGAGCGCTTCGTGTACGATGGTCGGCCGAGCGACGGGATCGCCCTCGCACTTCGTGTCGACTGCCCGATCTACGTCGATGACGTCGTCCTCGACGAGGCCGGGATCGCCTCGGATGAGCTCCAGATCGAGGGGCTCGACCTCGGGGAATCCGAGGATATCGGCTTCGAATAAGCAATTTAGCCGTTTGTGACGAACCGAAGCCGAGGAACGAGACTGCAGTGACCTTACCGACGAAGCAGCTTCATTAAGGGAGTACCGACCGGTATCCGCTGGTTCAACCGACTTGCGTCGGTCGATTTTTTCGACAACAGGGAAGTGGAAAACTTATCGGTCGGGAGTGTGAGCAGAGTGGTAATCACACGATCCATGGAAATCATCATTGTCGGTGGAGGACTCGTTGGGACCACCATAGCCCGAGATTTCCAATCGGAACACGATGTCACTATCATCGAGGAGGATGCCGATCGAGCACAGGAGATCGAAGCACGATATGACGTACTCGTCATGGAGGGGAATGGCACCAAACTCGAGACGCTCGAGGAGGCCGGAGCTCCGGACGCCGATATCCTGCTAGCCAGTACCAACAAGGACGAGACCAACCTCGTGGCCTGCGCAACGACGAAAGTCGTCTCGGATGCGTTCACCGTCGCCAGGGTTCGTTCGATCGAATACTACAACACCTGGCAACACGAGCGGCGGACCTTCGGTGTCGATCACATGGCCTGTACCGATTTACTGACTGCACAGGAGATCGTGAACCTGCTGAGCCTCCCAGCCGCACACTACGTGCAACATTTCTCGAACGACCTGGTCCTCATGGCGGAATTCGACGTGTCTGAGGAATCAGCCATCGCCGGCCAGACAGTGAGTGAGGCCGATCGCTTCGATTCGCTCACCTTCGCCGCACTCATCGACAACGGTTCGGTGCGAATTCCCGATGGGCAATCCGTCATCCATCCCGGCAATCGGGTCCTTGTCATCGGATCACCGGTGAGTGTTCGGGCCTTTTCGAACGAGCTCGTGGCGGGGGCCCCCGACGACGATGATGACGACGAGGTCGTCGTTGTCGGGAGCGCCGGCATCGGTCACCAGGTCGCGAGACTCCTCACCGACCGTAACTTCTCGACGGTGCTGCTCGAGGAGGATAGCGTTCGAGCACGCAAGGTTGCGGAAGATCTGCCTAACGTACGGGTCATCAACACCGGTACGAAGGACGTTGCCTTCCTTGAATCCGAGAACCTCGGTGATGCCGACTCCCTTGTCGCGGCACTGCCCTCGGAGGCAGATAACCTCCTCGAGTGCATGCTGGCCCGAGAGTTGGGAATCGACCGAACGATCGCCATCACGGACCACCCGAAATTTATCGGTCTGTTCGAACGGATCGGCGTCGATGTGGCCCTCTGTCCACGCAATCTCGTGGCCGCAGAGATCATCGGGTACACGCAAGACTGGAACTCCGAGAAAATCGCCCTCGTAGAGACAGGGCTCGCTGAGGTCGTCGAGGTCGAGATAGACGATGAGAGTATCCTGGCGAATCGAGACATCGAATCGGCCCAAGCAGAACTTACACACGATATCGTCATCGGGTCGATCATCCGCGATGGAGTATTCATCAAACCGCGAGGAGAAACGGTTGTCATGCCCGGAGATCACATCGTGATCTTCGTGAAAACACAAGCGGTTGATGAGGCAATCAGTCGAATCTGACGACATGTACCTGACAACATTCCCCGTCGTAAGTGGGGCATCTGGAGGGAGCGTGGTGTCTCACGGTCCCACCGGCTCAACGGAGTTCGAATAATGAACTGGCAGGCCTGCTTCTCTGTGCTCGGGACGGTCATCAAGTACCTTGGAGGGATGATGGCCATCCCGCTGTTCGTGGCCATCGTCTATGGAGAGGCGTACTTGATATTCCTCGTCTCGATGCTCGTGACGATAGGGCTTGGACTCGTACTCGAGCGAAGCGGATCGCGTCGTGACCTCGGGCATCGAGAGGCGCTGGTACTGGTCGCACTGGCCTGGTTGTTCGCCGCCATCATCGGGACGATCCCCTACTTGCTCTCGAGTGTCGGTGGACCGTCGCCGCTGGCCCATCCTATCAACGCCTTCTTCGAATCGATGAGTGGCTTCACGACGACTGGGGCGACCGTGATGGAGGAGATCAGCTTCCAGCGGCACTCTCATGCCCTCTTGATGTGGCGCCAGCTGACCCAGTGGTTGGGAGGGATGGGTATCATCGTCCTCATGATCGCCATCCTGCCGGAGCTCGCCGTCAACGGAGCACAGCTGATGCAATCTGAGGCACCGGGGCCACACCTACAGAAACTGACCCCCCGCATCGCCCAGACGGCCAGGATCCTCTGGCTGATCTATATCGGCTTTACCCTCGTCTACATCGCGCTGTTGTATGCGGTTCACGTCGCAGGGTATGCGCCGAACATGGACCTCTATAACGCCATCGCCCATGGCTTCACGACCCTCCCCACCGGCGGGTTCTCGCCGCAAGCCCAGAGCATCGCGGCGTTTTCAGCGGTCGTCCAATGGATCGTCATTCCGTTCATCGTCATCGCTGGTGTCAACTTCGCGCTCTTCTGGCACGTGCTCAAAGGCGACATCCGACGCCTGACCGATAACGTCGAGTTTCGGAGTTATGCGGCGGCTATCGCAGTGCTGGTGGCGATTTTGTTCGTGCTCCTGACCCGTGGTGCGGCCCCCGTGTTGGATCTCGGCGGCGCCACGGAGGGTGTGACAGAGAACACGCTCAGACAGGCGGTGTTCCAGATCATGAGCCTCCTGAATTCGACAGGGTTTGCCACCTCGGATTTCGCCCAGTGGGATACCCACGCACAGATGGTACTCCTCTTCGCGATGTTCATCGGCGGATCAGCAGGGTCCACCGGTGGGGGGATCAAGGTCATCCGATGGGTGGTTACACTCAAGGCCATCAGACGGGAACTGTACACGACAGTACACCCTCGCGACGTCCGACCGGTACGTCTCAGTGGATATGTCGTCGACGAAGATGCCGTCAAGGGGATATTGGTCTTCACCGCCCTATACCTGATGTTGATGGGTGTTTCAGCCGTGCTCATCAGCCTCGACTCGGCTCGGATCGGCTACGAACTCACGTCGCTCGAGGCGGTGAGTGCATCGCTTGCGACCATCGGGAACATCGGTCCGGGATTCGGATCCCTCGGCCCATTCGGGAACTATCTCGAATTCTCGGGGTTCTCGAAGCTGCTCATGTCGTTCCAGATGTGGGTAGGTCGACTCGAAATCATTCCAGTCCTCGCTCTGTTCATCAACGGATTGAATGACTGAGTCGAGTCAAGACATCGCTACGATGTCCAGTACGAACGGGTGAACAGCACCAACACGGGGATGATCTCGATCCGCCCGACCCACATGAGGAGAATCATAACCACCTTCGTGAGGTTCGAGAACGGCTCGTAACTCTCCAAGGGACCGGCGATGCCGAAGGCTGGACCGATATTGAAGAACGTCGCCGCCGCACCGCCCATCGCCTCGAATTCCGAGAGGCCCAATCCGGTGCGAGTGCCATCGACAGCGACGATGATGGTACCGAGGAAGAAGATGAGCAGCGAGATGAGTGTGAAGGCGTAGACATCTCGGATCGTCTCCTCATCGATCACCTTTCCACTCAGCCGTACTGGTCGAACTGCCGAGGGATGAACGGCAGTGAAGAGGTCCCGACGGAACGATTTGATGACGATCAGCCATCTGAGCAGCTTGATCGAGCACGTCGTGGAGCCTGCCATACCACCCAGAAACATCAACAACAGGAGGATGTGTTTGATCGCCGGTGACCAGAGGTTGAAATCCAGACTCGCGAACCCCGTCGTCGTCATGATCGACACGACCTGGAACATCGAGTGGCGGATCGTCTCCTCGAAGGGGAGCTCGGTTCCCGGGTCGACGAACAGGAGCATCGCGATCAACGACGAGGCTCCAACCACGATACCGACGTAGAAACGAAATTCGTCGTTTCGGGTCGGTCGCCAATAATCGCCGCTGACGAAGTAGTAGATGAGGATGAAGTTCGTGGCACCGATGAACATGAACGGGATGATCGTCCACTGCGCAGCACTGGAGAAGGCACTGACACTCCCTGGGTCGGGGGAGAACCCGGCGGTGGCGACCCCGGTCATTGCATGTGCCAGGGCGTTGTACGGCGTCATGTTCGGCGCGAACCCTCCAAGGTGTAACAGGTAGAGCAGCGCCGCACAGAGCCCGGTAATCCCGGCGTACAGCTTCCAGAGCAGCCTCGCGGTCCCCTCGATGCGAGGGGTGAGCTTGTGGATGTCCTCGGTTTGCGTCTCGGTCTCCATCAGCTGTGCACCCCCAATCGACAGCTGCGAGAGGACCGAGATGGCCAACACGAGGATACCGAGTCCGCCAAGCCACTGGATCAGTTGCCGCCACATCAACATCGACTTCGAATGGAGTGAGAAGTCCTCGATGACGGTAGCTCCAGTCGTCGAGACGCCCGACATCGACTCGAAGAGTGCGTTCACCGGGTGGGAAATCGTCCCCTGGCCGGCGAGGAGAAACGGGATGGCCCCGACGATGGCCACCGTCAGCCACGCAAGGGCGACCATGAGGTAGGCCTCTCGGCCGGCCATCCCCTCATCCAGCTCCAATCGCTCGAGGCAAATCCCGACTACGGCGGTGATCGCCATGGTGACTACGAACGGCGTGAGGGGCTCTCCGTAGTACACAGCCAGTGCCAACGGGAAGACGAGCGTGACGGTGAGCCACTTGAGGAGGCTCCCGATGAAGGCAAAACTGGCCCGCCAGTTGACCCGGATGTTCATGCGTTCATGTGTTCGTCGGTGCCGTCGGGCTGGTACTCAGGCAGTTTGGATACGCTACAACGCTAGCCACACGTTGCTTTCCTGGGGGAGTAATAACTTGCTAGGACATCCGAGATTAGATTGGACCATTCCCCGGTCACGACGGGCCTCGCGAGCTATGAACGGCCGAAGGGCACTGTGACCGTCACAACCGCTCCGCGACGGTGTCGGCGACGGAGATCTCTGCGAGGGCGATAACATGATCGCCAATCTCGATACGGGTATCGCCGCGTGGGGAAATGAGCTCACCAGCTCGGGTGATTGCACCGAAGACCACGCCCGACGGGAGATCACCCCGAATCTCCTGAATCGTCCGGCCCGCGAGGATGCTCTCCCCGGTAATCTCGACCTCAATCACCTCCGCCTTGTCCGTCTCAACGAAGGCGATGTTCTCCATGTTCCCCGCCTGGGTAAAACGGGTGATCTCCTCGGCGATGACACTCCGAGGACTGATCCCCACATCGAGACCGACGGCCTCGAAGAGCTCGAAGTACGAGGGCCGGTCGATGACCGCGACGGAACGCGAAACCCCCAAGCGTTTGGCCAGGAGCACCTCCAGGAGGTTCTTCTCGTCACTCTCCAGCGCTGAAACGAGGACATCGGCATCACCGATGTGTTCGCTCTCGAGGAATCCCACATCGGTCGCGTCCGACTGCAGTACCATCGTATCTGGCAGCGCCTCGGCGATCTCTCTGGCCCGCTCTGGGTCCTGCTCGACGAGCCGCGGTGAGAGGCCCCGTTCGCTCAACAGCAATGCCACGTGATAGCCGATCTCCGACCCGCCGACGATGACGACCTCGTCCTCCTCTTCCGGCGATTCATCGGGAGCGATCTCCCGTCCGAACCCGTGGACGCTCTCCGGGCTTCCGATCACGACCACCCGGTCACCGGATTCGATCCGGGTGTTCCCAGTGGGAATCTCCACTTCGTCGTTTCGCAAGATCGCCGCAAAGGTGAGCGAATCGAACCGATCCACCTCCGCGACTGTATAACCCGAGACCGGTGAATCATCGGTAATCTGGAACTCGGCCATGTGGACCAACCCACCTGCAAAGAGATCGGAGTCGAGCGCCGTTGGCAAGCCAACGACTCGCGTGATCGCCTCTGCAGCGAGGATGTTCGTCGCGACGAGATAATCGACACCGAACGCGCCCTGGTGTTGCTCCCAGGTCCGCAGGTACTTCGAGTCCTTGACGCGGGCGATGGTGAACACATCCGTCAGCGCCTTCGCGGTCGCCGCGGCGATGATATTGGCTCGGTCATCGTTCGTCACCGAGGCGAGCAACTCGGCGGACTCGATCTCCGCACGTCGGAGGACATCCGGATCGGTGCCGTCGCCCGCGATCGCCCGCACATCGAGCGTGTACATGAGCTCATCCGCCCGACCAGCGTCGAGTTCGACGACGGTGACCGAGTGGTTCTCGGCGAGTGAGGATGCAATGGCCTCGCCGACGTCTCCGCCGCCGATCAGGACGATTTCCATAGTGGTCCCTCCTCAAGGCGGCAACATGGAGGTCTCAAGGGATCGATCACTCCCTCGTGTTGACCATCGCGCGGTGGCCACTGATACCGTGTGATACCTCTGAGTGAGGTCGGTGAGTCACATCAAACTGCGGGTTCCTGCACCAGTCCAGTCGAGGAGGCCTATCGAGGTACCTGATCGAGGGCACACGAACGCAGGATCGATCGAGCCCGAGCGCAGGACTAGTTGGTGTCGATCCGACGCGTGAGGAAGTCCTCGAGCGTGCGGAACATCCGCAGCTTCTGGTCCTGGTCGGTCGAGGCGTGACCCTCCTCGCCGAGTTCGATGTACTCGAAATCCCCCGCAATACCCGCCGCTGGATCGGCTTCCTCGAAACCGGCCTCCACCAGGGCCTCACGGAATAATCGAGCCTGGGACACCGGGACCCGGCGATCGTTGACCCCATGGACGATCAACAATGGAGCATCGATGTGCTCGACGTGGGTGATCGGCGAGCGCTCGGCGTACAGCTCGGGGGCCTCCTCGGGGACGCCGAGGTACTTCTCCATCAACTCGGTGCGGAAATGTGGCATCGTGTTCTCGTAGATGTCCTCGAGGTCGGTCACCCCGATCCACGCCACACCGGCACCATAGAGGTCCGGATACTGGACCATCTGCCAGTACGCGGAGTACCCGCCATAGGAACCGCCGAAGACGACGACTCGATCCTCGTCGAGCCACTCGTACCGATCGAGGATCTCCTCGGTCGCGGTGGCCACGTCACCCTGTTCGGCGCCACCCCAGTCGTCGTAGAGGCGCTCGACGAACGCGCGACCACGCCCGGTCGATCCACGGTAGTTCACCTGCAACACCGAGAAACCGAGCGAGACGAGCGTCTGTGTGTAGAGGTTGAACGAGAGGGTATCGCGACCGCGTGGCCCGCCATGTGGGTTGACGATCAGCGGGGACGGTCGCTGGCCGCCGTCGTAGAAGATGGTGCCGATCTCGAGCTCCTCATAGGGCTCGTGTTCGACCGCCGCTTGTCTGGTCTGGGGAACTCCGTCCGAGGTGATCGTCCGGTACTCTGCATCGGCGAAGGTCTCCGGCGATAACGCACCGTACTCAGCCTCAAGGATCACTTCGTACTGATGGCTGTCGAGGTCGTACCGCCAGAGTTCGGGTCGGGTCGTCGGACTCGTGAACTGCATGATCACCTCGTGGTCGTTGAGGGCGATCTCGCTGGGCCCCATCTGTCCGAACATGGCGACCCCATCGGGAATGTCGAACTCCACTCCCTCGCCGCTGTCGATATTGTAGACCACCGGGATCGACTTGGCATCGCGTGCCCGCAGTGCGATGAGTCGCTCTCCATCGGGCATGACGACAACCGCCGACTCCTCGTGAGTCCCATCGCCGTACCAGGTCACCGACTCGCTGTCGAAGTCATACAGTCCGACTCTAGAGAGATCCGGCGAGTTATCGGAGACCAACAACCGATCACCGTCAGGCGTCCAATCGACGGCCGACGCCTCCGCTCCAATCTCACCGATCTCGAGGTTTCGCTTGTCCGATCCATCGGCGTTGGCGACGTAGACGTCGATATTGTCGAAGTCGTCTGACTCGTTCGTCGCATACGCGAATCGTGAGTTATCGGGCGAGAGGGCGCCACCCATGACCGCCCGGTTGTAGTCAGTGAGCTTGGTCACCTCGTCGCCATCGAAATCGTATCGGTAGGCGTTGAGCTGCCCATCACGGGTGGAGCCGAAGAGCATGAACTCACCATCGTCGCTGACATCGCCGATAACACACTGGCCGTCGATATCGACGATCGCCTCGGCCGACCCATCGGCGTCGATGGCCCAGATATCGTTCTGTTCGTTGCCCGCATCATCGCGATGGTACAGCACCCGATCGCCCGCCCAGTTGACGTACCACCGGGCGTTTCGCGGTACCTCGCCATCGCTCCATTGGTCCATCGAACCCGTCTCCGGGTCGACGGTGTACAGTTCGTTCCGGCCCGATCCATCGTAGAAAAGCGCGATCTGGTCTCGCTCTGGGGAGACGACCGGGTGATGAAATGTCGGTAAATTGGCTAGTTCTTCGAGGATGTCGACGGACTCTTGTGCCATATGCGTAGGAGGTAGCGAATCCGTTTCAATGTTCCCAGAAGCGTTGTTCTGTAAGCCGGCGAATACGAACAGGCAGCTGACTGAATTGACCGGGAAAACGGACTCATCGGCAAGTGTCCGGGCACCTACCCGACATTCAACAGGACGACCATCCCGACCAGGATCACCGAAAGCAGGGCAAATACGACCGAGAGGTACTGAGCCCGTCGTGGCCACAGGTAATTGGCCCGATAGAACTCCCGGTCCCAGAACACCGTCGAGAACAACGGTAGGAACGCCTCGCCAGGCGCAACTTCGATGTGACCCGCATCCTCGTCCGCTACGACCGGTTGTGCGGTACCGCCGATCACCGCCGTCCCCGCCCCGCCGACCATCCCGACCACCTGCACGGTCTCACGGTGGCTCTCACCGCGTGGAAGATCCAGGTCGATCTCGCGTCGAAAAATGGGTCGTTCGTAGTCACCGAGGGTGGTCTCCAGGTGATTCTGGAGCTCGATTGACCCGGTCAGATGCTCGTCGCTGAGGTTCTGACACACGAGATCGTACTCGAATTGTTGATCGGTGAAGTGCACACCCTCCACGTCGACACCCTCGATCTCGACCGATAGCAAGCCCTCTCGTTCAATCGTGCGTTTGGTGCCCATTCAGAGCCCTCCGATCGCTGTGTAAAGCATCGAATGACAGCAGTCGATAATAGGCAATAAAGTTACAGTTACTCAGCCGAGTATCGCATCGGATAGACGCCAGTTTGCATCAATTGATTGGGAAAACATCAATCCAAGACGCTCACTCCACCATGCGGACGAGCTGCTCTCGAAGCACGGCGCCAATGTCTTGTTGGTAGTCATGGGGCACACGAGCAATGCCTTGTATCAGGTGGCTTACCGCCCGAGTGAGAACGAGAATCTCATAGATTGACCGGTATTCTTGGTGTAATTGAATAGCGTCTCGTGTACCCTGAGTTGTAGAACGGTACCCGTCAAGCATCGATTCACGAACCAAGTCGCGTCGGGAGTTCTCCCCTGGGATGGCGGATAGAATCTCTCCACTGAGTACATAGCTGATACAGTGGAGATCATACTCTCGTGGGACCGCCAACGTGAACTCCCAATCCAAGAGACCCTGTATCTCGCCAGTGCCGCGCTCGAATACGATGTTGTGGACACCATGATCGATCCGACCGAGCACTGGGGATGGAACATCATCCACCTCGGCTAATTCATCGGTGAACCGAGTCTTGACGGAGTCGGCCAGCTCAGTCTCACCAGCTGACCGGAGTGCTTGAAGCTCGATATCGACCCATCGCTGCAAACACGCGTTCCAGTCAGTCGTACCCCGATCAACGGTTAAATCGTCTGCCGACGGGGAGGGGCGGTCCCCCCGCCTCTGCGTGTACTCACAACTAACCTTCCCGAACTGATCGAACTCGGTCAGCGAATGGAGTTCTGCGAGATATTCGCCGGTTTCGTACGCGAGTTTTTCGAGGGAGGCGTCAGAGAGACGCCTCGTCTCCTCGAATCTCAACGTCGATCCAGGCAACCGTTCCATGAGAAAATATGGCTGCTGGCTCGCGTCAGAGTCGTCAACAACCGCGTGCACCGTGGGGACTGGGATCGATGTCTCGCGTCTCAAAAGGTCCATCAATCTGGCCTCGGTGGCCAACGGGATCCATTCATCGGCGGGGGCTTTGAGGACTATGTCCTGGATCCCTGTCGAGGACGTCTTGACCTTGAGATAGTACACCTGATGATGACCCCCAGTTGTCGGGTCCAAGTCAATGACATCCCAGTCGGGAAAGACCGCTGCGATCATCTCGTCTAGTCGAGGGTGATTCATTTCCGATGATTCCGTTCATCGCAGTTTGGGTGAGAGGTCCTCAAATGGATTTCCATTACAGAAAACTACCCTTGAGGAAATCGAGAGTTCGAGGTATGATGATCGTCTCAATTTGGGATACTGTTCAATCGGTCGGATTTCGTACGTATCGTAGTATGCACCTGTTAGTCTGACCGCGGGTATCCATGGAGCGTCTGTATCACTCGAGAACCGTCATTCCTACCCCATAGCCAAATGGATTGTTGACCTATAAGAGAAGTCTTAGGCAATTATTCTCAACAATATCTTTACTCAATGACAGGCGGTTCGTGCAAGACATGGTCTAAACACCTCAAGCAGTTCCACCCAGTTCCGTGGTAGTTGATGTTGAGGTGTCCAGTGGGGCGAGTCTTGCACGTTGGACCGGACGGATTGTCGTACACGTTATCGGTCGATACAGGGGGATATAGTGACGGTGAGGTCCCTCTCTCAGAATTACACCAGGATTGCTGTGCAAAATAGCTAGGATCTGTTTTGTAATCTCTGTCAATTATTCCGAAGGAACTGCTCTGCTCCAAGTCAATACGAAAAAACTTCAATCTGTGCCACTTCGGTAGTGTAATTATGGTCGTCCTCCGGGTA
>CAZXER010000023.1:0-23274 GCA_964639975.1 uncultured Halobacteriales archaeon | reverse complement strand
TCCATACTGTAAACTTCGAAAATTGGTGGTAAAATCTTTATGGCGAGTAGTAATTTCCGAGAGAAGAGGTAGATCAACGGACAGCAATGGCATCACTGAAGCAACGAAGAGACGTGTAGCCACCCACCTCACCGTATCCAAGCACAGGGTTACGTGCGTATCAGACGGCTAAAACACAGTACCGCTGAATAGAGATTAACGTACGGGGATTTGAACCTAAAGTTTCAAGCCAGGGGTGGGATTTGAACCCACGGACCCTCGATTACAAATCGAGCGCTTGAACCGCCCAAGCTCCCCTGGCACGGGTGTGTCACGCTGCAGATTGCAGTGGACATCCCTCGGTATGCACCCGTCAATTAAGTTTACTCGGGTTTCCTCGAGTCGAGGGCGATCACTCCTCGAGTGGCTTCGCCAGACGATGGCGATGCTGTCCATAGCCATTGGCCTCATAGAACGCGAGGGCGGCCTCGTTCTCGGCGAGGACCTCCAGCTCGACCACCGCCACCCCAGCGTCGGTCAGGGCCTCCTCTGCACGGCGAAGGAGCGTCTCACCGATCCCCGTCCGTCGTCGCTCGGGATCGACGTACAGGTACTGGACGATCCCGACGCTCTCCGTTCGCGTCAACGCATCGGATAACCGACTGAAGGTGACGAGGCCGACGAGCTCGTCTGCCTCCTCAGCGACGATGACACCGCCGTCGACGATCTGTCGAGCGAGGCGGTCTCTGAAGGCTTCCGAACTCCCAGCTGGATCGATGCGGCTGCCGACGGCTACCTGTTCGCTGGCGAGTTCCTCGACGACGGCGAGTACGGCCTCGAGGTCGCTCAGTGTGGCAGCTCGATAGTGCATGACTCGAGTGCCTGTAACCCAGGGAGTTCGCGACCGCTCAACAGCGTGAGTGCGGCGCCACCACCGGTCGAGACGTGTTCGAACCCCTCGATGTCGAAGCGAGCCAGGGCCGCACTGGTATCGCCGCCACCGGCGATTGCATACTCGGCCTGCGCCGCTGCCTCGAAGAGGGCGGCGGTGCCATCTGCGAAGCGCTCGTCCTCGAACTGCCCGACGGGCCCGTTGCAGATGACGGTGGCCGCCTCGCTGAGGTACGACCGCCACGTCGCGATCGTCTCAGGACCGATATCCCGCGGTACCGTGCCATCCAGCGGGAACGAGGCGACATCGACCGTGGATCGACCTGCATCGGCCGGCACGACGACATCGGTCGGGACGACGATGCGATCGCCGAATCGGTCTCTGGCGGCTGCCGCTCGCTCGATCGTCTCACCGTAACCGCGTTCGACCAGATCGCGTTCGGTCGCCTCGCCGGGATCCTCCCCGCCAGCCACGAAGAACGCGTTCGCCACGAGGCCACCGGCGAGGACGCGATCGACGAGGTCGTCCTGGAGCAGGCGTTCGAGCACGGCGAGTGAGTCATCGATCTTCGCTCCGGCGAGCAGGGCGACTCGCGGACTCGGTGTCGAGGTGAGATCACCGAGGACCGCCTGCTCTCGCTCCATCAATCGACCGGCGAAACTCGGCAAGCGCTCTGGGAAGCCGACGACGGAGGGTTGGGATCGGTGGGCAACCGCAAAGGCGTCGTTGACGTACACGTCCAGTACCTCGCTCAGCCGGGAGACGAGATGAGTCTTGGCCCCCTCGGCTGGTTCGACGGTGAGGAGCTCTTCGCTGGCGAAGCGGAGGTTCTCGAGGCAGAGGAGCTCGCCGGAATCGAGGTCGGAAATGGCGTCGCGGGCGGAGCTTGAGAACACCGAATCGACGAATGAGACCTCGCGATCGAGCAGCTCACCGAGATGACTGGCATGGGCAGACAGCGAGGTGAAATCCTCGCGACCGGGGCGGCCCTGATGGGCCAAAATGACCACGGCGGCGTCGTGCTCGAGCAACTCCTCGATGGTCTCGAGGTGGGCACAGAAGCGAGAATCATCGAGCAGCGAGCCATCGGCGTCGACCGGACTGTTGATATCGACTCGAAGGCCGATGGTCCGTGACGAGAACGCCCCCGCATCGAGTGTTGCAACGGCCATTGGGCCTGAGTGCACCGCGACGGCCAAAAGGCCTATCGGAACCGCGAAGCCGTCGCCTCACAGCTGGGCGCAGGCGGAACAGACGAGTGAGCCATCGCTCTCGACGAGCGTGTCGGTGAGGCGACCGCAGGACTCACACACGCCCTGTTCGCTCATCGACGGTGGCGACCGCTCACCGGTTGCGGGGACCGTCGCCTCGAGATGGCCCTCGATGAAGGAGTTCGCCACGGCCAGGAGTGCGCGGGCGTCAACCACGCCGACGGCCGTTCCCTCCACATCGATGACGACGAGATGGTCAGTCTCGGTCGTCGCAAGCTGATCGATGGCATGCTCGATCGTCGCCTCGGGTTCGATCGTCGTCACCGGTTCGCGCATGAACGCCCCGATGGATTCGTCGCCACCGCCATCGGCGAGGGCGCCCAGTAGATCGACCGCTGTCACGAGTCCGATCGGGTCTCCTCCCTTGAGAACCACAGCCGTGTCCTCGCGTTGATCAGCCAGCGTCTTCGCCACCGCACCCAGCGGTTCCCCCTCGTGGACCCCCAGGTAATCCGACGACATCACTTCACGAACGGACACGGGATACGCCATACCGCAACCTATGGCCGCCCGCGGCTAAAAGGTACGGAGCCGATCGCGATCGAGGGTGCAGAGCAGAGTCAAGTCGCTATTGGTACCGCTCGCGCTCGAAGCGCCAGTAGCCCCCGCGACGCATGGCCGTGGCGACAGCTGTGAGGTACTCTTCACGGGTGTCATACGGACCGGGCTCCAGTCCGTCTAACAGCTCAGACGCTGGGACGACCGTCTCGTGATCAAGGCGGATGGGGTGATCACCGAATTGCTCGAGGCTCTCCTCCCGATTCAGGGGGAACGACTCATCGTCGAGCTTCTTGGCGATAACCGCGAGCCCGTACTTCCGACCTCCCTCACTCCCCTCCTCACCGTCGGGGTCGTGTGGCCAGTCCATACCGCATTATGCTACGAGTGCGCCCTTAAGGTATCCGTCTGAAAGGCACCGACGAGGTGAATGTGAACACGGCAGAGTCGTCGTGATGTATAGCGGTGAGTCCGCTCCCTGTGGCACCATCGAAATACTGAGACCAACCGATGGACTACACGAGATTTGAGACGAATTCGATCCCGGTGATCTCGAATCGGGCGCCTCCTGTATCGCCTGCTACCACCCTGATATCCCACCCATGGGCGTTGGCGATTGTGCGCACAATTGAGAGCCCGTAGCCGCTACCATCATCGGTGGTGGTGAACCCATGGTCGAACACCTCATCACGGAGCGCTTCGGGGACCCCTGGCCCATCATCCTCGACATAGAAGCCGTCCTCGAGTGGACCTACCCGGATCGTCGGAGGCGTATCACCATGTTCGATCGCGTTGCGAAAGAGGTTCTCGAATAGCTCGAGGAGCCGGTCTGCGTCTGCACTGACCCGTCGTACCTCGTCGTACTCAAGCGAGGCCTCGGTTCGAGCGCCAGTCGCCTCCCAGGCCGTCGTGATGACCGCCTCGATGTCGGTGGACGTGGGGTCCTCGACGACGACTCCCTGTCGCGCCACCTTCAAGAGATCATCCACGAGGCGGGCCATCCGATCGCTGGTCTCCTCGACAACCTCGATGTGCTCCTCCTCACCGGTCTCATAAAAGAGCGTGAGTCGACCATCGATGACGTTGAGCGGGTTGCGCAGATCATGTGCGAGGATATCGGTGAACTCCTTCAACCGATCATTCTGTCGTTCGAGCATCCGCTGGTACTCCTTCTTCTGTGTATGATCCTGACAGACCACCGCATATCCCGTGATCTGGTCGCTTCTGAGCGGTGAGATCGTGAGACTTCCCCAAAAGACTGAGCCGTCGGAACGCTCGTGCCATCGTTCCTCCTCGATGGTTTCAGTTTGAGCCTCAGTCAGTATCTCATCGAACGAGCTAGTATTGCCGTTCTCCTCGTTGTCTGCGAACAGTATGGAGAGATCCTCGTGAAGCACCGTTTCAGCGTCGTATCCATACAGCTCCTTGGCTGGAGATGGCCAAGAGGCAATCGAGCCCGATTCATCGAGCCTGAACAGCGCATGCGTGGCGATCCCTTCGATCAGTTCGTTACTCTCGAAAGTGCCCGACTCAGGAGAAGCTGTTGAGGCCTCATCGGTATCGGGCGTTTCCGCCATAACGATAGTAGTTTGCAGGTGCTGACAATATCGTCCTGCATTGATACACCAAGGCGTTTTTATTGCACTTCGGGGAGGAGACTCGATGAGTCGTGTCCGTTCAATACATAGATGTCATCTCAGGCATCTCATCTTCCGCCTCTGATTCAAGGCAGCTTGGTCATAAACGGAACTCTCAGCCCGATTCCGAGTCGTTCCCCAACTCGATGATCATGGTCTCCCAATCCCGACGATTGATATCATCAGATCGATATATCCAGCTTCCACGGATATCGACATCATTCTCGACGGCTGCGGTGAGCAATCGACTGAGGGCAGACTGGAACGCCTCTTCAGAGGTTATCTCCAGCTCGAACGGGTTAGATTGTGTCATGAATGTGCGAGTTGAGAACTCCAACCGGACAGACGGGCTGTCCAAATCACAAGCAGGGTCTCGACTCGTTACTATGGTTGACAACCGCTGGGGTGAAAGAAGCACGTATTTGCTTGGTACACCAAGGTTTCCGTGCAAGTGCTGAGAATCTGCAGTGAACTTAATTGGCCAGCAATCCAATATGGGTGAATGGCAGTCATCGTCGAGTTGTCCCTTCCGGGTGACCAATTCGAACTCGGGCGAATCTTGACGATGGAAGATGAGACCATCATCACGTTGGAGACGATGATCCCGATGGGGGAACGACCGATCCCCTTCTTTCGAGTGTACAACGACCCCCAGCATGTTTTCGAAGATCGCATCCGGAAACACCCCTCGGTCAAGAACATCACCACGGTCAACACCCACGACGATGAAGCACTCTATGCACTCGATTGGCAGGAATCAGACGATACCTTCATTGGGGGAATCCGCATGGTCGATGGTCATCTCCTCGAGGCAACCGGCGATCCAGAGACGTGGGGATTCGAGATCCGATTCCCCACCCACGACGCCGTCTCAACGTTCCAGGAGTACTGCCATGAGACCGATATCCCGCTCGATATCAAGCGGATTTTTAATCCGACCAAGCCCGATGCAGGTCCCTGGTATGGGCTGACCGCGTCTCAGCGAGAGATGCTGATACGAGCGACCGAGTCAGGGTACTATTCGATTCCGCGTCAAACATCCACCAAATCGCTGGCAGAGGAGTTCGAGATCTCGGACCAGGCAGTCACCGAACGCCTCAGACGAGGGATATCGACCCTCGTGACAAATACGATCCTGTTGACTGGTGAACAGGACTGACAACGGCTGCAAGTCCATCAATCCGACAATATCGGGGAAGACTCCGTGAGAAAACGATCCTAGCAGTCATCACTGGTCCTGCCAGTACGCATAAAGATCCTCTGCGAACGTGTGGGCTAACTCGGGATCTGGTGTAAAGCCGTCCCCTGCGGGCCGCCAGACGTTCGCACCGACGGTACCGATCGCATTGACCTCCCGGAATAGGACCATGTGCCAGTTCCGGTAGGTGTATTCAACGCCCGCTTCGGCGATATCGACCGGTTCTGCCCCAGTGAAGAAGTCCTCGGCGATGCGGATCGTATCCCTCGCTGTATCAATCGTTTCGACGAGATCTACGGAGATGGTGACACTCGGTTCGCCACTGGCAGACCGGTCGATCAGTTCGAGGTTACCGGATCCGTTCCGAAAGTCCGTCTCCTGCCATCCTGAGAAGTACTCGACTGGGGGTAGGAGGTCGGATTTGCTTTCGTACAGTTCAGGTTCACTGTTTGCTGTCGAATCGTCGAGGCATCCAGCCACGACACCGCTGCTGAGAGGGACCATGAATGACAGGAACCGGCGGCGTTCCATGCCCTGGCTAGTGCAGCGAGTTAGTTCAATCTTGGCAGCGTTGAAACGGTTACTTTAGTCTTTAGCGAGCGGGCAACAACCGCTCGAAACGGGTGACGGTGCTCAACCCGACCAATCAGAGACACCATCACTCGATGGTTACGGATGCTCGGACACGCAAGAGAAGCACTGTGTCGTCGTTTGAACGGTGGGGATGGGATTTGAACCCATGAGTCCGTGAGGACACCTGCTCTCAAGGCAGGCGCGTTGGGCCGCTCTGCCACCCCACCGACGGACGGGCCTTCGGTGGGGTCCGGCAAACGATTATCGGTCGAGGGATTGGCTTTACTATACCGGGGGGCGAACCATCCTCCATGCGCTGGAGCCGCCTTGTTGGACTGTTCGGTGCACTGTTAATAGCCGTTGTAGCCCTCGCCAGCGTCGCGCAGCTGGTCGAAGGGCTCTTCGACCATGGCGGGATGTTACCGACGTTGGTGTTGCTGGTCGCCTTCCTCGTCGTGCTCGGGCGGATCGGAATCACCAGTCCCGACAGGCTCGCGAATCCCTACTGGTGAGGCGTTGGCAGGTAGCCTCGAAGTTCACCGTGGCCGGAGGCCTCCAAAACGGTGTACAGCGCATCGAGCAGTGCATCGATTCGGCCCTCCTTCGCAACGGTCGGGGCAATCGTATCCTGCCATTGTTGCCATGGCCGAGGATAGCCGAAATGGTCGCCGATCGCATCAAGCGTCTCGTCTCGATTATCGACCTTGTCCATCTTGTTGACCGCCAAGATGGGCTCGATCTGGAGCTCCTGGAGGAGGGAGTGAAGTTCGAGGGCATACGGTGGATCACCGCGGTCGAGATGACGATCGATGATCTCAACGGCCGCGTTCCCATCGAGGACGAGGACGCCGACGACGATCGAGGTGGCTTGCTCCTCGAGATATCGCACGATGTCGGTTTTGATCCGGTCCTGCTCTTCGTCTGAAATCCCAGACATGAACCCGAATCCGGGGAGATCCGTGAGGAGGAAGTCGCCTTCGTGCCAGTCATGATACGTCGGTCTGGTGGTCACGCCAGGACGGCGTCCGGTGGCGACAGCTCGACCGGTGAGCTGGCGCATCACGGTCGACTTGCCCACGTTCGAACGGCCGAGCAGGACGATCTCGACGGCTCGATCTGGACGATCCTCGAACACATCGAGGACACAGGGTGGCAGAGGTGATAATCACTGCCGTTCAGGGTTGGGAGTTTTAGTCACTCGGTGTGACAACAGAACCGTGCGACTCCTGCATATCACGATTCCTGCGGGTTCTCGAGAAGCGGTTGAGACGATCCTCGAGGACAACGAGTTTCCATACACCATCGCGGATGAATCCAGTGGACGGGATATCGACGGTGTTGCGACGAGCCCGGTCCCTCCCGAGGAGGTCGAAGCCGTCCTCGAAGAGCTCAGAGCGATCGGGATCATGGACGAACACAACGTCATCGTCCTCGACATCAACACCATCGTCAACTCACAGCCGAAGGAGGTCGTCGAAGACGCAAATGAGGAGGAAGAAGAGGAGGACGTCACGACGAGGATATCCCGTGAGGAACTCCATACCCGTGCAGAAGACCTCCTCTCCTCTCGAACCATCTATGCCACCATGACCGCTGTGAGCGCGATCATCGCCACCGCGGGTATCCTGATGGATTCAGCGGCCGTCGTCGTCGGTTCGATGGTTCTGGCGCCGCTGATCGGTCCATCGCTGGCGGCGAGTGTCGGTACCGTCCTCGATGACCAACCACTGTCTCAAACCGGTGTCAGGCTTCAGGTATTGGGGGTCGTCCTCGCCATCGCTGCGGCCAGCGCTTTCGCGATCTTGGTGAAGCAGATCAATCTCGTCCCACCGGATCTCATCATCACCGAAATCGGCCAGGTGGACGAACGACTGTCGCCTGATTTCCTCTCGCTGGCGATCGCGCTGGGAGCCGGTGTTGCCGGGGCATTGAGCCTCGCGACGGGAATCTCGGCGGCGTTAGTCGGCGTCATGATCGCCGTGGCCTTGATCCCACCCGCGGCCGTCATCGGGATCGGTATCGCCTGGGGGCTCCCGACGGTGGTCCTCGGGTCGACCGTGCTCCTCGTGTTGAACATATTCGCGATCAACCTCGCCGCGCTCGGCGTCCTCTGGTACATGGGGTTCAGACCGGATTCGTGGTTCAAGATCTCGAAGGCGCGATCACAGACCCTCAAGCGGGTGTCGACCCTCGCCGTTGCCATCGTGGTCATCTCGCTGTTCCTGGGGGTCGTCACCGTCGCCTCGTATGACGCAGCTATCCAGGATGGAGAGATCCACGACGGAATCGATGAGACGCTGTCTGCTCCGGCACACGAACAACTCGAGGTCCTCGATGTAAGCATCGAACGCGATAATCGACTGTTCTTCGCACAACCGGAGACCGTCGTCATCACCCTCAGTCGACCGGTTGGAACAGATCCCCCCTCGATCGCCGGTGAAATCGCCGCCTCGATTCAGGACCACCTGGACCGACAGGTATCCGTCGAGATCAATCACGTCATCCGAGAGCGCTCGGATTAAGAGGTGTCGAACGGCAGGGTTGGTTCGTAATCGATCGCCTCGATACACGCGGTTAGCACCGTATCGACACCGTCATCCTCGGTCACGCTCAGGTAGTAATCCGCCTCGGTCTCGGTCGATAGATCGCTCTTGTTGCAGGCGGTGACGACCGGGATGCCTGCGGTTGCGAAGCGATCCATCAGCGCATCGCGTAACGCGTGCTGTGCGTCGAGCTCGTAGCCACAGGTCTCACTCGCATCGAGGAGGACGAGGACGCAATCGGCCAGATACTCGAGTGCAGCGATCGCCTGGCGCTCGACCTCATTGCGCTCCTCGTCTGGACGGTCGAGCAAGCCAGGTGTATCGATGAGCTGGTATCGGATGTGGTGGTGATCGAGATGGCCGATGTCCACTTGCGTTGTCGTGAACGGATAGGAGGCGATATCCCCGGAGGCCCTCGTGACGGCGTTGAGGAACGACGACTTGCCGACGTTCGGGTACCCGGCTACGACGATGGTGGGGGCCTCGGGATCGATCCCGGGCAACGAGGCCAGCTCCCGTCTGGCTGTTTCTAGCTCGGCTAGATCATCCGTAACCTCCTCGAGAATGCTGGCGATCCTGGCGAACGCCTGTTGGCGCTGGCGTTTCGCGACCTCCCCATCGCCGCCGAATCGCCCGCGGTGGTCCTCCACGATATCGTCGACCTGGGTCGCCGCCCAGTTGACCGATGAGAGGTGGCCGCGAAGGTCATCGACACCGGCGATGGCATCAGCGAGCGTCCGATAAAACGGGTCGAGCCCATCGAAGTCGGGCCATCGTCGGATCACATCTTCGAGGTTGTCAGTGACGATGTGACCGGCCACGTCCAGCATGGCATACTGCGCGTCGATACCGGTTTTCGATCCGCCCGTCCGCGCCGCTCGAGAGAACGCCTTGTCCAGCAACTCATCACCATCGGGCACCGTCGGCAACTCCTCGAACGGGTTCGACACGCGCCTAGCTTGCGCACCCATCCCTAAAGTCACATCGTCGTTCACTTCTCGGCCATGCCATCGTCGAGATGAGACAGCTCAGAGAACTCCTGAAGCGGTCGGGCACCGGCTTCGAACACCGACTCAGTGACCGTGATCGTCGCGTTCGTCCGAGCGGCCAGTGCCAGGGAATCACTCGGACGGGCATCGACCGTGATCGATCCGCGTGGTGTATCGAGATGGACATCAGCGATATAGGTCGACTCGTCCAGGCCTGAGACCTCGATGGACCTGACTCGGCCACCGAGTTCCTCGATCACATCGAGCATGAGATCGTGGGTCAGTGGTCGACCGATGTCGTTCGCAGCCAGGCCGTCAGAGATCGACGACGCTTCGGCGAACCCGATGAATATCGGCAACACGTCGGTCGAATCCGCCACCTCCAGCAGGACCACGGGAACCGCACCATCTGGGGTCGGTGCGATCCGTACGGATTCGATCTCGGCCTCCATACCCGGAACGCTGCACCGCAGGGAGAAAAAGGCACGCTCCCCTCAGTCAGGGTCACAACACCGCTGAAAACGCTAACTGATGGACACGTGGATCACCGGCGAGCTCGGGATGGAACGAGGTACCGACCACCGGGCCAGATTTGACGGCGACCACCCGGTCGTTCAGTCTCGAAAGGACGGTCGTATCGCGAGCATCGCTGACGATTGGCGCCCTGATGAACACGCCGGGGAACGGTGCATCGAGACCGTCAACCTCGATCGGGGCCTCGAAACTCTCGCGCTGTCTGCCGAACGCGTTGCGATCGATTTGCACATCGAGCAGTCCGAGGGGATCGACGCGCTCATCGGCTGGATCGCTCGACACAACGATGAGACCGGCACACGTGGCCAGGACCGGTTTGCCCACCTCGACGTGCTCGCGCAGTTCCGGTGCGATCCCCTGGGTGTTGAGCAGCTTGCTGATCGTCGTTGATTCTCCGCCAGGGATGGCGACGAGATCGCACGACGGGAGCACCCCTGCCGTGCGTATCGGTCGGACTTCGATATCTCGATCAACCACCGCCCCCAGGCGGTCGAAGGCCGCTTCGTGTGCGCGAATATCTCCTTGAACGGCCACGACGCCAGCAGTCACGCTCATGACCGTTCTCCCGCGGAAACGAGCGGTTCCGTCACGGGCCCGGAGGAACTCACGTGACGATCGACAACAGCTGTACCAAGACCCCGAGGATGACTCCGAAGGCGACGACCGTCCGAGGGTCCATCTGCGGCGCCTTCGAGTCCTCAGAGTCGAAATAGCGGACCAATCCGGCGCTAGACATTAACCCGCCGGAGTTCTGTCCTGAGCTCATCACTTCATACGAACCGGTTCTCGGTTCTAAACCTTTCGGGGTCTATTGCTCATCCGAACAGGGGTAATCCTTAACCCGGTTGCAGCGGAAGCATAGTACGATCCATGGGAGTAATCGTGAAGGACTTCTACGCCGATTGGTGTGGGCCCTGCAAAACGCAAGACTCGATCTTGGAAGAGCTCGAGGAGGACCTCGGGGCAGACTTCGAACTCGAGCGAATCGACGTGGATGAGGAGCACGAGCTGGCGAACCAGTACCAGGTCCGGTCGCTTCCCACGCTCGTCGTCGAAAACGACGACGGGATCGTCGACCGATTCATCGGTGTGACCCAGCGCGAGGACATCGAAGCGGCCCTCGCCGAAGCCGGCGTCGCCACGGCGAGCGCCTGAGAGGTCACCTACTGCTCACTCACAGCCCGGAAGCCTGCGTGGTCGAGGTCTTCGTTGTACCGTCCGAGGTTGATCAGGAGTGGCGTCACCGCTTCTAGTTCCCCAGCGTTGGCGATCGGACCGCCATCGAGTGCCCTGAGCCCGTCGATCTCCTCGGCCAGCTCCAACACGCGAGACTTCGCGTTCGCATCGTCGCCTACCACGACGGTATCCATCTCCAGTGGATCGTCGAGGTCCTGTAACCGGCCGGCAGGGAGCGTGTGGAAGGCTCCGACCACTGGGACTCCCGACGGTGCCGTCTCTGCTGCAAGCGCGGTGACGCTGCCCGCACCGGGTCGATGGTAGTGCATCCCGGCGTCCTCCGAACGCATCCCGACAGCCGGCGTCACGATGACCATGTCAGAGGTGAGTGCCTCGGCGATCGACTCGATGGCGTCTGTCACGCTGTAGGGTGGCACGGCGACGATCACGATGTCGGCACCAGCAACCGCCTCCAGGTTCGTCGCTCCCTCGATCTCGACGTCGTACCCCCTGGCTCTGATGGCACCGCGATACCGCGTCGCCGCGTTGCTGGCTCGGTCGCCATCGCGGGACCCGATGCAGATCGAGTGATCCGTATCGCGCCCGATACGCCGAGCCAACCCTTCACCAATATCACCGGTTCCACCGAGAATCGCGATTCGCATGGATGGAGTACCGTGGGGGAGTCACAAAATCCTGCCCGATTCAGGCTGACGGACATAGACGGTCTCGGTTGGTCCGGTGATCGGATCGACCGAAATCTCGGGAAGTTCACCCCCAAGCGTCGTGAAATACAGGATGGCATCCACCTCCTGTGCGAATCTGGCCACCGGGCGGTGGAGTTCCGGCGGAAGTCGCCGCGCATACACGGCATCGATGAGCGTGACGCTGGCGGGGTCGAGGTGTCGGATATCGGCCTGAATGAACTCAATCGGAGCCGGGAGATCGTATGCCTCGATATCGACCGCCAGCACCGCTATGTCTGCGCGGGCGAGTCGCATCGCGAGATCGTCACGCGCACCGATCCCCACCTCGAGCACCCGCTCGAACTGCCCAAGTTCCGACTCGAGGAGACCGGTGTCCGAGTCACTCACGTCGGGACGTTTATGACCCGACCTGTCATACCGGTTTTCATGCTCGTCGACGTCGTGCCCGTCGGTGACACTCCGGCGCGAGTCAAGCGGATTGCCTCGACGGCGCTTCGAACCGTCTACGACTGCGATGTGACGATCTCAGATCATCAGTCGATGCCGGAGAAAGCGTACGATCCAGGGCGCGATCAATACCGAGCCGAGGAGCTGATCGAACTCGCCAGAGACGTCGGGACCGGCGATACGAACATCGCCATCACCGGCGAGGACATCTTCTACCGTCGGCGGAACTACGTCTTCGGCCTCGCCTACCTCGACGGCGGTGGAAGCGTGGTATCGACCGCGCGGCTATCCACCTCGAGCGATGGCGGCTTCTCCGAGCGGGATTCACACGAGATATTCGAGGAGCGCGTCAGCAAGGAGATCGTCCACGAGATCGGCCACACCTTCGGTCTTGAGCACTGCGATAACAGCCGGTGTGTCATGAACTTCTCACCGACCGTCCGCGACGTCGACCGCAAGGAACAGACGCTCTGTGGCAGCTGCCATCGGTTACTGGGCTGACGATTATCCCTCGGGTTCGTAGTAATACTCACCGACACTTCGCTGTTCGCGATCAAGCTGACTACCCGGTTTGTTGATCCGTGGTCGACCGCTTCGTTCGTCGCGGCGGAAGGTAACGCCGACATCCTCGAGGAAGTCGTTCATCCCCTCGCGCATGCTGGTCGGTTGGCCGACGACCCCGTGTGTGGCCGGCTCACCCTCGAAGACGAGCAGGCGATCGGCGAGGAGGTCGATCATGTAGATATCGTGATCGATGACCATCACCGTCGTATCAGAGCGATCGGCGAAGCGCTTGATGGCGCGGGTGGCCCCGACACGCTGCTCGACGTCGAGGTGCGCGCTGGGTTCATCGAGGAGATACACGTCCGCGTCCTCGCTGAGGCACGCTGCGATGGCCACTCG
Organism: uncultured Halobacteriales archaeon; assembly: GCA_964639975.1. Lineage (GTDB taxonomy): Archaea > Halobacteriota > Halobacteria > Halobacteriales > SKSH01 > CAZXER01. Next base: position 9,927 of record CAZXER010000023.1, on the reverse strand, counting down.
CTGGCGCTCACCGCCCGATAGATCCGGGAGCTGGCGTTCGTAGAGATGTTCGAGCTGCAACGGCGTGGCGAGCTCGGTCTCCCACGCCGAGGTGCCAAAGCGGTCGGTCGCCATCGAGAGGAACGTCTCGACGGTCAGATACTGGTCAGTCTCGATGTACTGCGGTTTGTAGGAGACGGTCAAATCGACATCCATGTCGGCCTGCTCGGATTCGAGCTCGCCTGCCAGCAGACGGGCGAACGTGGTCTTTCCGATGCCGTTGGGGCCGAGGATCCCCAGCACCTCGTTACGGTACACGGCCCCGCCATCGCCCGTGAGCCGAAAGCCATCGTCGCCAAAGCGATGCTCGAAATCGGGATATTCAAAGAGTGGCTCCTGATCGACGGCGACTCGAGGTGCCGCCGCCTCGAACTCGATCGCCTCCCGGCGGATTCTGACGTTCTCGTTCTCCAGATACCCGGCAAGGTACTCGTTGATGCCAGCCTTGACCGACCGGGGATCGGTGATTACCCCGAAAGCTCCAGGTTCACCATAGCCGAGATGGGTTACATCGGCCAAGAGGTCGAGGATAGCCAGATCGTGCTCGACGACGAGCATCGAGCGATCGTCGTCCTCGGCCAATTCCCTGATCACACGAGCGACCGTCATCCGCTGGCCGATGTCGAGATACGGTGTGATCTCGTCGAGGAAGTACACGTCGGCATCGCGGGCGAGACAGGCAGCGATGGCGACGCGCTGCAACTCGCCGCCCGAGATCTCGTCGATCGGGCTGTCCAGGATCGCCTCGATACCGAGTCGATCGACGAGCTCGTCGAGGACATTCCGCTCATCGGTCGAGGCGAGTAGGTCGGCTGTGACGCCGTCGAACTGGTCGGGGATGCGGTCGACGTACTGCGGCTTGCGAGACACCGTCACCTCGCCCTCGACGACGGTCTCGAGGAAGTTCTGCAGCTCGCTCCCGCGATACGCCTCGAGGACGCCATCCCACTCGGGCTCGTCCTCGTAGTCGCCTCGGTTGGGGACCAGCTCACCTGCCAGGATGTGAACGGCGGTCGTCTTGCCGATCCCGTTGGGACCCAGGACGCCCGTGACCCGCCCGCGTTGTGGGATCGGCAGGCCATACAGGGAGAACGCGTTCTCACCGAAGCGATGAACGGGGGCCTCCTCAAGCTCCTGTGGGAGGTTGAGGATCTGGATGGCATCGAAGGGGCATTTCACCACACAGATCCCACAGGTCTCTCCGAGACAGATCTCCTCAGAGATCGAGACCTGGTCGGGACCACCATCGTAGGGATCGTCTCCGTGGCGTTCCTCTCGGGTGACGATGCACTCCTTTCCCGTCCGGTTTGGCGGACAGTAGTTGACACACTCGTAGTTGCACCGGTCGGGTTGACACCGTTCGAGGTCGACGACCGCGATGCTATCGTCGGCCATGGCTTCAGACGAACTCGACGCCGGTCGTGAGGATGATCCCGAACGTGATGAACCACAGCGCGAACGTCATGAACGCGACGTAGAGGATGTCCTTGGTGCCGCCCCAGTCCTCGAAGCCCATCAGCTTGTACAGGGGTATCTGGACGATGATGACGAGCAGCAACATGGCGATGGCCCCCTGGTCACTGGCGGCCTCTTCGACCGGCAGATCGGCGGTCAGGACCCTGGACAGAATGGCACCGACAATGCCGCCGATCGAGGCGATGATGGTGATCGTCACGGCTCTGATATGGTTCGCCCGGGCCTGCGACACCTCATCATCAGTCATGTTACGTGGTGTTGGCAGTGGTATGGCTAAAAGCGGTTCGTTCGTAGCGGGCGAGCCCGTACACTTATGGTCGTATAGGGTTTCGATTCGTAACAATGAGCCAGCGAACCTCGTTACAGGAGCTGCCACCGAGTGCAAAACTGGTCTACAAGGTTCTCGAGTACGACGGGCCTCTGACACAGAAACAGCTCGTCGACGAGACGATGCTCGCTCCGCGGACGGTTCGATACGCCATCGAACGCCTCGACGAGGCCGACACCATCTCCGAGACGATCTACATCGAGGACGCGAGACAAACGCTCTATCAGCTCGATGATGAAGTCGAGGCCTCACGGAACGAGGTCAACACCGAGGTCTGTGCGACCAACTCCTGTTCCTGAGACGATTTCTAAGGCCCGGACGGTATGACCGGTGAGAAGCTGACCGACTGCCAGGTGACTACCCTGGGTTCAGACTAACGGTTTGTCCCGACCCGATAGCACGTTCGAGTTCGTCTGCGATGGCACTCCCGCGTGAGACCTTGATATCGCCCCCACGGCCGACGGTCGCGGTGAAGACGTAATCCCCGTCAGCATGCACCTCGACGGTCTCGCCGACATGATCAGCCGCGGGGATGACCACGTGGCGATTCGTGACCTCGGGCTCGATCTGCTTGCCATTGCCGCGGGTGGATGATGAGGTAGTGGCTGGCGGTGACAGCTCCATCTCCTGGATGTCCAGATCGACCCCCAGGGTCGATTCGAGCTCACGGACGCGCTCGCCCCCGGAGCCGATCACCGCTGGGATATCTGGTTCTTGCACGTACACGGTGGCTTGGTTCGGACCTGAGAGCTCCACCTCGACTGGGCCACTCGCGATGCGTTGCACCTCGCGTTCGATCTCGTTGGCGGCGAGGCGATCGACCCCGGCTTCGACATCGGGGACGTCGCCGACGGGCACGGTGACCACCTGTCGGTTGAAGGTATAGATCTCGTAGGCGGGTTGACCGGTCTCGAAGTCACTGATGAGGATGACTGGCCGGGCGAGGTCCTCCTCCATGAGTCCGGCGGGTACCTTGACCTCGGTGGTGACGTCATAGACGGTCTTGACCTCGCCAGCCTCGATGTAGACCACGGTATCGACGACCTGCGGGATGACACCGAGCTCGAGGCGTCCGACGAGACGCTGCAGCGCGTCGATCGCTCGTGTCGCGTGGACGACGCCGATCATCCCGACACCGGCCAGTCGCATGTCGGCGAAGACCTCGAAGTCGGAGGTCTTGCGGACTTCGTCGTAGATGGTGTAATCGGGGCGGACCATGAGCAACGAGTCCGCCGTTTTTGCCATATCCCCGTCGAGTGCCGTGTACTGGGTAACCTCCGGGCCAACCTGCAGGTCCCGCGGTTTCTCCATCGTCTTGACGGCGTAATCGTTGTCACTGAGGAACTCGGCGACTGCCTGCGCGAAGGTCGTCTTGCCAGCTCCTGGCGACCCCGAGATGAGCACACCACGTTGGCGTTCGAGGAGCCGATCTTTGAGCTCGCCGGAGAGGCGGTAGTCCTCGAGTGAGGTGACCGCAATCGGTCGTACTGCCGTGATCTCAAGCGCATCGGAGAACGGTGGTTCAGCGATCGCGATCCGGAGGTCACCGAATTGGACGATCGTCATGCCGGGTTCGCTCAACTCGATGAAGCCGTTCGTGCTCTCCTTCGCGGCGTCGATGATCTCCTGTGCGTCCTCTTTGAGCGCCTCCTCGGTGAGGACCTCATCACCGATCGTCTCGTAGTGCATGTCACCGAGGGCACCCCGTTTGGCCATCGGCTCGAGGCCGACCTTGAGGTGGAGACTCATCGTCTGATCGTCGAAGTACTCCTCGATTGAGAGGTGGTCGACGTCTCTGGGCCGGGGCGTGATGTACTCGACCTGGATCCCTTTGGCCCGGGCGACCTCGCTTTGGACCACGTCGCTCGTGAAGAAGGTCGCATCGTGTTCGGCCGCCAGCGCTCGGATCTGCGCGTCGATCTCGCCCTCGGTGGCGTGACCACGTTCGATGGCATCCGGGCGGGTACCGATATACTCGAGGGAGATGCGTTCCTCATCGGCCAGGTCGGCCAGCCGTTGCAGTTCCTTGAGACCGGACCAGCCCGTCGAGAAGCCCTCGTTCGCCTGCGCTTCCAATTCGGCTACGACCGCCTCGGGAACCAGGATAGTCGCCTCGGAGAACGTACCATCCGCAATCTTCTCGGACACACGGCCGTCAATGACGACGCTCGTGTCCGGTACAACGTTCATAGAGGCCGTTTCGTCCGCACCGTGCAAAAGGGTGTTTACCGGCGCCTTTGGGGGGTCACTTTACCTGTCGTGGCCACACGGATATACTATGGACGAGGTCGTTTCACTCGCGAGTACCCTCATCGAGGTACCGAGTCACGAGGACGAGACCGAGGCCGGGGATGCCATCGAGGAGTGGCTCGAGACGCACACCGATGCCGAGGTACAACGGGACGATGCTGGCAACGTCATCGCCTGGCGTGGCGAGGGTGAGGACACGCTGGCGCTCGTCGGCCATCACGACGTCGTACCAGTCGCGGACGCCCAGCTCGATGCGGAGGGACAACCCCGAGCCTGGACCGAGGATAGGCGGTTGTACGGCCGCGGTAGCGCCGACATGAAGGGAGCCGTCGCCGCCATGATGCTCGCGTTCCGGGACGCCGATCCAGCGACTGAGCTCGCGTTCGCGAGTTTCGTCGGCGAGGAAATCGGCGGTGTCGGCGCTCGATACGCGGTCGACAAGGGCTTCGTACCGGACTATGCGGTCATCGGGGAAGGATCCGCCTCCTACAGCACCGACGGAGCGCTCGATATCGTCGTCGCCCACCGCGGTCGACGCGGTTCGACACTTCAGGCCGTGGGTGAAGCGTGTCACGCGAGCGAACCAGAAAATGGCGTCAACGCGATCTACCGGGCTTGTGAGGCCATCGACCGCCTACGGACGATCGATCGACCGACCGCTACGGTGGCGGGCGACACCCTGACCGGCTCGCTCGAGGTGACACGGATCGAGGCCGGGACAGCGGACAACATCATCCCAGCGGAGTGTACGGTGACCATCGACGAACGGACGCTCCCGGACGTGGCCATCGACGTCGAAGCGGCCATTGCCAATCTCGAGGGCGTGGAGTGGGAGGTCGACCAGGATTGGCCGCCGATGCAGTGTCATGACAGTACCTTCAGCGACACGGTGAAGGACGCGATGAGCACCGTCCAAGCGACCCCGGCGTTCGTCACGAAACCACACGCGACGGACGCGAGCTGGCTGGCGAAAGCGGGAACCGCGACCGTCGTCGTCGGTCCGGCCGAGCAGGGACAGGCACACACGAGCGACGAGAGCGTCGATATCGAGCTCCTCAAGCAAGCCACGGCCGGATATCGGGCGGTTGCAGAGACGGGTGTCGGTGACTAGGTGACATCACCTGAAGCGTCCGGGCAGAACGGCATGGTGGGTCGTGGTGTGCCAGGCGCTCACGGTGCCGGGAGTCGACACCGGCCGTCGTAGCTCGTCTCGTGGATCGAGCTGATCCGTGGTTCGTCACCGCACAGCGGGCAGTCAGGGTTGGGTTTGAGGTCGAGTTCCTCAATGGATAGCCCGAGCGCATCGAACACGAGCAGCCGACCAACGGCGGGTTCGCCGATCTCCGTCGCGAGCTTGATCGCCTCGACCGCCTCCATGGTGCCGATGACACCTGGAACCGGTCCGAGCACGCCCGCAGTCGCGCAATCCGGGATCTCATCAGCCGGTGGCGCCTCGGGAAAGAGACATCGGTAACAAGGACCCTCGGTCCCAGGCGTGAACGTCGTCACTTGCCCCTCGAAGCGGTGTACCGCACCGTGGACGAACGGGACATCGGCCAGGGTACAGGCGTCGTTGATGAGGTATCGCGTCTCGATACGGTCGGTCGCATCGACGACGAGGTCATACCGTTCGAGCAACGGTTCGATCGAGTCGATATCGACCCGCTCGTCGTACGTCTCGATCGCGACATCGGGGTTGTACGCCTCGATCCACTCGGCCGCACTGTCGACCTTCGGCCGGCCAATATCTGCGTCGCTGTGCAGCGGCTGGCGCTGAAGATTCGACCGCTCGACGATGTCGTCATCGGCCAGGCCGAGGCTCCCCACCCCGGCGCCGGCGAGATACATGACCACCGGCGAGCCAAGGCCGCCCATGCCCACCACGAGGATATCCGTCGAGCTGAGGCGACCCTGTGCGTCCGCTCCGAAGCCCTCGAGGACGATCTGTCGGGCATACCGCTCCAGTTGCTCGGCCGACAGGTTCGGCCCGTCCATATCCCGGGTAGTTCGGGCACGGGCAAAAGCCTCCGGTTGCCCTGTCGCAACCACTAAGCGCCACACCACCGAACCCGTTGATGGATGGATTGGACGGAGGCCTATCGCCCATCGACGCTGTCAGAGGTGCGCGGCAACGACAAGGCCGTCTCACAACTGCGCGAGTGGGCCAAGACGTGGGAGGACCACCGCGAAGCCGTCATCCTGCACGGTCCTCCTGGTGTCGGCAAGACCTCGAGTGCACACGCTTTGGCGAGCGATGAGGGGTGGACCAGCGTCGAGCTCAACGCGAGCGATCAGCGCACCAAGGCGGTCATCGAGCGCGTCGCCGGTGAGGCGGCGACCTCCGGCACCTTGACCGCTGGCTCGACGGGCCGCCGTCTCGTCATCATCGACGAAGCAGACAATTTACACGGCAACGTGGACCGGGGTGGCACGGCCGCGATCACTCGCCTCGTCGGCGATGCGAGCCAACCGGTCGTCCTCATCGCGAACGAGTTCTACGACATGTCACGTGGGCTTCGCAATCGCTGTCAGGAGATCGAATTCCGTCCGGTCACCGCCAAATCGATCGTCCCGGTCCTGCGGAACATCTGTCGCCAGCAGGGAATCGAATACGAGGATGCCGCCCTCGAACGCATCGCCGAGCGGACCAGTGGCGATCTCCGCTCGGCCATTCAGGACCTCCAGGCGATCGCCTCCGGGCGAACCAACCTCAAAACGGAGGACGTCGTCACCGGCGATCGAGACAAAACCGAGGGGATCTTCGACTTCCTGGATGCCGTGATCAAGGAGCTCGAGCCACAGGAGGCCCAACAGGCGGCATACCGCGTCGACGAGACACCCGACGATCTGCTGGCCTGGCTCGACGAGAACGTTCCGAAGGACTTCGCGAACGAGGAGCTCGCTGGTGCCTACCGTCACCTCGCCCTCGCCGATCGCTGGTTGGGTCGGACATGGGCCACCCAGGAGTACCGCTTCTGGCGCTATGCGACGAACCACATGACCGCCGGGCTCGCCAGCGCACGAGTTGAAACCAAGGGTGGCTGGACGCGATACGGACCACCGGGGTACCGCCGTCACATGGGGCGCTCACGGGGCCAGCGTTCGGTCAGAGACGCCATCGCAGGGCGCATCGCTGAGTCCGGCGGCATGAGCGTGGCCACGGCACGGCGCGAGGTGCTCCCGCTGCTGTCAGTGATGACACACCACTGCAAGCCCCAGGCGCTCACCGAGGCCATCGCAGCGTGGCTCGAGCTCGACGCGGGCGAGGTGAGCTACCTCACGGGAAGCGGTGAAGAGACCCAGAAGGTGCAGGGTATCGTCGAGCGCGCGAGGGTCGCAAGCAAAGCGGTTCCCGAGCCCGAGGTGCGCGAGATCGACGATGACGGACCGGATGACGATCCCAACGGGGCCTCCGAGGAGTCAGCCGGCCAGTCAGGCCTCGGGGACTTCGCCTGAGCAGCACTTTTACTTTCGGCGACCACTCCAGGCACGCGTTTAATCCAAAACGGTGGGAAGCCCGATGTCCGGGAGCTGCCAATGAACACCGACCATACCACCGTCCCGACACTGAGAGCCGGAGTGACGTACCTCGATGCCGCCTCGCCACGGACACCGGCGTTGCACCAGCTGACGCTGGCGGCGATGAGCGGCCTTGAGGGGCGCGTCTACTGGATCGACAGCCGGAGCACCGTTTCGACGTACGCGTGGCTTGAGGAGCCGATCTCGCCGCGGCGACTGGACTCACTCCAGATCGCGCGGGCGTTCACCGCCTACCAGCACCACAGCCTGGTGCAGACCGCAGGCGAGCGGGTCCAGGCCGGCGACCTCCTCGTCATCCCGTGCCTCGATGCCCTGTACGCCGACGACGATGTGCCCCAAGCGCAGGCCCGTGCGCTGCTTGCGGACACGCTCGAGGTGCTACGGACGCTGGCCGACGGCGAGACGGCCGTCGCCGTGACCGCGGGGACGCCGGCGTTCGCCGAGCGTATCGCCGATGGAGCCGACCACACGATCGTCGCGAGAGAGACCGATCTCGGGATCGCTTTCGAGGGTGACGTCGTCGAGACGACGCTGTATCGCGGACCAGGGTTCTGGCAGACGACGATCCCGTACTGGGTCGAACTGCTGGGCACCTGCGAGGCGGTCGAGCAGGCGATGCCTCTCGATCCAGAGCCCGTGCAGCTGGCCCTTGGGTGATCGACGATGGGCCGGACCAACCCCACGTACCGCGATCTCATCCGCCGCTACGAGGCGAACCTCGCCGCCTACCGACGAGGCCTCCGTCTCGACGACCAGGCCCACTTCGACCGCCTCTTCGACCAGGCCCGCCAGCACGCCGACGCTGCCACGTATCACCACGACAGTGACCCAGAGACGATGCTCCTGCTCTCGATACTGCTCGCCCACGAACGCCGCCTCGCATCCCTCGAAATGGAGGCGTGACACGGTGGCCTTCGTCGTCGACGTCCTCCCCGAGGGTGGTGTCAGGACGTGGACGCTCACCGAACGCGGAGCCACCGCCTCGCTCGATGAGACGTACACACCGACGGTCTACCTCGACGGGCCAACCGCGAGATACGATCAGCTCGAGGTGGCACTCGAAGACGACCCGAAGGTCACCGCCGTGGCGCGCGAGCGCTGGTTCACCTCGTTGCACGACGACGAACGCTCCTCGGTACTGCGGATCGATCTCGAACGACTCGCCGATGTCAAGCCCTTCGCGAGGGAGGTTCGCCACCTCCACGAACCAGCCGAGGTCACGACGGGGACCTTCCGGCTGTACAACGTGGACCTCACGCCGCAGTTTCGCTACTGTCTCGAGACTGGTACCTCGCCCGTGCCCACCCGATCGCCACGAGCGCTGTCGCTCGAACTCGGTCAACGGTCACTGGCAGATGGCACCCTCGAGGGGGTGACACTCGACGACGAGGTGCTCACGGGGACGCCCCGACGGATCCTCGAGTCGATAGGTGACCGCCTCGAGACCCACGATCCGGACGTGCTCCTCGTCTCCAGTGCGGCGATCATCCCCCTCTTGTTCGAGCAAGCCGAGAGCTGCGGGTACGATGAGTTTCGTCTCGGGCGCGAGGACGGCTGCTCCCAGCTGTCGGGCGGGTCGACCTACGAGAGCTACGGACTCGGCCACGCGGCTGCTCGCTATCACGTCCCCGGCCGGGCGATCCTCGACACGTCAAACAGCTTCCTGTGGCACGAGACGAGCCTCGCCGGCGTCCTCGACCTCGTCGAGCGCTCCCACAGACCGCTAGAGGAGACCGGCTGGGCGAGCATCGGGACCGTGCTGACGGCGATCCAGATCCGTCACGCCCTGGAACGAGACGTGCTCGTGCCCTGGAACAAGTGGGAGCCAGAGTCGTTCAAGGACGTGCGCACGCTGCATACCGCCGATCGCGGCGGGCTCACCTTCGCCCCCCGGGTCGGACTGCACGAGGACGTCGTCGAAGTCGACTTCGCCTCGCTGTATCCCAGTATCATCTGTGAGTACAACGTCAGTCCGGACACGATCCGCTGTGACTGTGACGCTGCCCATCAGACGGTCCCCGAGGTGGGCTATGACGTCTGCAGCGAACGGGGGTTCCTCGCGGACGTGCTCCAACCGTTGCTCGACGATCGAACTGAATTCAAAGCCGATCTCGCCGACGTGGACGACCCGGAACGGGCCGCCGAATTGCGCTCGCGCTCGGGGGCGCTCAAATGGATCCTCGTCTCGTGTTTCGGCTACCAGGGCTACCGCAACGCCAAGTTCGGCCGCATCGAGTGTCACGAGGCGATCAACGCGTACGCCAGAGACATCCTGCTGCGAGCGAAGGAGTCGT
>CAZXER010000022.1:0-29277 GCA_964639975.1 uncultured Halobacteriales archaeon | reverse complement strand
CGGTCCGTCCAGGATTACAGGATTTCACTCCTACCCCAGACGTACCCCTCGGGTCCTCCGGCTCCAAGCCGAACAGTTTCCACCGGACGGCCACACGTTAAGCGTGTGAATTTCCCGATGGACTTGCCCGGCCAGCTACGGACGCTTTAGGCCCAATAATATTGGCCATCACTTGGGCTGCCGGTATTACCGCGGCGGCTGGCACCGGTCTTGCCCAGCCCTTATTCTTGCACCACCCTACAGTGCAGAAAAGCGAGGACGGTATGCCCTCGCACTTGGAGTTCCCTTATCGCGCTTGCGCGCATTGTAAAGGTTTCGCGCCTGCTGCGCCCCGTAGGGCCCGGGATCTTGTCTCAGATCCCGTCTCCAGGCTCTCACTCTCATGACCTGTACCGATTATCGGCACGGTGGGCCGTTACCCCACCGTCTACCTAATCGGCCGCAGTCACATCCTGTGGCGTCGGAACGTTTCAGGCTCCCGCCATTCCAGGCTGGGAGCCCTATCCGGGATTAGCCTCAGTTTCCCGAGGTTATCCCAGTCCACAGGGTAGTTTGACCACGTGTTACTGAGCTATTCGCCACGAGTCTAAACTCGTACGACTAGCATGGCTAAGTCGAACCCCAATAGCAATGGCCTCCGGCAGGATCAACCGGAATGTCCCTGACCCGCAATGCGAGTCAGGGGGTTTGGCGAGACGACACGAGTGGTGTCGTCTGCAGGGGATGTTGCTCTCGACGCGATCCGACCGGCGAACCGCCCGGATCGCACCGAGCTGTCGGGGCTCATATCAGATCCCATCTATACGGCGGACCGCAGGGGTGGAATCCTCATCTTTTCCGGACAGTACAGTACCCTCGCAGATTGGTTAAACCCTTCGGAACGGGTGCCACCATAATCCAACGACGGATCATCGTCGTCCGGCAATCGCATTCTGACCGGAGTAGAGTGCAGTACAAAAACACACCGGAATCATCGTCGGTGTGTGGGTCTGTCACGCGGTGAGAGGGCGGACCGTCGTCCCGCGTCGATGACGCATAGTCAGGTCCAGTGAGTGAACCGCGCAGCCGAGGCTACGGGAGGTACTGGCAAGAACCTGGTGACGGGGCGCCTAATCGTCGAGGTGGACAATGCCTTCTTTCGATACGTTCGCTTGTGTGATCTCATCAGGCATCCAGTCGGGAGCATCCGATGGCGCCTCGTCCTGCCACGCCCACCCCTCGTACACGTGGACCTTCGAGGTTCCCTTCTCTCTGAGCCTGAGTTCTGTGCCGTTCGCGCTGGCGCGAGACCTGGCGGGTTCGAGTCGTCGGGCCGCCTTCAGTGCCGCCTGCCGGGGCGTATTGCCCGAGAAGATGCTCGTCTCTTCACCGTTCTCTCGCAGCGCGAAGTTTCGTTTACCGTCGTCCCGTGGCATATGCTAACCCTCCATCAGCACTGTCCACAGGGTATAGTATAAATATATCCCAGAATCAGCCGTGCTATCGGCCACCACAGCCTCAGGAACCCAATAAACACTTAAGTTCAGGCTTCGGTGAGTTCCCCTAATAGTCAGATCGATGGTCAGGAAGAAAAAGCTCAGTCCGAGTGGGGCGAAGGGAGAAGACGGCGAGTATCACAATGTTCACATCAACCTCCATGAAGACGAACTGGCTGTGGCAGGACTGGAGATCGGGGACGAGGTGTTCGTCCGCGTTCGCGATAACAAAATTATCATTCAGAAGGCCGACCCCGACGAGGTCGAGCACGATTTTTGATCGGGGTCAACCCGACTCGTTGCCAGATGGTGAGTAGCACATGAGGTACGGATGACGTTCTATCGGCTCATCCGTCCACTCCTGTTTCGGATGCCACCCGAGCGAGCGCACGCGTTGGCATTTCGAGTGCTTGAAGGCATCCAGGACACCCCGATCGAAGCTGGCCTCGCGAAGCACTACACCGTAGATGACGACCGTCTCCAAGTGAACGCGTTCGATATCGACTTTGGCAACCCCGTTGGGGTCGCCGCTGGATTGGACAAGAACGCCCGGGTACCGAACGCGTTGGGAGCACTCGGCTTCGGGCATGTCGAGGTCGGTGGAGTGACCGCCAGGCCGCAACCGGGCAACCCGCAACCGCGACTGTTTCGGTTGCCCGAGGACCGGGCACTCATCAACCGGATGGGGTTCAACAACGAGGGTGCAACGGTGGTTGGCGAGCGACTCCGGAACCAGTCACGTCGCCGGGTACCCGTCGGCATCAATCTCGGCAAGTCGAAGGCCGCCGCGCAATCTGAGGCACCCGAGGACTATCTACAGGCCTACGAAGCGGTTGCCGATGTCGGTGACTACTTCGTCGTCAACGTCTCCAGTCCCAATACCCCGGGACTGCGGGAGTTACAGGCGAGAGACTCGCTCGAGCGGATCATCGACGCATTGCGCGATGGTGGGGCAACACCACTGCTGATCAAGCTGTCACCGGACCTCGCAACCGACGCGGTCGACGAGGTTCTCGACGTGGTCGATACCTACGATCTCGAGGGGATCGTGGCCGTCAATACGACGATTGACCGACCGGAGTCGCTCGAACACCGGCATCGAACCGAGACGGGAGGACTCTCGGGGGAACCGCTTGCCGACCGGGCGATCGATATCGTCGGATACGTCGCCGAACGAACGGACAAACCGGTGATCGGAGTCGGGGGTGTCGATGGACCGGAGGCGGCCTATCGTATGATCAGGCACGGGGCGACTCTCGTCCAGCTGTACACCGCGCTCATCTATCGGGGTCCATCGCTGGCCCGCAGAATCAATCGTGGGCTTCGGTCCCGCCTCGAAGAGGATGGGTTCGCCTCGATCGAGGACGCCCGCGGCGTGGCTATCGACTGAATCTAGTCCGATGTGGTGAAGCCGTCCATTCGACACTCGAAGGCAGCCACCGGTACCTCGAGGTCGTACGCCTCAAGGATGCGTGGATGGACCTCACCGATGACCCCACACCGCTCGCCGTCAAGCTCGACCGCAGCTGCACGTCCGTCGAGAAACGTCGGATGGTCGATCGACGGAGTGGCTACCTCGGCACCGTGCTCCTTGGCGAGGAACTGGAGACGTGCCTTGGCATCCTCGTATCCAGCATCTGGATCCGCGAGGACGGCCGCGACATCACGATACTCGGCGACGCCGGTCGGTTCGTCGTCGTCGAGATGGGCGACGAACCCGATCTCGGCAAGATGCTGTGGATATCGTCGGTGGGTGTTGTTCTCCAACACCATCAGTAACGACGGGAGCGCCCACGTGCGCACGAGCTCGTACTCCTCACTGTACGGTTCGGCGATCCGGGCTGCAGGGGCGCCGCCGAAGTCGCCGCTTTCGGGTTCGACACCCGGGCGTTCGTAGTTCTGGTCCACACCGATGAGGTGGAAGTTGAGCAGATCCTCGAATCCGAGACCGACGAGGGCATCACGAAGCGCCTGCTCGAGACGGGTCTGCTCGGTTCGCTGGCCGATCGTCCCGACGGCTGGATACCGTGGTTCGAGGCGATTGAAGCCGTAGGCTCGACCGAGGTCGTCGATGAGATCGAGCGGATGGAGGACATCGACGCGATAGGGTGGGATCGAGATCTCGTATGCGTCGTCCTCGACTGCGGCCTCGAGGCCTGCCCGCTCTGCGAGATCGACCACGTCGTCGGAGGACAATTCGAGCCCCAGTACCCGTTCGATACGGTCGTGGTCGACCCGTTTCGTCCGGACCAGCATATCAGGACGTTCGAGCGTCTTATCGGCGTACTCGATCGTGACGCTCTCGATACTGGCTCCACGCGCATCGAGTGCATAGGCGATAATCGCACCCATTCGGTCGATCGTCCACTGGTCCGTCCCGGTGAGTTCGACCAACACGTCTGTCGTCCCCGTGTCCACTTCGGTCCGGCGGCCGTTGACGATCGGTGGGAAGCTGAACAGGCCCAATTCGTCGTAGATCGCGGGGAACGCCTCGTAATCCTCGACAAGATGTCCGTATTGACGACCGATACCATGTGAGTCGATGACCTCAGCAGGCGTATAGGCCGCATCGGACTCAAGCGGGACGAACTCTTCTTCGTCGCCGGAGATACCACGATACGTGATCGAGGGGTGGTCCTCGTCACCACTGACCCCCTTCAACATCGCCAGATCGTGGACGCCGATGGCTCCCTTTCGGCGCTGGCGACCGATCGTTCGATGGAGCTTCTCCTGGAGCTGGAGGAGCGACGCGAGACCGTCCTCGGACAGATCGAGACCGCGGGCGACGAAACCCGAAACGTAGGGGCGTTCGTCCGGGACCGAGTCATCGACGAATATCGTCCAATCGGCCGTCGCCACGTCAGGGACGTACACGCCGCGATCGATCCCGTACTGATAGCGTAGCGAGCGAGCGATACCTTCGACGCTGAGGCGATCGAGGCGGTCGGGGGCGAACTCGAGCTCCATCGATCCCTCGTCAGTTCGTCCCTCCAGTTCGATGCCCAGATCGAACAGATCGCTGATGAGCTCGTCATCATCCGATTCACGTCCGGTGAGCCGTCGGAGCTCGTCCGGATCGACCTCGACTGTTGGCATCAGTAGATCACCTCCGCGTTCCGGAGGAAGTCGAGGTCGACGAGCGTTCCATGGACGTTGCGGATGTCGGACTCGCCAGTGATCAACATCGCCAGGCGTTCGAGCGCGAGTCCCCACGCCATCACATCGGCCTCGATGCCCAGAGGTCGTAACATCTCATCGCGGAAGATACCGCTGTTGCCGATCTCGATCAGCTCGCCAGTCTCCGGATGGGTGCCAAACAGCTCGAAGCTCGGTTCAGTGTACGGATTGTAGTGTGGTTTGTACTCGAGATCGTAGATGCCGAGTTGTGCGTAGAGCTCCTCGAAGGTACCCATCAGATCGCGAACTGAGAGCTCCTCAGCCATCACCCACCCCTCGATCTGGAAGAACTCGAGAAGATGCGTCGGGTCGAGGGTATCGTTCCGGTAGACTTTCTCGACGCTGAAGAATCGCTGTGGGGGGTCAAGCTCGCCGATTTCTAGGCCAGATAAGTACCGGGCCGTGAGCGAGGTCGTGTGTCCTCGAAGCGCCAATTGGCTCGCGAAATCCTCGTCCCACTCGGCATCGTACCCCTCTCCATCCGGGCCGACACCCGAGCGATGGGCGTCTCGAACCCGATCGACGAGCTCATCGGGTAGGTCGTCGATCGCGGTCGGTTCGGCGAGTTCGAACCGATCCCAGTGGGTCCGAGCCGGGTGATCTTGCGGCATGAAGAGACAGTCATTGATCCAGAAGTCCGCATCCACGTGTGGCCCAGTCATCTCGCGGAAACCCATCCCCACGAGGACGTCAGTCATGCGATCGGCCACCTGTCGCAACAGGTGTCGTTTGCCTGCCGGCACTGGCGCCCCATCCGCCTCGACGTTGTACGGTCGGTACGTGATGTCCCGCCAGCTCCCACTCGAGAGGTGCTCCGGTTCGATCGCGCTGGCTGCATCGGAGACCTCGACGCCGAGCATCAGCTCGTCGACACCCTCGTCGGTGAGGGTGACGTACCGGTCGATCGAGCTGTCCTCGGCGAGTAGATCTCGGCGTTTGAGGGTCTCTATCGCCTCCTCTTCGACGGCCTCTCCGGCTGCGATCGCCTCGAGAGCCTGTCGATCGACATCAGTCTCCGGGTCTCGGTCAGGTTCGGCATGCACCATGCCATCCTCGATATGGCCGTACCCCTTCCTGGCGAAGTTCGAGAGGGCGATGTCGACAGCCGGACCCTCGATATCGGCCGCGTCGAGGATCTCGCCGAGGGCCTGTGGTGTCTCGCCAGCCCCGTGTTCGATCGCGATACGATACAGTCTGAGTTCGGGAAGGTCCTGTTCGAGGTACCGTCTGGCTTCGTCGGTCAATTCGTAGAGGACCGACTCCTCCTCCTCGACCTCGAGGAGGCCCGCTTCTGCCAGGGCGAACGCGGCACCGGCAGCAGCCGCCTCACTGAGGTCGGTAGCCTCGGCGATCGCTGCGAGCGATCTATGCTCGTTGGCACTGGCCTCGGACAGGACAGCGTGTTGTTCTGGTGTAAGTTCCATGGGCGGTGGTTGTTGTTGGATGTGCCTGCGTGCGGTCAGTTAGCCGTTCCGAAGGCCGATGCAACCGATTTCGTCCGCGCCAGCCGCGAATATCCCCCGGTCACGAGGAGGAGAGAAAAAACAGCCCGAACCCCAGTGCCGGCGCGCCGACTGACCGCAAATCCACCGGTGAACTGGGAGTCAGTGACATATCCAGGTGTGAACCGTGTAGTTAGAAAAATGCTTCGTGCGACGTTCAGTGGCGGCGGGCGCTCTCGAAGCTGATATCGAGCTCGTCGAGGCGATCGGCCCATTCATCCCGTTTCTCCTGGTGCTCCTCGAGGAAGTCATGCATCAACTCGGCTGCCTGGGCTTTACAGGGTCCACACAACCGCTCGCCTTGGACACACTCGTCGTACACCGTCTCTGCGAGCTCGTCATCCTCACCGGCGAGGACGTACGTATACAGTTCGTACACGGGGCATTCATCGGCTCGTCCGCCGAGCTCACGCTGTAATTCGGCCGTTTCCCGCCCACCCGTTGTCGCCGCCTCGACCTTCGCAGCACCGTCTTCGGGGTCGTCGAGCAGGCTGATGTGGCTGGCTGGCACAGACGAACTCATCTTCCCACCGGTGAGGCCGGTGATGAAGCGGTGGTAAAACGAGGATGGTTGGATGAAGCCGTAACCGCCGTGGTCGAGCTCGACCTCGAGTGTCAGATCCTCTGCAGCCTCGCGATCGAGATCGAAGCAGTCGACATGGGCCTCGAAGACGCGTTTCTCACCCTCGATGGCCTCGATCAATGATTCGAACGCGGTTTCCGGGGCGTTTCTGACGAGGATGCGAACCCGCGGTTCGAGTGGCTCCTTGCCAGCGTTTTCGAGCTTGGTTAGCAGCTGATCGCGAGTAGCTGTATCGCCGAGGTCCTGGGTGGCCAACCAGGTCGCCGCTTCACCACAACGTGGGCGATCAGGCTCCGCAGCATACGAATCCCGGGCATCGTATACCGCTTGCACCACCTCCCGTTCATCAGCTGATACCTCGAAGCTGGCGAAGGCCTCTGTCACACCGAAATACCGGGTCCTCGCGGCCAAATCACGGGTGAGACGGACGTGTGGGTCTTGATCTGGACCGACAGGAATGACGGTGGGGATCGGCCCATGCTTCACCTGGGGATAGAGGATATCGGCCGCCTGGGTGATCAC
Source organism: uncultured Halobacteriales archaeon (assembly GCA_964639975.1). Classification (GTDB taxonomy): domain Archaea; phylum Halobacteriota; class Halobacteria; order Halobacteriales; family SKSH01; genus CAZXER01. Next base: position 22,018 of record CAZXER010000022.1, on the reverse strand, counting down.
GCTCTGGAGATGTGACACATCCGTCTCACCATCGAAGCCATAGATCGCCTGCATCTCGGAGAAGTTGGCCTCGATCCCGAGCTCGAAGGCTAGATCCTGCACCTCCCGGTTGTCCGATTGCCGATAGAGCTCCCCTTCGTCCGGGTCGAACCCGCTCGCGAGGAACGACAGGATGTACGCCTTGGCGTACTCGTCGATCGCGTCCCACGACATCCCACGGGCGCTGTGCGCCTCGAGATCGGCGACCAACCCATACACCTCACCGCCCTGTTGCTGGTGCCAGATGAGCTCATCGAAGACCATCTTGTGTCCGACATGCGGTTCGCCCGTCGGCATGAAGCCAGACAGGGCCGCAAAGGGCTCGTCCTCGTGCATCGCCGCAAGCACGCGTTCGTAATCGCGGTGGCCGAATATGACGCCTCGACGCATGTGATACGGCGGTGACGGAACCGAGGGGAGGAGCTCCTCGAACACCTCGATACCGAAGTTGTCGAAGAGATTCTGGTAGTCCTCGATCGAATCCGAGCCCCACGGGTCAATCACCTGTTCGTCGGCACCTTCGGCGCTCTTGTGCTCATCTGATGCCATGGGGTGTTCGTGGGTGGGTACCCACCCGTTCCATCGACCGGGACCACCCTAAAGCCATTCGAAGCGACCTCCTGACACCGAGCGGAGACCATTATATGTGCGGAGAGTTGAGTGGTAGTATGGATTTGCGTGACCGACTGGACCTCGATTCGGCCGAAGCGATCGGTCATGTCATCGGGATGATCGCGGTATTCGTCGGGGTGGCCGGTCTCATCCTGTCGATCGCGCTCACGACCGATTTCTCGATCCAGGATGATGCGCTATCAGACCTTGGAGATGCTGATCAGGAGTTGTCCTGGCTGTTCAACGGAACGGTGATCGTCGCTGGTGGACTCTCTGCCATCTTCTTCACGATCCTCTCCAATCGAATGAATGATCCGTATCAACGCGCAGGGATGGTACTCAACGCAATCGCAGGGATCTCACTGCTCGGCGTTGGGGTGTTCCCCATCGGTCACCCACTGCATCTCCCGGTGTCGGTCCTGTTCTTCATCGCACTCACCCTCGGAATCCTGGTGACGGGATATGGAGATCGGCAAGGAGCACGCCCTCGACGGGCTATCGTGGCGTTCAATCTGGTTCTCTTGCACGTGATCGCCTGGATCTTCGGGTATCTGATGCTCGATGGAGTCGCCCTTCCCGAGTTGGTCGGAGCGCTCACGTTCAGCATCTGGATCGTCTTGTTGATCATCCAGCGCGGTGAAGACCTCCCCGGGTAATCGGTGCCTCACGGGCGTTTTCGCTCGAGCGCAACCCACTGTACATCTTGACCATCCACCAGAGCGAGGAGGTGCTGCTTGCGAACCCCACCGGCCAATCGAACCGCACGGGAGAGCGATCGAGGTGTCGCTGTCGCATCATCGTCTCGTACCTCCACGAGATACGACGAATGGCCTGGATCGGACGCATCAGCCACACGTGTATAGACCCGGAAATCGGCGCCAAATTTGAACCCCGAGCGTGGCACACAGCCACGATCACGCAACGCCGCATACACTCGATAGCGACGCGTCTCCGCGGGCTCACTCGAGGTCGATAGCTCAATATCGAGCAGCTCGTTCTCCGCGAGATAGCGGGCCTCGAGTGGATTCAACAGGAGCAGTCCAGAGAGGGGTCGGCCGAAGAACGCCTCTTCGACCATCGCCTGCGGTGGGTCGCTGACGAGGACGGCATGCCCGGACTGAACACCTGCTGGAGGCGTCCACGAGCCAAGCGCGGTCTCACCGGTTGGCTCGATCGAATCGACCTCGAGGTAGGTGATCTCACCTTCGTCGTCGCTGATGCCGAGGGTGACCACGTCGAGGTCGGCGAGTGAGAGCACCGTTGTCTCTGAGACGACGGCGACATGGAACGCAACCTCGTCGGTCGTTGGTGGCGCGCCACGTGGGTGGACTTCGAGGGTTCGATCGCCCGGAGCTGGTTCATCACCGGGATCATAGCTGACCGAGACGTAGTAACCACGCTCGCGAAGGTCACGATACACCAGCCACCGTTCGAGAGCATGTGGGTCAGGCGGGTCCGCGAGCACCTCGCTGAATCCCTCACCCTCGACAGCAGTGAGGTCCGCACGATCGAGGAGATACAACGCCTCGACCCAGGACAATAGCACCCCACCATCCTGCCGTGGACGGCCGACGCCACCGGATTCGTGCAATCGCTCGCGCGCGGGTGCGTCGACGACGATCGCGTGACCAGACCACCGCGCGTTCATGGTTTCGCTGACAGCGCCCAGGCGGTAAACGCCACGGTTCGGACGGCGGTGCCCGTCCAGTTTTGCACACCCTTTTTGTCGGCCATTACCTACGTCGGCGTAATGAGCAGTGCCCGCAAACCCGATTGGCTCCGCATGGAACCTCCGGCGGGCAGGCGATTCGCGGATATCAGAGAAACGCTCCGCGAGCACGATCTCCATACCGTCTGTGAGGAGGCGAGTTGTCCGAACATGGGTGAGTGCTGGAGTGGCCGCGATGGCACGCCCGGTACGGCGACGTTCATGATCATGGGGGACACCTGTACCAGAACCTGCGGCTTCTGTGATGTAGCCACCGGTGGCGGTGATCCGCTCGACGAACACGAACCCGCTAACGTCGCCAGTGCGGTGGCCGAGATCGGCCTCGATTACGTGGTCATCACCTCCGTCGATCGTGACGACCTACCCGACCAGGGTGCCGGACACTTCGCCGAGACCATCCGAGAGGTCAAAGCAGCCCATCCCGAGGTGCTCGTCGAGGTGTTGATCCCAGATTTCCAGGGCGAGCGCGACCTCGTCGGAAAGATCATCGATGCGCGGCCCGATGTGATCGCACACAACGTGGAGACGGTCGAGCGCCTGCAATCGCACGTCCGCGATCCACGGGCCGGCTACCGGCAGAGCCTCGGTGTCCTCGAGCAGGTACAGGCCCAATCGGACATCCACACCAAGACGAGCATCATGCTCGGCCATGGCGAACACGACCACGAGGTCTACGAGACCCTCGTCGATCTCCGTGAGCGCGAGGTCGACATCGTCACGCTCGGGCAGTATCTCCAGCCCTCTCACGACCACCTTGCAGTCGAGGAGTACGTCCATCCCGACAAGTTCGAGACGTGGCGCCAGGTGGCTGAGGAGGAGCTCGACTTCCTCTACTGCGCGAGTGGACCGATGGTGCGAACCTCGTACAAAGCGGGTGAATTCTTCATCGAAGCCCTCCTGCGCGAAGGCGTCTCACCGGCATCCGCTCGGAAGCAAGCCCGCCACGCCGCAGAGTGAGCTCCGGAGGGGGAAGAACGTCTGAAAGGACCCCCGAGTTGGACAGTCCAGACGCGTCAAAAGCCCAATTTCCTGGCGTTACGAAACTCATAATAGCCGACGCCCGGTGTTTCCACGTATGATGAGGTGGGTATACTCGTGAGCGTTCTTGAGCGTGATCCGGTCGATAAGCTTCAGATACTCGATAAATCAGGTCAGCTGCTTGATGGCGCCGAGGTACCACCGGAACTGAGCGACAACGACCTGGTCGACATGTACCGGTACATGCGCTTCGCCCGTCACTTCGACGAGCGTGCGGTGAGCCTCCAGCGTCAGGGGCGTATGGGAACCTACGCGCCGCTGGCGGGCCACGAAGGATCACAGGTCGGGAGCTCATTCGCCATGGAGGAGACGGACTGGCTCTTTCCTAGCTACCGAGAACACATCGCGTCCGTGGTGCATGGTCTTCCGCTCGAGAAGACGTTGCAGTACTGGATGGGGCTCGAGGACGGGAACAAGACCCCTGACGACGTGAATATCTTCACCGTTGCCGTGCCGATCGCGACGCAGATTCCACATGCGACGGGCGCTGCATGGGCTTCCCGGCTCAAGGGCGAAGACCGCGCGTTCGTGGTCCACTTCGGCGATGGGGCCACCAGCGAGGGTGACTTCCACGAGGGACTCAACTTCGCCGGTGTCTTCGACGCTCCAGTCGTGTTCTTCTGTAACAACAATCAATGGGCGATCTCGGTCCCCCGAGAGCGCCAAACGGCCAGCGAGACGATCGCCCAGAAGGCCGTTGCCTACGGCTTTGATGGTGTTCAGATCGACGGGATGGATCCACTCGCGGTATTCCGGGCCACGAAGGATGCGCTCGATAAAGCAAAAGATCCCGACGAGGGACAGCTCAGACCGACGCTCATCGAATCGGTCCAGTATCGATTTGGGGCCCACACCACTGCCGACGATCCGACGGTGTATCGGGAGGATGAGGAGGTCGAACGCTGGCGAGAGCTCGATCCGATCGACCGCCTCGAGCAGTTCCTCATCGACACTGGTCGGCTGGACGATGAGACGATCGAGGCGATCGAAGCGGAGGTGCGCGACGAGGTTGCCGCTGCGGTCGACGAAGCCGAGGCGTATCCAGAGCCCGAGCCGAGTGAGATCTTCGAATACGTCTACGACGAGCTACCGGACCGACTACTCGAACAACGCGAGTGGTTCGAGACCATCCGCGAGACCTACGGTGACGATGCACTCCTCGAGGAGGGACACTGATGAGCGCAGACACTGAGAACCTCACGCTTGTACAGGCCGTGCGGGACGGACTCCGCAGCGAGATGGAGCGCGATGACGATGTGGTCCTCATGGGCGAGGACATCGGCGTCAACGGTGGCGTCTTCCGGGCGACCGAGGGGCTCTATGAAGAGTTCGGTGAGGATCGTGTGATCGACACGCCGCTGGCGGAGTCCGGTATCGTCGGGACGGCGATCGGCATGGCAGCCTACGGTCTTAAGCCGGTACCGGAGATCCAGTTCATGGGCTTCATCTACCCGGCGTTCGACCAGATCGTCAGTCACGCCGCTCGGCTGCGAACACGGTCGCGTGGGCGCTTCACCTGCCCGATGGTGGTGCGCGCTCCCTACGGTGGCGGCATCCGGGCGCCGGAGCACCACTCCGAGTCGACGGAGGCCTTCTTCGTCCATCAACCGGGTTTGAAGGTCGTCATCCCCTCGACCCCGTACGATACGAAAGGGTTGCTCGCCAGTGCTATCCGCGATCCAGACCCGGTCATCTTCCTCGAACCGAAGCTCATCTATCGGGCGTTCCGCGAGGACGTCCCATCGGAGGACTACACGGTTTCACTCGGTGAGGCTAGCGTGCGCCGGGAGGGGGCTGACATCTCGGTGTACACCTGGGGGGCGATGGTACGCCCGACACTGGAGGCTGCGGAGGAGCTCGCAGGAGAGATCGATGTCGAGGTCGTCGATCTGCGCTCGCTCTCGCCGCTTGATTTCGACACGATCGTCGACTCGTTCAAGAAGACCGGACGGGCCGCAGTGGTCCATGAGGCGCCGAAGACGGCCGGCCTCGGTGCCGAGGTCATCGCCACAATCCAGGAAGAAGCCCTGTTGTACCAGGAAGCACCGATCACCCGGATCGCTGGCTTCGATACGCCGTTCCCGCTGTACCAACTCGAGGACTACTACCTCCCAGAGCCGGCCCGAATCAAGGATGGCATCCGAGATGCCGTCGAATTCTGATAGCCATGACATTCGAATTCACCCTTCCAGACGTCGGCGAAGGTGTCAGCGAGGGCGAGCTCGTCTCGTGGCTCGTTGACCCGGGCGATACGGTCTCGGAGGATCAACCGGTCGCAGAGGTCGAGACGGACAAGGCACTGGTCGAGATCCCCTCGCCGATCAACGGCACCGTCAAGGAACAGCTCTACGAGGCGGGGGATACCGTCCCCGTCGGTGAGGTCTTCATCATATTCGATGTCGAGGGAGAGGAGCCGTCCGAACCAGCCGAGGAACCGACGACAGACGACAGCGAGGGTGAGGTTGCAGCGGCCGACGAACACGTCTTTGCCCCACCATCCGTTCGTCGCCTGGCCCGCGAGCTCGAGGTCGACATCGAGGGAGTCGAGGGCTCGGGACCCGGCGGTCGCATTACCGAAGGGGACGTTCGGGCAGCGGCCGAGGGAGCCCAAGAGGTACCCGAGGAACCGACACCGTCGGTGCAGGACACCACACAAGCTGACGCGTCCGCCGATCGGGACCAGACGCTTGCCGCTCCGGCGACCCGACGGATCGCGCGAGAAGCCGGTGTCGATATCGACGAGGTCCCTGCGAGCGAAGAGCACGATGGTGAGGCGCTGGTCACCGCTGCGGATGTCGAGGCGTACGCAGCGGGCGAAGGGGTCACGCAATCCGGCGAACCCGCGGTCAGTCCGCCACAAGCCGCGACGGAGAACATCCCCTACCGTGGTGTTAGGCGGACCATCGGCGAGCAGATGGAACGGTCGGTCTACACCGCACCACACGTCACCCACCACGAGTTGATCGAGGTCGATGCACTCGTGGATACGCGCGAAGAGCTCAAAGCGGTCGCCGAGGAACGCGGCGTCAAGCTGACCTACCTCCCGTTCGTCATCAAGGCGCTCATCGCGACGCTGCGAGAGCACCCGAAACTCAACGCTGAGCTCGACGAGGAGGCCGAGGAGATCAAGATCAAGTCGTTCTACAACGTCGGCATCGCCACGGCGACCGAGGCCGGCTTGATGGTCCCGGTCATCAAACGGGCTGACGAGAAGGGATTGCTCGATCTCGCGAGTGAATCGAGAGAGCTCGCGCAACGGGCGAGAGAGCGCACGATCGCTCCGGAAGACTTCCAGGATGGAACCATCACAATCACGAACTTCGGGGCGATCGGAGGCGACTACGCCACGCCCATCATCAACTATCCAGAGGTAACGGTGGTCGGCCTCGGCGAGCTCAAACAACGACCCGTTGTGCGTGACGGTGAGGTCGAGGCTGCCTGGACGCTGCCGCTATCGATCACGATCGACCACCGGGTCGTCGACGGCGCCGAGGTCGCGGAATTTGCCGGGACCCTCGGCGAGTATCTATCGAACCCTCAGCGCCTCCTGCTGGCGTAAGGGGAGACCCGACAGGGACTCTCGCCGTTGATTCAGCCTGTTTAAACCGACGGCGCGGTTGATAGCTAGTATGGTCGTCGGAGATATCGCCACGGGGACGGATCTCGCCATCATCGGTGCCGGACCGGCAGGCTACGTCGCCGCGATACGGGCAGGACAATTGGATCTCGACGTGACGCTTATCGAACGCGAGCACTACGGTGGCGTCTGTCTCAATCATGGCTGTATCCCGTCCAAGGCGCTGATCACCGCGACGGACGTCGCACAGGAGGCTCGCGATGGTGAGGAACTGGGTATTCACGCCGACCCAGCCATCGATATGAGCCAGATGGTCGAGTGGAAGGACGGTGTCGTCGATGGTCTCACCCGAGGTGTCGAACAGCTTTGTAAGGCAAATGACGTGAACCTCGTCGAAGGGACCGCCGAGTTTGCCGACGAGCACTCGCTCAGAGTGCTACATGATGGAGAGGGCCAGGGCGCCGAGACGGTCGAGTTCGAACAGGCGATCATCGCCACCGGGTCGCGACCGATCGAGATCCCGGGTTTTTCCTTCGACGAGGACCCGATCCTCGACTCCAGATCGGCACTCGGACTCGATTACGTGCCCGAACAGCTCGTTATCGTCGGTGCCGGTTACATCGGGATGGAGCTGGCGGCCGTGTTCTCCAAGGCAGGGGCGAAGGTCCACGTCCTCGAGATGGAAGATCGCATCCTCCCCGGATATGAGGAGGATCTTGTCAGGCCGGTCCGGAGCCGAGGCGATGAACTCGGCATCGAGTTCCACCTCGAGACGACGGCGACCGGCTGGCGCGAGGACGGCGAGGAGATCGTCGTCGAGACCGCCTCGACGGCAGATGAGGGGGAATCGAAGGAGCTGACAGCCGAGAACATCCTCGTCGCCGTCGGTCGAGCCCCGATCACCGATACCGTGAACCTCGATGCGATCGATCTGGAACCGGATGAGAACGGCTTCCTCCCGACCGATGACAAGATGCGTACCGATCTCGAGCATATCTTCGCGATCGGTGACGTGGCTGGAGAGCCGATGCTCGCGCACAAGGGGAGTGCGGAAGGGATCGTCGCTGCTGAAGTTGCCGCCGGTGAACCCACCGCTGCAGACTTCCAGGCCATCCCGGCAGCGGTATTCACCGATCCCGAGATAGCCACCGTCGGAATGACGGAAGCTGAGGCGGCTGATGCTGGGTTCGAACCAACCGTGGGGCAGTTCCCCTTCTCAGCCAGTGGCCGTGCCATGACGACCGGGCATACAGACGGGTTCGTCCGGCTCATCGCCGACGAAGAGACCGGCTTCGTCTTGGGAGGGCAGATCGTTGGCCCTGAGGCCTCAGAGCTCGTTGCAGAGGTCACCCTCGCCATCGAGATGGGGGCCCGATTGGAAGATATCGCGAACACGGTACACACCCATCCCACCCTTGCAGAGTCGGTCATGGAGGCAGCCGAGCATGGGCTCGGACAGGCAATACACACGCTGAATCGGTGAGCACACACCTTTTCTTGCTGACACCCATCTGATACGGACGATGGTACTCGAATCCGGCGCTGACGTACCTGCGGTATCAGCCCCCAATCAACACGGTGAGATGGTGGCGGTCGACGCCGAGGGACCCACGGTCGTGTACTTCTATCCACGAGACGATACACCAGGCTGTACCACTGAGGCGCGGCAGTTCGAACGAGAACGAGACGCCTATCGAGAGGCTGGTGTCACCATTCTCGGGGTCTCGACGGACGATGTGGAGAGCCATGCCGCGTTCTGTGACGCCTACGACCTCAATTTCGACCTGTTGGCTGATCCCGACGGTGAGCTCGCTGCTGCGTTCGATGTGCCACTTCGACGAGGAGGCACCATACGGACCACCTTCGTTCTGCTCGACGGCGAGGTGTATCGTACCTACGAATCGGTCGATCCCGACGGACACGCTCGAGCGGTCCTCACGGATCTCATCGACGACGGTGTCGTCACGATTGACTCGTAGGCTGAGAATTGTCGAGGGGGTTATCCCCATTCAAGCCGTATCATCCTAGTACAATGCGAGCGAATCCATTCGGTGATCTCGAAGAACTCTTCGGACGCATGGGAAGCGAATTACCGGTCGACTTCGGTGGTCCACGAATCGACCTTATCGACGAGGGTGATGAGTACCTCGTCCGCGCTGATGTCCCTGGATACGACCGTGACGACCTCGAGTTGACCCTCAATGACCGGCAACTGACCATCGCCGCCACCCGGAACGTCGATGAGGTGGATGTCGAAGAGGACGACGACTACCGCGTCATCCGACGAGAACGTGAACGACACGGCACGTCACGCACCATTCGACTGCCGGACGCGGTCGATGCAGAGGAGGTCTCGGCGACGTACGATCGTGGGGTCCTCTCCATTCGCCTCGCCAAGCGAGAGCCCCAAGAAGGCCACACCATCGACGTCGAGTGATCGGCCCTAGCTGTACGTTTCTTGGAGATACTCGACGATTCGGTCGCTCTCATCCATCCCATCGATTCCGTTGTTCTGATCGACGATGACGGGGACCTGGGTCCGACCAGTGAGTTGTTCGACCATCGCTCGATCGCCATGTGACGGTGGGACCTCGATCGTCTCATAGGGGGCCTCGAGCTCGTCAAGGACACGCTCGACTTTCGCACAGTAGGGGCAGCCGGGGAGCTTGTAGAATTGAATCGGTTCCATACAAGAGACAACGGGTCTGCGCCTAATAATCAGAAGGTTATCGCCACCTCACGAGGATAGCTACGTCTCAGATTCGGTCAGACCGTGTCTATCGGCGTACTCGAGCAGTTCTGAGGCCGAGAGCAACGCATGCAAGGTAACATCTGCCTCGGCCAGCAACTCGGTTGCGCCCTCCTCGCGGTCTACGACCACGAGGACGTCCTCGACGTGTGCCCCCGCCTCACGAAGGGCCGTGACGGCATCCAGAGCGCTTGTACCGGTGGTCGCAACGTCCTCGAGCACGACCACCTCTGACTCCGAGTCGAACTCCCCTTCGATCAGGTTGGCGGTACCGTAGTCCTTGCTTGACTTGCGAACGATGAGATATGGGCGGCCGGTGCGGAGACTCGTCGCCGTGACCAGGGGAACGGCCCCGAGTGCGACGCCCGCTGCGACGCGGTCGCCGACGATGTCTGCGAATGCATCAGCAATGAGATCGAGAGCCGTCGGATCCGTCTCGAAGCGGTACTTATCCACGTAGTAGGAGCTGGTCCCACCATGGGACAGCTCGAACTCGCCAAATCGAAGCGCATCGGCGGCAACCACCGCCTCGATCAGCTCCTCCCGGTTAACCATATAGTCTCGATGTGAGGCCAGTGGAAAAAGGGATGCCGGATTTGCTCACCAGGGGACGTCCTTCAGTCCCACGAGGTACGCGACGAAGTTCGTCGTAACGTGCAACAGCGGTGTGAGGACGAGAATGGTCACAAGTACCCACACCGAGAGCACGGAGGGGAGCCAGCCCCAGGATACGACGGCCGTGAGGCCGAGGGAGCCGATGACGAGATCGAACTGGTCGAGCCCCGGAACCGAGACGCCACGCTCGGCACCCAGCCTTCGTTTGACGAAGGACGCGCCGATATCACCGAGCAACGCCCCAGCGGGCAAGGAGACGATCGCTTCGACGGGAAAGTGGGGAACCGAGAAAGCCAGCGCCGAGGATGCAGCTGGTTCCAGGCTGTTGAGCACGAGGGCGACCACGATGCCAGCGACGATACCTCCAACGAGACCGCGCCAGGTCTTGCCATCGCCTAGGAGTCTGGCGCCATGGAAGTACCTCCCTCCATCGATGGGAGGACCACCGCCGACCAGGACAGCGACGTTGTTCGGGATGTACGCCGGTAGCATGAACCAGATCGCGATGGCGACGATCTCGAGCGGTCCCATAGCAGGCTTCAGCCGCTACATCTGCATAAAACGGGCGATATCACCGGACGGGATGTATGAACACCCAAGTACGGGGACGCGGTAGTTTCCGTATATGATTCCCCCTATCGCCAATCGATTTGTTGCGGGGGAGACCGTCAGTGAGGCCCTCGAATCCGCCAAGGAACGAAACCAGCAGGGTCTCCCGGTCATCCTGAATCTGCTCGGCGAGCATTACGATGACCCAAGCGATGTTGCATCGGACCGGGACACGTACATCAAACTCGTCCGCCGAATCGATGCGATGGATCTCGACGCCTGTATCTCGGTCAAACCCTCGCAACTCGGCCTCGACATCGGGGAGGATAACTTTCGCAGACGACTCGAGGAGATACTCGACGAAGCGGCCGAACACGAGGTCTTCGTCTGGATCGATATGGAGGACCACGAGACCACAGACGCGACAATACAGGCCTACGAGGACTTCGTTGACGCACAGGATGGACAACTTGGTGTGTGCCTCCAGGCGAACCTGAAGCGGACGCCTGATGATCTCGAGCGTCTTGCCAGCTATCCAGGGAAGATACGCCTCGTGAAAGGAGCCTACAAGGAACCCAAGGACATCGCCTACCGCAAAAGTGAGCGAGTCGACGAGGCCTATCGTGGCCTCATCGAACAGGCGTTCGAGCAATGTGACGATGGGATCGCCGTCGCGTCGCACGACAGCGACATGCTCGAGCATGCCACCACGTTGGGGTCTGAGACCGAGACTCCGTATGAGATCCAGATGCTCATGGGTGTCCGCGAAAATCTCCAGCAATCACTCGCCGAGGAGCACGAGGTCTACCAGTACGTCCCATACGGTAACCGATGGCTTTCGTACTTCTACCGGCGGATGATCGAGCGTAAGGAGAACCTGCTCTTTGGACTCAGAGCGATCTTCGGTCGGTAAGACCGTCATGTAGCCCCTCGCACGACCGGTTCACCGTGCAAACGGTAGGCATTTGACCGATGGACTATCCATATTCGTCACAATGAGCCGTTGGAAGCGAGATTTCGTGAGCGGGCTCATCGTCCTCATCCCGTTCGTCGTCACGGCCTGGGTGACGGTCTGGCTCTTTACGTTCCTCTCTGGGGCGCCGATATTCGATGTGATCGAAGAGGAGGTCATCACCGAGACCATCGGCCTCGAGACGTACGCGAGCCAGCTGCGGATCCTCATCACCATCATCGTCTTCATGGTCGCCGTGTTGCTGGTCGGGTACCTCATGCGGACGGCATTCGGGGAGCTCATCGAAGCGACCGTCGACGACATCATCAACCGATTGCCAGGTGTCCGCGTCGTCTACAACGCATCGAAGATGGCCATCGAGACGGCACTCGGGGAGCAGACCGCCCTGCAGACACCCATCAAGGTCGAGATATGGGACGGGATGCGGATGACGGCGTTCAAGACGGGGAAACAGACCGCCGATGGTCGCACGATCGTCTTCATGCCGACCGCCCCGAACATCACGACCGGGTTCGTCATGGAGGTCACAGAGGAGAACATCATCGAAACGGAGGAGAACACCGAGGAGGCACTGACTCGGTTGTTGAGCGCCGGTTTCGGCGAGGAGACCGACCAGGCGACGGTCTTTGACGAGCTCGGTGTCGGCGAGCCAGACGAGTAAGTAATCGTCACAGCAGTCAATTCGTCAGATACGAACCGGTATCAGACGTACGTGAACCAGTCATCGTACGCATCGATGCGCCGATTGACCACATCGAAGAACCGCTCCTGAATCTCTGCGGTGATCGGTCCTCGACCTCCAGCGCCAACCTCGACATCGTCGACCTGCCGGATCGGTGTCACCTCGACTGCCGTGCCACAGAAAAAGAGTTCGTCGGCCGTATACAACTCGCCGCGATTGATGGTCGTTTGTGTCTCCACCGGGTAGCCCAGATCACGCGCCAGCTGGATGACCACCTTGCGCGTGATGCCATCGAGGATATCCTCCGCAATCGCCGGCGTGAGGATCCGACCATCGCGGACGAGGAAGAGGTTCTCACCCGGTCCCTCGGCCACTGTCCCGCGATCGTTCAACAAGAGGGCCTCGTGATACCCGTTCCGTCGCGCCTCCTCCCCGGCGAGGAGTCCATTCACGTAGGGCCCGGTGGTCTTGGCCGTCGTCGGCAGCGCGCTTGAAGCGTACTTTCTCCAGCTTGAGACCATCACATCGACACCCTCGTCGTGGGCATCCTCCCCGAGGTAGGCCCCCCATGGCCAGCACGCGATCGCGGTTCGAGTCGGGCACCCAGCGGGGTTGATCCCGAGGCTATCGTACCCATAGAAGACGAGCGGCCTGATGTAACACGAGCTGAGGTCCTGACGATCGATCAGGGAGAGAGTGGCGTCACGGAGGGTCTCCCGGTCGTATGGGACCTCAAGGCCGTAGGGCTGGCCCGACTGGTAGAGCCGGTCGAGGTGAGCATCCAGTCTGAAGACGGCCGGGCCTCGTTCCGTGTCATAGCACCTGATTCCCTCGAAGATTGCCGTACCGTAGTGCAGTGCGTGGGTGAGCACATGCGTGGTGGCATCCTCCCAGTCGACGAACTCGCCGTCCATCCAGATCGTGTCGACATCCATGTCAGCGAAGCTCATGGCTGTGAGCACAACGCCACAGGTTAAGAGCCTAGTCCAATCCTCTGCGAGTCAGGCGAGGTGCTCGAACACGTCCCGGGCATCGAGGTAGACCAGCTCGTGTCGGGCAGCGTAGTCCCGGGCCGACTCTGGTGACATGGCACGGCCAGTCACATCATCGAGCATCTCTGCACCAGCGACGGCGGCGACATTCTCAGTCTCTCGCGCCAACGCGAGACCGAGTTCGGTGTGTCCCCGACGAGCGGCCAACAATCCCGCTGCTCCGCGTAACAGATGCACATGCCCGGGGGCCCGAAACTCAGCGGCGAAATCGGTCGTCGACGGGTTGCGCGCCGCCTTGGCGAGTGCCTGGATGGTCGTGGAGCGATCTTCATCTGTTACCCCAGTGTACGTGTCCCGGTGGTTGACCGACAACGAGAACGACGGCCTGGTATCGTAGCCGACGGAGTCGTACTCGGTGGCGGGGTGATCAAGCACGTCGTGGAGGAACGGGAGGTCGAAGGCGTCGGCGATCGTCGACGGGATGGCCACGAACACCAGTCCGCCGGCATCGTTCCGCAGCCGCGTGACAGCGCGCGGATCGACGCTGTGGGCTGGATACAGGAGATCGACCTCGTGCTCTCTGTCGGCCCCATCGTAGATCAAGACCGGATCGCCGGTCTCGAACGCCTCGATAGCCGACTCGAGCGTCGTATGAATCGCGCGGCTCATACGACATCACCCGAGCGAACGAGTACCCGGTCGTCGTCCTCAATGGCGAGCTCGTCGCGGATCCGGACCGGCGCGATGACCTCGAGATTGTCGTCATCGTGATGCGTCCGTACCGGCTCGATGATGTGTGCGTTCTCGATGCGGCCGCCGCGCGGTCCCTCCACGACAGCGGGGTAGCATGTCGCGGGTCCGTAGGTTCGTTGGTCGTCCTCCCAGCCATCGATCGGGATGGAGGAGACGGACTCGAGACGACTGCGACGTCTGATGCTTTGTTCCGTCAACTCGAGGTTCAAGGTGCCTGGATAGGGCTCGTACCCGAGTTGGTCGATGAACTGTGACATGTATCCCGGCAGGGTGATATAATGTCGTCCCTCGCCCATGCCGCTGGTGACGTGACCGACGAACTCGACGATCGACGGTGAGTCGAACAGCTGGCGGTACGTCTCGTATTCGCTGCGCAAGAGGGTGACACCGTCATCGGTGATGGTAATCCACTGGCCGTCACCGACCGGTTCGCGGGTGATGAGACCAGCTCCCTCGAGCGTCCGCAATCGACGCGAGGCGGTCTGGGCGGAGGCACCGAGCGACTCGCCGAGTTCGGCGCACGACAGCTTCACCGGTTCCTCGATTTGTTGACGCTCGGCGCCGAGATGTATCGTCGCCACCGCCCGTAATGCGGCGACCTCGTCGGGGTCGACCGCGAGCGTCGCGAGTTCAGCCATGCGTTGGACTCAGTATGGGGATTGCATAAGCATACCGAAGTTGCTATGCGTAACAATTACGTTATGCTATTCATCCCAGAAGGAGCTCTCATCGCGAAGCTTCGAGATCCACGTGTCTTCGTCCTTCGCCAGCATGGCCACTCGAGACCGGGGGACACCCTTGAGCACGTCGTGTTCGGGGAGATACCCTTGCACCGACTCGGCGAAGTCGACGACGTCCTCGTGGTCTGGCATCACCGAGCGTTCGAGACGATCTTGGGAGTGGCCGACGTGCATGTAGGCTTTGAGCTCCACGAAGTCGGCCTTCGCCCGTCGATAGAGGGTCGCGTACCAGTCGGGATCGGCCATGTTCCGTCCGGCAAGGAGCGTCGTCCTGGCGACCGTCCTCGTGGCCTCCTTCTCGGCTAACACATCGAGTGTCTCCACCAACCGTTCCCACGCATCAGCCTCGAGCGGGTTGACGACTCGCTCGAACGTGGCCCGCTCGGGGGCATCGATGCTCACATAGAGTTGCGTCGGATCACACCGTCGCACCACGTCCGGACGGGTCCCGTTCGTGACGAGGAAGGTCGTGATATCTCGATCGTGAAACGCCTCGATGAGTTCCGGTAGATACGGATACAGCGTGGGTTCGCCGTCGAGGCTGATCGCCACGTGGCGAGGACGCATGGATTCCTCAAAGCGTTCCCGCGGTACATCGTCGTGTCCGCCGAATCCGCTGAGTAGCCGTTGTTGGAGCTCGATGCTCGCGTCGGCGACAGCCTCCGGGTCGTCCCACTCGACGTCGTCCAGTTCGTAGCCATGACCCTCGTGGTCGCGCCAGCAAAAGACACACCGCTCGTTGCACCTGACGACCGGTGTCATCTGGATACACCGGTGTGAGCGGATCCCGTAAAAGACGTTCTTGTAACAGCGGCCCTCGCCCCGAAGCGCGTTCTTCGTCCAGCCGCAGGCCTGCGCAGCCGTATGGTTCTCGGAGTGGTAGTTCGGCTGGTCCACCTGCTTGGGCGTCTCGCCCGAGCGACTCATGGACTGCCTGCTTTGGCGGGTATGGTCAAAAGCGATGCGGTGACAACCCGATACCCCTATTGGCCGTCCATCCATTCTCCCCTTCGTATGCTGCGGGAGGCTCGTCAGGAATTCGCCGAGATGGTCCGCGGGGCGTTGGCAGCCGAAGGGTGGCCGTCCGATGAGCTCGCGCTCGAGGATCCACCTACGGATGTCCAGGCGATCGTCGCCTCGAGCGTGGCGTTTCGACTCGCCAACGAGGTCGAACGTGCCCCGCCTGCGGTGGCCCAACGGTTAGCCGAGGCGATCGACACCGACTCCACTCGGTATCTGGCCGACGTTCGCCCGACGGGCCCCTATCTGAACGCTATCCCGTCTCGAGCGTTCTATCAGGACACCCTCACAGAAGCGGGGAGGGATACCTTCGGCACGTTGCCAGACCGGGGTGAGTCCTTGGTTGTCGAACACACGAGTGCGAACCCCACCGGCCCCGTTCACGTGGGGCGAGCCCGCAATCCCATCATCGGAGACGCCCTAGCCAGACTGCTGGATGCGGCTGGCTTCGATGTGGACATCCACTACTATGTCAATGATGCCGGCCGCCAGATGGCCGTCTTTACCTGGGCCTACGAGACGTTCGACGAGAGCGACCTCCAGGATGACCCGGCCCGCGATCGCATCGAGTACGACCTCGTCAGATACTACCGACATGGAAACCGGTTCCTCGAGGAGGGACCCGAGGATGCCGTCGCCGAGGCCGAAGCGGAGATCGAGGCCATCATGCGGGGGCTTGAGGCGGGTGACGAGGCCGTCTATGACCGCGTCAGCGAGGTGGTCGACCAGGTGCTCTCCGGAATGACCGACTGTCTGGCCCGCCTGCCAGCCACATACGACGAGTTCGTCAAGGAGACGCGGTTCATGTTCGATGGCTCGACCGCAACGGTGGCCGACCGACTCAAAGAGACAGCCTACGCCTTCGAGGAGGACGACGCCTGGCAGCTCGATCTCACCGACTGGGGCATCGACAAGGAGTTCGTCTTCCTGCGCTCAGATGGCACGTCACTGTATACGACACGCGATCTCGCCCACCACGAGTGGAAGTTCGAGCACTACGACGAGGCGGTGACCGTCCTCGGCGAGGGCCACGACCTGCAGGCAAACCAGCTCCGTGCCGCACTCGAAATCCTCGGCAACGACACCGACAGCCTCGATCAGATTCTCTACGGCTGGGTCAATCTACCCGGTGGCGAGGGGATGTCCACGCGCAGGGGTACCGGCATCATGCTCGATGACCTGCTCGATGAGGCCATCGAACGGGCCCGAAACGAGGTAACCCGACGCATGGACGATCGGACCAGAAATGAGATCCTCGACGCGGACGACATCGACAAGATCGCCCGACAGATCGGCATTGGCGCGGTCCGGTACGATATCGTCTCCAAACAGCCGACGAAGGCGATCACGTTCGAGTGGGACCGAGCTCTCGACTTCGAGGCGCAGTCAGCCCCGTTCGTCCAGTACGTCCACGCTCGGTGCTGTGGGATCCTCGAGCAAGTCGAGGAACGCCCAGCGATCGGATCCGACGTGCAGATCGACCATCCCGCCGAGCGCGAGCTCATCGAGGTGATAGCGAGTTACCCGTACGTCATCGAAGAGGCTGCAGCAGACAGAGCACCGCACCGAATCGCCTCCTACCTGCAGGACCTCGCTGATGCCTTCAACGCCTTCTATCGAGATTGTCCCGTCCTCGATACCGAGGAGGAGACTCGTGCCAGACGACTCGCCCTCGTCGAGGCGAGTCAGCAGACCGTGTCGGCCGGGCTGGGGGTGCTCGGCGTCGACGCCCCCGACGTGATGTGATGGGGAATACCTGCGTGCTGGCCGAACGAAACGGCGGTTCAAAGCATACTTAGGCGGACGGCGGCCACCTAGGCCAATGAGTGCGGGCGACGAATCGGACGACGATAGACGGGAATACGAGTTCAGGAAGGTGCTCGAGAAGCTCGAGGGGCTTCGAGGCTCTGGTACCCAGCTCGTATCGATCTACGTCCCGGCAGATACGGCCATCAGCGATGTCGCCGAGCACGTCCGCCAGGAGCGAAGCGAAGCGAGCAACATCAAATCGAAGGACACACGGACCAACGTCCAGGACGCTCTCGCCAGCATCAACTCCCGACTGAAGTACTACGACAACCCACCGGAGAACGGGATGGTGTTCTTCAGTGGCGCGGTCGATGATGGCGGCGGCCAGACGCGGATGGTCACCGAAGTCATCGAGAATCCACCCCAATCGGTCCAGTCGTTCAGGTACCATTGCGACTCGGAATTCCTGCTCGAGCCCCTCGAGGAGATGTTCGAGGATACCGGGCTGTACGGACTGGTCGTCCTCGATCGGCGTGAATCGACCGTTGGCTGGCTTCGAGGTAAACGGATCGAGGCCGTCAAGAGTGCCACGTCGCTGGTCCCCGGCAAGCAACGCAAAGGTGGACAGTCAGCCCAGCGCTTCGCCAGATTGCGGCTGGAGGCCATCGACAAGTTCTATCAGGAGGTTGCGGAGATGGCCAACGAACTGTTCGTCCCCGAACGTCACGAGCTCGATGGCGTCCTCGTTGGCGGTCCGTCACCGACCAAAGACGAGTTCCTCGATGGCGACTACCTCCACCACGAGATCCAGGAGCTCGTCCTCGGAAAATTCGACGTCTCCTATACCGACGAATCCGGCCTGCACGAGCTCGTGAACAAGGCGCAGGATACCCTGGCCGATGCGGAGTTGATGGCGGACAAGCGGCTGATGGATCGCTTCTTCAAGGAACTGCACGAGGGCGATGTGGCGACGTACGGCTTCGAACCGACGCGAGAGAACCTGATCATGGGCTCGGTTGATACCCTGTTGCTCAGCGAGGACCTCCGCCTCGAGGTACTCATCCATCACTGCGAGAACGGACACGAGACCTACGAACTCATCGACCGTGGTGATACGTCTTCTACGGACACGTGTGAGACCTGTGAATCGCCGATTGCAGAGACCACCAGGGAGGACGTCATCGAGCATCTCATCGATATCGCCGAAGATCGCGGAACCGAGGTGGCGTTCATCTCCACGGACTTCGAACGAGGCGAGCAGCTCATGACCGCCTTCGGTGGTATCGCCGGGCTCTTACGCTACGAAACAGGCGTGTAACTCACTCGAGTAGCTGTTCGAGCTGATGGACCCGACGATCGAGATCGAGCGACGGTGTGAGTGATTGATCATCGGCCAGGCGTTCCAAGACGAGCAGGGCGTCGACGCCAGCTGCCTCGAGCTCATCGACGACGGCCTGGATGTCTCGGCGGTACAATGCCAAGGAGTCCAGCAATCCGACAACGACGGCTACCATCGCCGCTAGCTCCTCATCGTCGGGGAACGCATCGCTGATGACTGTCAACGTTTCGTCCCCAGTCGGTTCATCCTCCAGCAGGTCGACCGTCAGGCACACACGACAGACGCTCACGTATGGGGAGTCTCTCTGTGCGTATTTCCGGATGTGGTCGGGGATGGTGACCCCCACGGCATCGGCACGACACTGCGAACAGACGGGTACCATAATCCTCCGTCAGTTCTCAGACGACGCAGCCTCTTGGCGTTCCTTCTTGGCCTTGATCTTCTTGAGTCGGAAGATCTCCTCGCGTTCTTGCTCCTCGAGCTTCTGCTCGATGAAATCCTTGTTCTCGTGGAGATCGGGGAGCAGCTTGAACTCGAGCGCGTTCACCCGACGCTTGGTCGTCTCTATCTCCTCGAGCAGCTTCTTCATGGCCGTCTCGACCTCGGCGGCGAGGATGATCTCCTCAAGCAGCTGCTCGTAGGCAGCAGCCGCCTCGTCGATCCGTGAGCTCGTTCCAAGCACGCCGTACCCTCGTTGATCGAGACGCTTTTCGACCCGCATCGATTCGATCTGTGGAACCACCACGCCCATGATGTTTTTGGAGGTGATGGTGATCTCTGGGTGCTCCTTGAGGGCCGCCGCTGCCCCACGGATCGCCATGTCACCCTCCATGGCGCGGGCCATGTTGAGGCGTTTCTGGGCGACCTCGTAGCTCTCCTCGAGGTCGCCACGGACCGTCTGCGCCTGATCGAGGATGTCCATGAACTCCATGATCAGGCCATCGCGCTTCTTCTCAAGCGTATCGTGGCCGCGCTCTGAGAGCTCTATGCGGTCCTCGATCTCCATGAGGTTCTTGCGCGTCGGCTTGACGTCCTCGGCCATTCGTTAGTCCTCCATTCGGTTGGTTCGGTTATACCAGTTGTCCTCGGTGCTCAGTCCGCCGTGACCTCCTCGGCGGCGTCCTCGCGGTAGTACGTCTCGATGTGTTCCTCGTCGATGCGGTGCAACTCCTCGGGTGGGAGCATCGACAACAGGTCCCAGGCGATCTCGAGGGTCTCCTCAATCGATCGGTTGGTGTCGTAGCCCTGTTGGATGAACTCACGCTCGAATCGGTCGGCGAAGTCGAGATACCGGTTATCGCGCTCGTCGAGCGCTTCGCGACCGACGATGTTGACCAGGGCCCGGAGGTCCTCCCCCTCGGCGTACGCGGCGTAGAGCTGGTCCTGCACCCCCTTGTGGTCGGCGCGGGTCAGCCCCTCACCGATACCCTCATCCTGCAGTCGAGACAGGCTCGGGAGCACGTTGATTGGTGGCTCGATGCCCTTGCTGTCGAGGTCACGATCGACGTAGATCTGGCCCTCGGTGATGTACCCGGTGAGGTCAGGAATCGGATGCGTGTCGTCATCGCCAGGCATCGTGAGGATCGGGATCTGCGTGATCGACCCTTCCTGGCCCTGGATCCGTCCGGCGCGCTCATAGAGCATCGCCAGGTCGGTGTACATGTATCCCGGGTAGCCACGGCGACCGGGGACCTCCTCGCGGGCGGCGCCGATTTCGCGCAGCGCCTCACAGTAGTTCGTCATGTCCGTGAGGATGACGAGCATGTGATAGCCCTTCTCGAAGGCGAGGTACTCGGCGGTCGTCAGTGCCAACCGTGGCGTCACCGTCCGCTCGACGGATGGGTCGTCGGCGAGGTTCATGAAGACGACCGAGCGCTCGAGCGCACCGGTGCGCTCGAAGTCGTCGATGAAGTCGTTCGCCTCCTCGGCGGTGATCCCCATCGCCGCGAAGATCACGGCGAACTCGCTTTCGTCCTCATCGCCTGCCTCCTCCTCTGGGACGGTCGCCTGTCGAGCGATCTGCAGGGCGAGCTCGTTGTGGGGGAGGCCCGATCCCGAGAACAGCGGGAGCTTCTGGCCTCGCACCAGCGTGTTCATGCCGTCGATACCGGAGACTCCGGTCTGAATGAACTCAGCCGGGTACTCCCGTGCGTGTGGATTGAGCGCCGCACCGACGATGTCCTGGCGCTCCTCGGGAACGATGTCCGGACCGCCGTCGATCGGTCGACCCGAGCCATCGAGGACGCGACCGAGCAGATCCTCGGTGACGTCCATCTTCATCGTCTCCCCGAGGAACCGGACCGTACAGGAGCGGTCGATCCCCTCGGTCCCCTCGAAGACCTGGATGGCAACGATCTCGTCCGTCGTCTCGAGTACCTGTCCGCGCTTTACCTCCCCCCTCGGTGTTTCGATCTCGACGATCTCGTCGTATCCGATCGGTTCGTCGATCTCGGCGAACACCAGCGGGCCGCTGATCTCGTTGATAGTGCGATATTCCTTCATATCAGTACAACCCCCCGAGTTCCTCGGCGATGTCCTCGCGGAGCTCTTCGACGAACGGTTCGTAGTCGTCGGTGGTACCGATGCGGTTCAGCTGCGGTGGCGAGTCGGCATCGCGGATCTCCTCGACGGGCACACCGGCATCGAGCGCATCGAACGCCTCGTCGTTGTAGGTCTTGATGGCCTGGAGGATCTCGTAGGTCTTCTCCGGCGGGCAGTACCGGTCCACGTCGTGCAGCGCGTTTTGCTGCAGCCACGCTTCGCGGATGTATCGCGCGACCTCGAGCGTGAGCTGTTGGTCCTCCGGCAGGGCGTCCTTCCCGACGAGCTGGACGATCTCCTGGAGCTCGCTCTCCTCGTCCA
>CAZXER010000021.1:27088-32548 GCA_964639975.1 uncultured Halobacteriales archaeon | reverse complement strand
TTCGAGACCGTCGAGCACGTGGAACCGATGCTCTCCTTGGATGCCAGCGGCGAGGCGCAGGCGGTCCGTGAGTTCGACCGGCGGGTTCACGACGAGGTCGGTGCGGTGACCTACGTGGTAGAGCCAAAATTCGATGGTGCGGCGATCGAACTCGTCTACGTTGACGGCTCCCTCGATCGGGCGGTCACCCGTGGTGACGGGTCCGAAGGGGATGATGTCACCGCCAACGTGAGGACCATCCGCGCTGTCCCTGAGCATCTCTTCGGGGATCCGCCCTCGTTCCTCGCCGTCAGAGGGGAGATTTACATGCCGAAAGCTGCGTTTCAAGCGTACAATCGAGAACGTATTGAAGCCGGTAAGGAACCGTTCGCTAACCCTAGAAATGCGAGCGCAGGGACCCTCAGACAGCTCGATCCATCAGTCGTGGACGATCGTCCCTTGTCGTGTTTCGTCTTCGATGTGCTCGAAGCAAGCGATCCGTGGGAGACCAGACTGAACGAGCACGACGCCCTGGAAAGCTTCGGCTTGCCTGTTTCTGAGTTGACAGAATACGCCGAAGATATCGACTCAGCCATCGAGTACCGTGACCGATTGCTTGGGCACCGAGACGACCTCGATTACGAGATCGATGGTATCGTGATCAAGGTCAACGAGCGAGAGAAACGCGAGGCCCTCGGGTCGACTGCTAGAGCCGATCGAGGAGCCTACGCCTACAAGTTCCCGGCCAGGACCGAGGAGACAACGATCACCACCATCACCGTCCAAATCGGGCGAACCGGCCGTGCCACCCCGCTTGCACTACTTGAGCCGGTCGACGTGGGTGGGGTAACCGTGTCGCGGGCTAGTCTCCATAATTTCGACGAGATCGAATCGAAGAACGTCAACGAGGGCGATATCGTCCGTGTCCAGCGGGCGGGAGACGTGATCCCCTACGTCTCTGAGGTCGTCGAAAAGCGTTCAGACGGCCCGTTCGAGCCTCCGGAGAATTGCCCTGTTTGCGGTAGTCAGATCACGTTCGAGGGGCCACTTGCGTACTGTACCGGTGGGAGGACTTGTCCAGCGCAGCTTCGCGAATCGGTAATCTACTTCGGGAGTGAGGACGGACTCGATATCGATGGCCTCGGAGAGGAGAGTGTTCGCCAGTTCATGGATGCTGGTCTCATTGAGGACGATATCGCCGATCTGTTCGAATTGACCCGACGGGAGCTTACCGCACTCGAGGGCTGGGGAGAGACGAGTGCCAGCAATCTATTGGACGAGCTCGAACGAGCCAGACAGCCGCCACTGACGGACTTCATTGCAGCACTTGGTATTCCAGACGTCGGTCCGACGACCGCCCGGAACCTGGTCCGCGAGTTCGGATCCCTCGATGCGCTGGCCAGCGCTGATATGGACGCACTTGAAGCCGTCGACGATGTCGGACCGGCGGTGGCTGAATCGATCTCGGAGTGGTTCGCCGATGAACACAATCAGGCCCTGCTAGACAAGCTAGCCGACGCCGGCGTCGAGCCCGAGGCGATACAACAGGACATCGGCGATCGATTCGCCGGGACGACCGTTGTTCTGACCGGCAGTCTCCCCACGTTAAGCCGTTCTGAGGCAGCTGAACGGTTCGAACGCGAAGGTGGACGGGTGACCTCTAGCGTCTCAAGCGCTACTGACTACCTCGTGGTCGGAGAGGACCCCGGCGAACGCAAACGAGAAGCAGCCCGGGAACACGAGACCGAGATTCTCCAGGGCGAGGAGTTCGAGGCGTGGTTGTTTGGTTCAGACGATGCCCCACGCCAGGCTACCTTAGGAGACGAGTTCTGACGCGTTAGAGGTCCGCCTCCCTGAATCGGTAGTACCCGATCGCGAACGGGACGATCAACCAGAGCAGCAAGATAGCGACTGCAACCCATTCTGAGAGGTACCAGGGAATGCTCTCGGGGAACGTATCGCCGAAGAAGTTCACCTCCGGCAGCAGCTCCTGGGCCGCGATGATGTACGCCCCATCAGGTGACAACATATCGACGAAGAAGTACAGTCCTGGAGGGTCGGGACCAGGCGTAACCCGACCTTCTAGCAAGTAGAGGACACCGAGATTGATAATGTCCCAGAAGACGAGGAACAGTGCGTAGATCCCGAACATGGCAGCCCCAGCGACGGTCGAGTTGCTCGTCGCCCCAGAGATGGCTACCGCGATGGCGACGAACACACCGGCTAACAGGAGTGATAGGACGAACACGATGAGGTACGAGGCGATGCCCACGGGTTCGATAAACACCGATATCATCGCCCCCATCACAACGAGGGCAGCCACGAGTGGGATGACGACGACGAGCGTCCGACCGATTAGCTTGCCGAACATCACGTCCCACCGTGAATGTGGAAGAGATAAGAGGACCTTCAGACTCCCAGATTCGCGCTCGCCAACGATCGATTTGTATCCGACGACCAGGGCGATGATCGGGACCACGAGCGCGATTGGACTCAACACGAATACCATCGCATCGAGTGCACCAACGTCAGCTTCGGGTGCGAATTCCTCGCCGAAGATGATGTAGGAACCGACCATGAGTACACCAGCGAGGACGAACACGACGGAGATGATCCACAGCACGAGCGATCTGGCAGCGTCGCTGAACTCCTTCTTGGCGACGACCTGCCAGCTCATTGCTCAGCCACCTCCTGGGTGTAGGCTTTGAATACCTCGTCCATCGAGGCCTCCTCGGTGCGGAAGTCGTGGACGGTTGCACCCGCGTTCTCCATCGCCTGCAGGATGTCGAGCTTGTCTGCTTCGCCGAGGGTGACACGAACCTGTCCATCCGCGATTTCCACCGTTCCGACCTCGTCGATGGCATTCGCTGCCTCTGCAGCTGCGGTCTCGTCACTCACCGTCACCACGATTCTACCGCCACCCCCGACGGTATCTCTGAGCCCCTGCATCGTGTCTTCAGCGACTAACCGTCCACCGCGAAGGATGGCAACACGATCACAGACTGCCTCTACCTGACCCATGATATGACTCGAGAAGAACACCGTTGCACCACGGTTTCGTTCCTCCCTGATGACCTGTTGCATCTCCCTGGCACCGTTGGGATCGAGCCCGCTCGATGGTTCATCGAGGATGAGCAGATCTGGCTCGCCGACGAGAGCCATCGCAAGCCCGAGGCGCTGCTTCATGCCGGTCGAATACCCACCCGCCTTCCGGTCGGCTGCGTCGGCGACACCAGTTCGCTCCAGATACCTCACCGGATCATCGTCGATCCCCTTCGAATCGAGGACGAATTCCACGTGGCGCTTACCGGTGAGCCGGTCATAAACCCCAAAACCCTCCGGAAGGACACCCGTACGCTTGCGAACCTCAGCGACGTCCTCCCGAGGGCTCAGACCGAACAGCGAGACATGGCCGGCGGTCGGCCTGACGAAATCGAGCATGAGATCGATGGTCGTCGTCTTGCCCGCCCCATTGGGACCGAGAAAGCCGAAGATGGTGCCATCCTCGACGGTCAGATCAAGGTCCTCGACGGCCGTCACGTCGCCAAATCGTTTCGTGAGACCATCTAGTTCGATTACTTCCATGGTGGCAGAAGAACCAGATACGGGTTAAAATTAGCCTATCAAACCCGGTCCCCGGGAGTATGCTGCGTTTGCATCCGAGCAACTTCCGACCGATACATGTCCTGCTGTTCTGGTTCGTCGACCTCTGAAAGCTCCTCCTGATCGACCTCGATCGACACGGGAACACCCGACGACATCGACCTGACTGCCTGCTGTCTGGTCAGCATCGCCGTCCCATCAGCCGACGCATAGGTAAGGGTGATAATCCGTCCGTCGTCGAGGGAGCGTTCGACGAGCCAAACGCGTTCTGTGTCGTCCATCGAATCGTGCCGTGTGGTAGTACGGATGGTTCTTGCAAGGAGAAACGTTTACGGAAGTCACTCGAAATCACAGCTGATGATATCCGCACGGCGTCTGAGGTGGCTCACTACCAGTCTGATGCTTGGTTGCTACCTGAGTGCTGGTCTATCCTGAGTGTCAGTACCCACAAACCGACCAACATCCTCAACACGGTTCGAACCGTCGACACAGGTTGATGGAGGCGGCTGAACTCCGTGAACGCCTGACGGAGATACCCCGGGAACCGGGTGTGTACCTCTTTCACGATGCTGACGATCACCCAGTGTACATCGGCAAAGCCGTCGACCTTCGCGATCGCCTCGGAAGCTATCGCCAGCCCCGAGGTCGCCGAATCCAGGCGATGCTCGAGGAGGCAGCTGAGCTCGAGATCGCCGTCACAGATACCGAGACGCAGGCACTGCTGCTCGAAGCGAACCTCATCAAACGGCACCAGCCCCGATACAACGTCCGGCTGACTGACGATAAATCGTATCCGCTCGTACAGCTCACCGATCATCGGTACCCGCGCATCGAGGTCACCCGCGATCCCGAGGATGCCGCCACCGTCTTCGGGCCCTATACCGACAAACAACGCCTCGACGCCGTCATCAAGGCGATCAGGGAAACCTACGGCCTCAGGGGCTGCTCGGACCACAAGTTCGCCAATCGGGATCGGCCCTGTCTCGATTACGAACTCGGGATCTGTGCGGCACCGTGTACGGGGGAGATCGACGAGGATGCGTACGCAGATCGGGTCGAGGCAACCACTCGCTTCTTCGAGGGTGAAATCGGGAGCCTCGCCACTCCCATCGAGGAGGCGATGACCACCGCCGCTTCGGCCCACGAATACGAGCGGGCGGCCAATTTACGCGATCGCCTCGAGGCGATTCGCAGCCTCCACGGTCATCGTGAGAGTGCCGTCACTGCCGCGGGTGATGAACGCTCGCTCGATGTGCTCGGTGTGTCGATTCGTGGAGACACGGCGACGGTCGCACGGTTGCACAGTGAGGGAGGCCAACTCGTCGAGCGAGTCCGCCGGACCATGACGGCCCCGGACGTGCCAGACGATCGTGTTGGGGAGGTGATCAGTGCTTTCCTCACCCAGTATTACGCGGAACGGCCGCTCCCCGAGGCTATTCTCGTGCAGGAGTTACCGACGGATGACAAGGTCGTGGACTGGCTCTCGAGTGAAGGGGTCGATTTGCGGGTCCCGGCTGCCGGACGCGAGGCCACGCTTCTCGATCTCGCCCTCAAGAATGCATCGACGGCGGTCGGTGAAGCTGGCGATCCACATGCCGTATTGGCAAGACGTCTCGACATCGAACAGCCACGTCGTATCGAAGGAATCGACGTGAGTCATGCGCAGGGACGGGCGGTCGTCGGTGCCGACGTCGTGTTCGTCGATGGCACGCCTGAGACCTCGCAGTACCGCCGAAAGCGGTTGCAGGAGGGCAACAACGACGTCGAACGAATCGGGCAACTGGCCACGTGGCGAGTCGAACGCGCCCTCGCCGGCCGTGATAGCCGTCCAGACCCGGATCTCTTCCTCGTCGATGGAGGGGAGGCACAGCTAGCCGC
>CAZXER010000021.1:0-26988 GCA_964639975.1 uncultured Halobacteriales archaeon | reverse complement strand
GCCTCTGCTGGGTCGCTCGGTTCGATCTGTGCGATGTTGGGATCGTCCACGTCGCTACCGGGGAGGGTCGACTCTTCGATCGGTTTCTCGATCGTCCGTGGCTCGATCCCATGGCGTTCGTTGAACGCTCGTTGGATCCGCCGTCGACGCTTCGTCTCCGCGATCGCTCGATTCATCGCGTCGGTTGGTTCCTCCGCGTAGAGGATTACCTCGCCGTTGACGTTCCGGGCGGCTCGCCCCATCGTCTGGACGAGCATCGTCTCAGACCGAAGGAACCCCTCCTGATCGGCATCGAGGATCGCGACGAGACTCACCTCCGGGATGTCGAGCCCCTCGCGCAGGAGGTTGATCCCCACGAGCACATCGATGTCACCGAGACGAAGGGAGCGCACGAGCTCATGGCGTTCGAGCGTGTCGGTCTCGTCGTGCATGTACGCGACATCGCATCCTGCCTCGTCGATGAATTCGCTCAGATCCTCGGCCATCCGCTTGGTCAGTGTGGTAACGAGGATCCGTTCGTCTCGTTCGACCCGTTCGCGGATCCGATCGAGCAGGTCGTCCACCTGGCCATCGACGTCCTCGATCGTGATCTCTGGATCGACGAGATGGGTCGGTCTCACGATCTGTTCGACGATCTGTCCGGACACCTCTCGCTCGTAGTCGGCTGGAGTCGCCGAGACGTACAGCGTCTTGCTCGTCCGTTCCTCGAACTCATCGAAGGTCAGTGGCCGGTTGTCGTACGCGGTGGGTAGTCGAAATCCGTTGTCGACGAGGCTCTGTTTTCGTGACCGATCCCCCGCGTGTTGCCCCCGGATTTGCGGGAGCATCTGGTGTGATTCGTCGACGACGGTCAGGAAGTCATCGGGGAAGTAATCGAGTAACGTGTAGGGCGCTTCACCGACCTCCCTATCGCTGAGGTAGACGCTGTAGTTCTCGACTCCCTTGACCGTTCCCGTCTCCTGGAGCATCTCGATATCGAATCTGGTGCGCTCCTCGATGCGTTGGGCGGCGACCAGATCTCCCTGGCGTTCGAAATGCCTGATCCGCTCTTCGAGATCGGATTCGATCTCAGTGATGGCTTGCTCGATTCGCTCATCGGGGCTGGCGTAGTGCTCAGCGGGATGGACGAGGACGGCCGGTTCCTCGCTGATGATCGATCCATCGAGCGGATCGAGCTTGGAGAGGCGTTCGATCTCGTTGCCCCAGAACTCGACCCGAACCGCGTAGCGACCGTACATCGGGAAGACCTCGAGGGTGTCGCCACGCACCCGGAACGTGCCATGTCGGAAGTCGACGTCGTTTCGCTCGTAGTTGAGGTCGACAAGCGTCGAGAGCAGCTCGTCGCGGTCGTACTGATCGCCGACCTCCAACCGGAGCGCCATCCCCTCGTAGTTGCTCGGATCACCGAGGCCGTACAGGGCGGAGACCGAGGCGACAACGATGACGTCATCGCGGGTCAACAACGACCGCGTTGCTGAATGTCGCAGTTTGTCGATCTCCTCGTTCGTCGAAGCGTCCTTGTCGATGAACGTGTCCGTCCGTTCGACATATGCCTCTGGCTGGTAGTAGTCGTAATAGGAGACGAAGTACTCCACGGCGTTATCTGGAAACAGCGACTTGAATTCCTCGTATAACTGGGCCGCCAGCGTCTTGTTGTGTGCGAGCACCAACGTCGGTAGCTGTAGTTGCTCGATCACCCAGCTCACCGTGTTGGTCTTCCCCGACCCCGTGACTCCCAGGAGTGTCTGTCGCTCGAGTCCCTCCTCGAACCCTGCTACCAGCTCGTCGATCGCCTCGGGCTGATCACCAGCAGGATCGAAGGGAGCGTCGACCCGGAATGGCCGATCCTGCTCGGGTCGATCTGCGGACAGAGGACTGGCGTCACTCACTGACGGGAGGTAACGGTGTCAGGTCACTTCACCCTCGCGGTCCGAGAAGGGGATGAACGTCGGTATGGTCAGTGCTCAGAAGAGCCCAATGCCGATACTGTACGGCCATTCTAGCGTCCCCACCGCTGCGAAGGCGAGGGCACCTCCGGCGAGCGCGATATTCTTGAGGAAGTTGGTCATCTCAGCTTGCTGTTGCTCCTCGCCGACGGCCCAGAAGTCGTGCATGCTTACTGCCGCGATGAGCAGGAATCCAGCAAGGAGGAGGCCGCTGATAACTGGGTAGACCCCGATGACGACCCCTATCCCACCAGCGACAAGCACGAGTCCTGAGAGGAGGACCGCCGCTTTCGGTGCTGGGAGGCCCTTGTGCTGGGCATAGCCGGTCATCGATTCGAGCTGCATGAAGTGATTGAGACCCATGAATGCCAGCGTTACTCCGAACAAGAGCCGGCCGACTGCGAACAGGATCTCCTCAGTTCCACCAAGCTCCATCAGTGTTGTCCCTCTGGTTGCGTGCGATTCACCGATTGATACTGCGATTGCTGTAGTTGCACCGTGTTACGTAGTTCGAATGCGAACCGTTATATATATCAGCGGACAATAATGTTAGTACCTGACATTGATGTCTTCGATTGATAATTCGACCGACACGACGGTGGCGACTGAGGACACAGCCATTTGCCCGATCGTTGAGGCACTCGATCAGATCGGTTCTCAGTGGCGGCTGGTGGTACTTCACGATCTGACCGATGGCGAGAAGCGCTTCAACGAGCTCAAACGCTCGACTGACGCGAATCCTCGAACACTGTCGCGGGTCCTCGATGACCTTGAGGATGGTGGGTTCGTGCATCGACGCGTCGAGGACCGCCCGGTTGCGACGTACTACCGACTGACCGAGAAGGGTGCCTCGCTACAGCCGGTCTTTGAGGAGATCGAATGCTGGTCTCGCGAGTGGGTCTTCGACGACTAATCCGTTAGCTAGCACTCCTTGAGTTGATGGGACGTGTCGGACTCTCGATTCATCGGAGCTGTGGGATAGCATCAGGTGGCAATCCCGACTCGATTTCCCCACAGCTGATGTTGGATGTCCCAAGGGAATCCCACGTAGTCCCGGACGGTCGGTTACATATACTCAAAGTTGCAGCTGTTTCACCATCTTCGCGCTGGAGACTTCCAGGTGGAACCTGCTCGGTGTTGCAGCAGTCTCGAAGGTCACCTTGCCAGTCGGCTGGGATGATACCACCCAGTGCCATCTGGTCGCCATCGTTCAGCATCACAAGAAACTCGCTACCGGGTGCAATTTATCTGTCGTGCAGTCGAGTACTGTGGACGATGGAACGAATTGTGATTGCCGACGTGGAGAATCGGATTCAACCCGCAGCTGTCATACGAGCTCTGAGTGATCCACTCGGGATGACCGACCTCGCCATCAACTACTATGAACTTGAACCGGGAGACAGTTTCGCGTATGCCTATCATCGACACGAACATCAAGAGGAGGTGTTCTACATTCAATCGGGCACTGCCACCTTCGATACCGAGGACGGCCCCGTCGACGTGGCCGCTGGGGAGGTCATCCGGTTCGGACCTGGAGAGTACCAACGCGGGTGGAACCGAGGGTCGGAACGGGTCATCGCGCTAGCCCTCGGTGCGCCCCTCAAGTACGGTGATGGAGAACGACTACGCAGCTGTCCAACTTGTGAGGAGGCAACTGATCACGATCTCACGCTGGTCGACGACTCCGATGCCCCAGGAGAACAGGCAGTCATCGCCGTGTGCAAGATATGTGGATCCGAGACTGGGCGGTGGTTCGAGGGCTCGATGGAGGGAACCGTTCCGTAGTTCCCAGCACCAACTACTGAGCCCCACGGAGACGAACCCACGGCTGGTGACCCAACGCATCCAGGCAAACACGGCATGGACTCCTCGAAGTGGTCGTTGTGGTGTGGCCTCGAGGAGAAACATACGGAAAACCGACTCCATCACAGCGACAAGCAAGGAGTGGGTTTGGGCAGATTTGAACTGCCGATCTCCTCCATGTCAAGGAGACGTCCTAACCAGACTAGACCACAAACCCGTGTGCGGCAACCAACGCTTTGACACGAGGTGAATTTAACGTTTCGAACGCGCCAGCAAGCGACGCTCGAACTCGGCGAACACGCATCACTTTCACTCGTCATTTCATGCTCCAACCGCCGCCAAAGGTGCCACCGCTGTGGCCTCCACTCGGCGACCAGCCGAAAGTCACTTTCACTCCGGTTCTCCTACTATTATGAGTGTACCAGTCAACCTGCGAGCCAGCGACGTCGGCGCCCATCGGCGCCGCGACGGATCGAGGCCAGGGTCCGGGGCACCCCACACCGCGAGCCCGTCGTGCCGCCGTGGAATTTACCACACGTGACGGACCAACCGTCGCCGACGGCCAACCCACATGCAGGTCTAAATCATGAGCAAGCAAGACACCACAGCCAAGGACATCACCCTTCCCATCAAACGGACGACGGGAGCGACCCTCGAAGAACGACTGACGGACAACGCCTATCACAACATCCTCCCGGCGCGGTACCTCCAGAAGGACGCCGATGGCAACCTCGTCGAGGAACAGGAGGGCCTCTTCAAGCGCGTCGCACGGAACGTCGCGCTGGCGGAGGCCGTCTACGAGGCGGGCAAGCACGACATCGAGGTGACCGTCACGCCCGATCAGCTCAAGCCGAAGCATCCCCGTCGAGATGAGCTCGCAGCCGAGGTCTTCGGAGCCGGAGTCACCGCTGGTGATGACGTCGAGACCACGCTCACCGAGGAGAACGTCAACAAGTTCGCCTATGAGACGGTGGTACCGGAGCTCCCTGATGACATCCGCGAGCACGTCGAGACGGTCGCCGAGGCGTTCCAGGACACGATGGAGTCCTTATCGTTCATCCCGAACTCGCCGACGCTGATGAACGCCGGTGGAGAGCTTCAGCAACTCAGCGCGTGCTTCGTCATGTCACCTGATGACGATATATCCGATATCCACGAAACCGCCAAGCAGGCGGCTGAGGTGTTCCAGTCAGGAGGCGGCGTCGGGTATGGATTCTGGAAATTACGACCATATGGTGATTCTGTTGGCTCGACAGGTGGCATCGCGAGTGGGCCGATCACCTTCATGCGAACGTTCGATCAGCTATGCGAAACGATCGCCCAAGGGGGGACCCGCCGTGGCGCCCAGATGGCGATCATGCGCGTGTCCCACCCCGATGTCATCGAGTTCATCCACTCGAAGAACAAGGACGTCTCCCTGGCGCATTCGCTCAAGCTCAACGACCCGGATGATTACACGTACACGAGCTTCTCCGAGGCACTTGAGGAGGCCCGCGAGCTGATCGACGACGAGGGTCGCGTACCGAAGCATCTGCGCAACGCCGTCGAGGGTCATCTCTCGAATTTCAATATTTCCGTGGGCGTCACCGACGGCTTCATGGAGGCGTTGCAACGCGGCGAGGAGTACACCTTCACCAATCCTCGCACCGAGGAGCCCCACATCGCGACCGCGGAGACGAAGGAGATGTACGAGCGCTACGACCTCGGTGAGTACGTCGAGGTCGGCGAGGAGCTCTCAATGCCGGCGGACATCCTCTGGGAGCGGATCATCCAGGGGGCACACGAGAACGGTGAACCGGGGGTCGTCTTCCTCGAACGGATCAACAAGCAGCATTCATTCGACGTCGAGGAGCATCCGGATCACCGGATCTTGGCGACAAATCCCTGTGGTGAGCAACCGTTGGAGGAGTACGAGGCCTGCAATCTCGGCCACATCAACCTCTCCACTCTCGCTGCCGAGGGAGCCCCGGACTGGCGCGTCTGGAGCGAGCGCCACGGTGATGCGTATCCATCGCAGGAGGCGGCCATCGAGGCGTTCCTCGAGGAGTCGATCAACTGGGAGGACTTCGACGATCGCATCGAACTGTCCACGCGCTTCCTCGAGAACGTCGTCACGATGTCGGACTTCCCGGTCGAGGAGATCGAGGAGACCGTCCGCAGCATGCGCAAGATCGGCCTCGGTATCATGGGCCTCGCCCAGTTGTACATCCAACTCGGCATGAAGTACGGTAGCGAGGCGTCGAACGAGGTGGCCAGGCAGTTGATGACCCACATCAACCACAACTCGAAGCGAACCTCACACGAGCTCGCCGACGATCGTGGCTCGTTCGCCGAGTGGGAGGATTCGAAGTACGCCGACCCAGTCCGCTATCGCGACTGGTTCGAACACCAGACCGGCCTCGATGCCGACGACTGGTCCGACGGCTTCCCCATCAGGAACCACAATACGACGACGATCGCACCGACTGGCACGACTGGCATGGTGGGCAACACGACCGGTGGCTGTGAACCCATCTACAACGTCGCCTACTACAAGAACGTCTCCGACGACGTCCAGGGTGACGAGATGCTCGTCGAGTTCGACGACTACTTCCTGCGCACGCTGGAGGCGAACGACATCGATGTCGAGGCCGTCCAGGCCGAGGCGAAGGACCAGATGGCGAACAACGAGTTCGCCGGGATCGATGGCCTCGAGACGGTGCCCGACGCCATCGGTGAGCTGTTCGTCACCACCTCGGCTATCAGTGCGAAATCACACGCGGCCGTCCAGACCGCGTGTCAGGTGGGCGTCGACAGCGCCATCTCGAAGACGGTCAACGCTCCCAATGACTCCAGCGTCGAAGACGCGAAGGATGTCTTTGAGTACATCTACGAGAACGGTGGCAAAGGTGTCACCTACTACCGCGATGGGACCCGCTCGAAGCAGGTGCTGACGACCCGAGCCGACAACGCCGACTTCGCCGACCTCGAGGAGGACGAAGCAGCGGAGGTACTGCTCGAACGACTGCGTGAGGTCTTTGGCAGTGTCGAGAGCTTCCTCGACCACGAGGAGGTCCAGGCCACTCTGGCCGACAGCGTCGAGACGATCATCCGTGGCCCAGACAGCGAGCGCTTCGCCAAGAAACGACCGCGACCAGATGTGCTCCATGGCACGACCCAGCGCGTTGAGACCGGCTACGGCAAGCTGTACGTGAACATCAACGAGGACGAGGATGGCCGGCCGTTCGAGCTCTTCGCGACGATCGGCAACTCAGGTGGCTTCACCGCCTCCTTCACCGAGGCACTCGCGAAAACCATCTCGACGGCGCTTCGAGCCGGTGTCGACCCGAAGGAGATCGCCGGCGAGCTGCAGGGCATTCGCAGCCCGAAGGTCGCCTGGGACAAGGGCGAGCAGATCAACTCGATCCCCGACGCCATCGGGACGGCACTGCGGCGCTATCTCAACAACGAGATCGACCGACCGTACCCCGAACAGCCGACCCTTGAGGAGGCCACCGCCGAGGCGAGCGCCGATGCCGTCGATGCCAACCAGGATGTCGTCGCCCAGGGCGAGAGCCCGGAATGCCCCGAGTGTGGCTCGTACTCGTTGTACTACTCCGAGGGGTGCAAGACGTGTGACATCTGTGGCTGGTCAGAGTGCTGAGGTCGGTGGACCGCGCTGTCCGGTCTGCGAGCGACCGCTGATCGAACGCCATTGTAAGTACGTTTGCCCAGCGCATGGCGTCTGTTTCGATTGCTCCGATCCGTTCAACTGATCAGCTATGTCAGGTGATCCACCTCTCGATCGCGGTGTCGCTATTGTTGCGGCATTGGCCCATGCCGAGCCATCGATCGCCGACGTGGTCGATGCGCTTGAGAGTGTGTTCGATAGCCCCGACCAGATCAGAACGGTACTGGACAAAGCCGAAGCAGACGGGTTGATCGAGCGCGAGGGGTCACAGCTTCGCCGCGGGCGAGCAGCGACCCCGACGGATCGTCGTGGTCGGATAATCAAGCGAGACGGTGAGTTCTCCTGTCGCCGGTGTGGTCGCCGCGTGACGACCGGTCAGTTCGTCCGTATCGGTGACTCAGAGCTCGGACCGTACGGTTCGACCTGTATCCGCCGGATCACTGGTCGCGAGTGAGTCGGTTCTCGAGCTGTTCGAGCGTGTCGCGGAGCTGGTCCAGCTGTGCCTGTTGCTGCTCGATGGTACCCTCGAGCTCGTGGAGGTATTCAAGAAGCTCCTCGTTACCGTCTGAGGACATTGCGGCGGGTTCACCGTCCACAGTGGCGCCGGGGTCGTCATCCTCGCTGACTTGCAAGGGACGAAGCCTGTCGAGATCGGGCTCCGGTTCCGGTTTCCCGGCATCCGGATTCCCTCGTAAGACCCCCAACGCAGCCACGTCGTGGTACGCACACACCGCGTCCTCGATTTGGGCGACAAACCGATCGGCCGAATCCTTGGGCAGTTTGAAACGCTCGGTGGCCCCCGTGGTTTCGATGATGACACCCGTACTGACCTGTCCCTCCTCGGTGTGCAGATCTCGGATGATCTCGTAGTCGATAGCCTCGTGGGTCTCGCCCCAGAGGGCGTGGCCAACGTGCTTGATGAGACGTCGGTCTGTCAGGACGACGGTGAGCTCGTTGAACCGGTAGAGCTCCTCGATGTCTTCGTCCGCTTCGAGCACATTGGTGGCTCGAATCACACTCGCGAGAAGCGCCTTCAAGGCCGCGGCCATCGAGCTCTTGGGCAGATCCAACGTCCGATCTGCCTCGTCGGGATATTCGAACGTCACCGTCACCTGGCGCTTTCCCTCCTCCAACGTGAGACGTTCGAGGTCGGTGGGATACGATTCGACCGACTCCTCCGTGAGCATCGACCGCTCGCGGTACGCGATGGCCCGGGACGGCGTGACGAACAACGTCCGGCGATCGTCGAGTTCGATCCGGTTGATAAGTTCGTCCTCGTCGACCAGCATACTGACCCCACCCGGCAACGACATAGTCGCGAAATATCGTCGCCCCGGACATAAAGACCGCGGACGGATGGACAGGTTTTTGGCTCGTTTGAGGATATCCACAACGTGCGCCCGGGTGGCTTAGCTGGACATAGCGCCGCACTCATAGGGTCTTGAGACTCGGCGTGTCACGGATCGATTGCCCCCCGTCGGGGCTCGGATCTGGGCCATGCGGAGATCGTGGGTTCGGAGCCCACCCCGGGCACTTATCAAATACTTTATATTTCCCTCGTAGCGATGCCACTCAGCTGACTCCACAACCAGTTACAGGCCACTCGAGCATGGGGGCGGTATGAGCCTCTTCCAGACTGTTACTCAAGGATTCGAGCTCGAGGAATACGTTGGCAGTCTCTGGCCGATGTGACTTGTCGAGGGCACAGGTACGACCCGGAATCTGATTCATTATTTCACCGTTGGGTCATATCTCGACAGCACCCCTGTAATCCACCGACGCAATCCAGCACCGTTAACAAAACCCGAGGATATATTAATACAAAATAATAATATGCTGTTGTAGATTAATAATGCGGGACCTCCGCACTGCATCCACGAGACGACACTTCTTGCTCGGTGCAGGGTCAGTGGTCACTACCACGCTCGCTGGATGTATCGAGGGACCTGGAGGATCGGAACTCGAGGAGGGGGTCGGCTATGCGGCATTTTTCCCGCTCGCTGATTGGGGGAATCACGTCGGTGGTGACCACTTCACCTTCGAGAATCCGGTAGCGGTGGGCGAGCTTGGCCATGGATGGGACCCGGGGTTCGATGTGGTCGCCGAGGCGGCCAACAAGGAGGTGTTTCTCTATCTGGATTCACCTGAATTCGCCTGGGCACAGCAACTGGCAGATACGCTCGCCAGCGATCACGAAGCGGTGACGCGCCTCGACGTGCTCTCGGCGATTCCCCCTGAGGAGCTCCGGTCCAAGGATGCCCCAGATAGACGACCGCAACCGGATTACAACGAGGAGTTCGACCCTGAAACGTTCACCGTTGGCGAGCTCGAGGTGTTCGACCCACACGAGGATGCTCCGGTACTCTCGTGGCATGCTGGCCACTGGGAGGGTGGCCTTCCACCGCTCCCGGTCGGAGGAAGTGTCGAATTCGCGATTCACGTCGAGGATATCGATGGTCGTATTCCGCCACTGGGCGAGGAGCATTCGTTCCAGGTCGCCGTTCGTCCCGACGAGACAGCCGACGAGGTTCTCGATATCACCTCGACGGGGGCTACCGTTACGTTCGAGGGACTTGAAGTCGGACAGACCCAGGTTGTCTTCGAGCTATGGGCTGGCGATGAACTCTTCTTCGATACTGCCGGTGATCCCGTACCCGTCGAGGT
Source organism: uncultured Halobacteriales archaeon (assembly GCA_964639975.1). GTDB lineage: Archaea > Halobacteriota > Halobacteria > Halobacteriales > SKSH01 > CAZXER01. The sequence continues at coordinate 16,905 of CAZXER010000021.1, read as the reverse complement.
GGTGGATTCCGATGATCGAGGGGAAGACGTGTTCTACGACCCACATACCTGGATCGATCCCACCCTGGCCGTCTTGATGATTGAGGCTATCGCCGATACGCTGGCATCGGTCGATCCAGACCACGCAGCCGACTTCGAGGCAAACGCAGCGTCGTACATAGCTTCGGTCGAGGCCGTTCACACGGAGCTCGAGACGCTCGTCTCCGAGGCGGAGGTTCACGACGTGGTCCTGGCTGGCCACGATTCATTCGGCTATATCGCCAATCGGTATGGACTCGAATTTCACACGCCTGTCGGGATTTCCCCGGACGCAGAGGTTACCCTCGACGATGTCTCAGCGCTGGCCGCCACCGTCGAGGAACACGGTCTCGATACCGTATTGTACGATCCCTTCGAGGCCCCCGATCCAGATGCAGAGTTGCCATCTGCTGTCGAGGTACTCTTGGAGAATACCAGTGCAGACAACGCAGCACCGCTGTCGACGTTGGAGGGGACCACGCCGGCGTGGAACGAGGCCGGGTACGGGTGGGTAGAACAGTGGACTGAGATCAACCTCCCCTCACTACGACAGGCACTGGGGGTCGGAGGATCGTAACCATGCGTGAGACTATGCCTCCGGTTCCCGTAGGAGTCGACCAATGACAGCGGTCGTCGAGGTCTCTGATGTGACCTTCTCCTACGGCAACGAGCTGGCGTTAGAGAACGTGTCGTTGACCGTCGAAGCAGGGGAGTTCCTCGGAGTGATCGGTCCAAATGGTTCGGGCAAGACCACGTTGTTGCATCTCATGCTCGGATTGCTTGACCCCGACAGCGGCCAGGTCAGGCTCTTCGGGACGGACGCCTCAGCGTTCGATGCCGGCGAACGGATCGGGTACGTTGCCCAGCGGGCGACCGATCGATCGGGAGCCATGCCAGCAACCGTGCGTGAGGTCGTCGCGATGGGTCGCATTGCCCACATCGGGACCGGGAGGCTCCAGCCTCGAGATCGCGATGCGATCAACGAGGCAGTTGAACGGGTCGATATCACCGATCTGCTTGATCGTCGGATCGATTCACTCTCTGGTGGCCAGCGTCAACGGGCACTGATCGCTCGGGCGCTGGCGACCGAACCGGATCTCCTGGCGCTCGATGAACCTACCGTCGGTGTCGATGCGGACTCACGCGATCGATTCTACGGTCTCCTCAGAGAGCTGAATGAGCAGGGGATCACGGTGATCCTGATCGAGCATGATATCGACGTGCTCACCAGCCACGTCGACACGATCGCCTGCCTGAACCGGCAGCTCTACCATCACGGTGATGTCCATGCGTTCCTCGAATCCGATGCGCTCACGGAGGCGTATGGTCACGAACACACGATCATCGGTCACGAGCATCCATGAGCGATCCAGATGACCAGTCAGCGGCGGGTCAGACGAGGCGTCACACCTCATCCTCAACCGGTGCTGCCTCCCCTCCCCCAGCAACGCGTCGGTATCCCACTCGCATCGTCGAATTGGTTCTCCTGGGACTCACCCTCCTACTCGCCGTTTCAATGGTTCTCTTTCTGGTGGTCGATTGGTACCGGTTCCAACCGTGGCTCGGTGCCTCGGCTGCTGCCACGTTGTTCGACGGGTATCTCGCCGTCGGGGAATGGATCGATTTCTACCTCGGAAGCAATGTGTTCTGGTTGACGAGCACCTGGCGGTCGATGGCCACCGCTGTGCTCATCGGGATTGCAGCACCACTACTCGGTGTCTTCCTCATCCATCGACAGATGGCCCTCATCGGTGAGACCCTGGCCCATGCGGCGTTCGCCGGGGTGGCCGTCGGGGTCCTAGTCGTGACGTTCTCCAATGAGCTCGGTTGGATAACGCTCGATAGCGGCCACCTATTGTACGTGGCATTGATCGTCGCCGCGGTGGTGGCCATCGGCTTGCAGTGGTTAACCGCACGAACTGAATCTTACGGCGATGTACCGATCGCGATCGTTCTGAGTGGGAGCTTCGCGGTTGGTACGTTGTTGATCCATTGGGGACGCGATGTCGCGACGATCACCGTCGACATCGAGGCGTTCCTCTTTGGTAGTATCGCCATCGTCACCGCCGAGAGTGCCCAGCTGATGGCACTGTTGACCGTATTGACCGTGGCGGTGGTGGCGACGGTGTACAAGCAGCTGCTGTTCATCACCTTCGACGAACGGGCTGCCGAAGTGGCCGGGATTTCGGTCGATCTGTACAACGTTCTGCTCATCGTCCTCACCGCGGTTGTCGTCGTCGGTGCGATGCAGATTATGGGGGTGATCCTCGTTGCGGCCATGCTCGTGGTTCCTGCAGCAACGGCGTCCGCTCTCGCATCGAGCTTCCGTGAAACGGTCTACATCGCGATCATCGCCGGTCAGCTGGCTGTCATCGGTGGAATGGCGATCGCGCTCCTTGGGGGGTTGCCCCCCGGGGGCTCGATCGTCGTGGTCGGTATCGGCGGATATCTGGTGGCTGTTCTTTACTCCGACCGCTCCGTCGGTGGTCTATCGATTCATTGAGGTCACCAGTACAGTTAACTCCCCACTCGTTCACGCACTGGCAATGCATCCGTCTCCCGGGGCGGCTCTCGATGGTCTCGTTCATCCGGATACACAAATCCGAGGTGGTGCTGTCGATCTCACCGTGGACGCCGTCTATGCGATCGATGAGCCGGCCCATCTCGACTTCGGCGGCAGCGAACTGCAGCTCGCTGCGACCACTGCCGTGGAACCCGAACGACGACATCCGGATGATGAGTATGGCTGGTGGTCGCTGCAGCCTGGGACGTACCTGATCGAGTACAACGAATCCCTTGTCGATCCCCCCGTGTTCATCCAACCACGGGAGATTCTCATCCGGGGTGGAGGGATGCACGCGAGCGGGTGGGTCTGGGAGCTTTCGAGCATCGGTCTATTCGTCGGTGGCGGTCTCGAGGTGAAGGAGAACGCCAGGGTATCGACGGTCTGGCCAATACCACCCGTTGACGACTTCGAGAGCCCCTGACACGCGCCGTTTCCAAGCGCTAGCCTTTTAAGGTCGTATCCGATAACATCGGCACAGTCTACTGTCGGGGCACGAAAGCGTCACGGCATGGATGCCCGAGTGCTCGTCCCGACCTCCATCGTCCGGGACGCGACCGATCGCCGCGATGCCACCCGAAAGCTCGGGTGTATCGCGAGAACGGCCGCGATTTACGGGGTTTCTGACCTCGTTGTGTTCCCGGATTCAGATGGGTCGGCCCCAGGCGATGGGGAGTTCGTCGCAACCGTGTTGCAGTATGCAACAACGCCGCCGTACCTCCGAAAGGAGGCCTTCGGTCGGCGCGACGAACTGGCGGCCGCCGGGGTCTTGCCGCCGCTTCGTCTGCCGACATGGACCGGCTCCGAATCGAACGATTCGGGGTCGATAAGAGAAGGAATCGTGACCGAGGTCGGAGCTGATGGACGCGTCCGGGTCAATTGCGGCTTGCAACACCCGATCTCTCTCGTGTCACCGGATGCCGATCCGTTGACAGAGGGGGAACGCGTGACTGTCAGCATCTCTTCGCGAGAACCGGTCCGCGCGAAGCTCCTTGACGAGGAGCCGCCCGGGCCACGCGTCTCCGAACGATCGTTGTCGTCGGCACTCAGCGCCGACGGCGCCGGGCTCCGTATCGCTACGTCGCGGTTGGGACAGCCGCTCACCATCGGCCTGCTTCGCGGGCCGCTGGCACAGCGGCATCGGACACCAACAACGCTGGTGTTTGGGGCTCCCGGTCGTGGCTTGGTCGATATCTGCGGCTCGCTCGGTATCGATGCCACCCCGCCGGAAACGCATGGGGTGGAAGGGGAGCCGCTCACACCGGATCCCGATCGTGCATTCGACCTCTGGTTGAACACGATCCCAGACCAACAAAGCGAGGTGGTCCGCACCGAGGAGGCCGTTATCGCCTCCCTCGCGTGCCTCCATCTCGAGGAGTAAACGAATGCCAGAAAAACGAAGACCACGCAAAGGATCGATGGGGTTCAGTCCCCGTAGCCGGGCCTCCGACGAGGTGCCACGCTTCTCGTCGTGGCCAGATGGAGATGGCCAGCCAGCCCTCCAGGCTTTCGCCGGCTACAAGGCGGGTATGACGAGTGTCATGGTCGTCAACGACGTACCGGATTCGCCCCGTGAGGGGATGGAAGAATCAGTCGGTGTAACTGTCGTCGAGACACCACCGATGCACGCCGTTGCGCTTCGCGTGTATCGCGAGACTGGATACGGGCTCGAGCCGATCACCGAACGATGGACGGACTCGGTTCACGAGGATCTCGATCGGGTGCTCGATGCTCCGCTTGGCAGTGGCGACGAGGCTGCGTTGGAGGCGGCACTTGGTGACGGAACTATCGAAGAGGTGCGCGTCCTGACACACACGGTTCCAGCCGATGTCGACGGTGTCCCCCGCCGTGCGCCACACGTGATGGAAAGCCGTATCGGCGGCGGCAGCATCGACGAGCGGGTCGACTACGCGCGCGAGTTGGTAGAGGATGACGATGCGGTGACCGCTGATGAGCTCTTCCGGACGGGAGAGTTCGTCGATGTCGCCGCAGTCACGAAGGGTAAGGGAACCCAGGGCCCAGTCAAGCGCTGGGGTGTGCAGAAACGCAAGGGCAAGCATGCCCGACAGGGGTATCGCCGACGGATCGGCAACCTCGGACCGTGGAACCCATCGCGGATTCGCTCGACGGTGCCACAGCAAGGCCAGACCGGGTACCACCAGCGGACCGAACTGAACAAGCGCCTCCTCTCGATCGCGGATGATGATACGGCCAGCGTTGACGGCGGTTACGTGAACTACGGGGAAGTGGACGGCCCGCACCTCCTTGTCGAGGGTTCGATCCCCGGACCCCGCAAGCGTCTTGTGCGCCTTCGCCCGGCTGTTCGTGCGACTCGCCAACCGCGCCTCGATCCGGAGATCCGCCACGTGGCGACCACATCGAATCAAGGGTGATCAAGGATGGACGTACCAATTTACGATATCGACGGGTCGACGGTTACTGAAGAATCGCTACCATCGGTGTTCGAGACGGCGTACCGGCCTGATCTCATTCAGCAGGCCGTTTCTGCCATGCACGCCAATGCATCGCAACCGTATGGTACCGATGACCTAGCTGGTCTCCGGACCCCAGCAGAATCCTTCGGCGCAGGTCGAGGGATGGCGATGGTCCCGCGATCGAACAATCGTGGCAAGCGAGTCCCCCAGACGGTGGGCGGTCGTCGAGCACATCCCCCGACGGCTGAGGCCGATCATGGTAAGGATATCAACGACACCGAACGTCAACTGGCGACGCGAAGTGCGATTGCGGCGACGGCGGATCCGACGTTGGTGGCCGAACGCGGCCATGCGATTCCGGAGGACTTTCAGACGCCGATTGTGCTGACGGATGATTTTGAAACACTACAAAAAACGAAGACGGTTGTCAACATTCTACAGGACCTTGCTGTCTATCAGGATATCGAACGAGCGGATAGCAATCGGACTCGGCGGGCCGGAAAGGGAACGATGCGTGGTCGCGCTCGCCAGCAGCCGACATCGATCCTGTTCGTCACCTCTGAAGAGGCAGGACCGTCGCTCGCAGCACGGAACCTCGCGGGGGCGGACGTGGCGACGGCGACCAATGTCAGTGTCCGCGAGTTGGCGCCCGGCGGTCACGCCGGACGGCTGACCGTCTTCAGCGAGTCGGCACTCGAGGAGGTGAGTGATCGATGACTGGTGAGGTACTCGAACACCCATTAGTGACTGAGAAAGCAATGAATCTGATGGACTTCGAGAACAAGCTCCAGTTCGTCGTCCGCGATACTGCAGCGAAACCCGAGATTGTCGACGCGATCGAGGACCGTTTCGCTGTCACAGTCGTGAACGTGAACACACAGATGACGATGGATGGGACGAAGAAGGCAACCGTCACCCTCTCGAGCGACGACGATGCCGGCGAAGTTGCCTCACGGATCGGGGTGTTCTGATCATGGGCCGACGTATCCAAGGACAGCGCCGTGGTCGTGGTACGCCGACGTTCCGTGCCCCATCGCACCGGTACAAGGCCGAACTTCGACACCAGAGTGTGGACGACGACGAGTTGCTCGTCGGCGAGGTCCTCGATATCGAACACGATCCCGCACGGGCCGCCCCCGTGGCCGAGGTGGAGTTCGACAGTGACGGAGACCGACCCGATCGCCGTCTCGTCTTGGCACCAGAGGGTATCGGCATCGGTGAACGTATCGAGATCGGTATCTCTGCAGCCATCCAGCCGGGTAACACCCTCCCATTGGCAGAGATTCCAGAGGGTGTCGCCATCTGCAACGTCGAGAGTCGTCCAGGCGATGGCGGGGCGTTCGCTCGAGCTGGCGGCACCAGCGCCACCCTCATCGCACACGAGCGCGATGCGGCCGTGGTCAAGCTTCCCAGTGACACGTTCAAGCGGCTCCACCCACAGTGTCGAGCGACGATCGGGGTCGTCGCCGGAGGCGGTCGGCGAGAGAAGCCGTTCGTCAAGGCAGGGAACAAGTATCACAAGCTTCGCTCACGCGGAACCAAGTACCCGCGCGTACGTGGTGTAGCGATGAACGCAGTCGACCACCCATTCGGTGGTGGTGGGCGACAACATCCGGGCCGACCAAAGAGCGTCTCGTCGAATGCATCGCCGGGGCGGAAGGTCGGAGACATTTCTTCGCGACAGACCGGACGAGGTGGCAAATCATGAGTCAGACCGATTATCACACCGGCCTTGAGGGTGAGTTCACCTACCGAGGCCACACGCTTGATGAGTTGCAGGAGCTGTCGTTGGACGAAGTCGCGGCATTGCTACCCGCCCGGCAGCGGCGGAGTATTACTCGCGGACTCAATCGAGAACAGCGAGTGTTGCTCGAACGTGTTCGATCGACGGATCCGGAGGAGACGGCGAAGTCGCCGATACGGACCCATCTTCGCGATATGCCGATCCTCCCGGAGATGGTGGGGATGACGTTCTCCGTCCACAACGGCCAGGAGTTCGAACGGGTGGATGTCGAGCCGGAGATGCTCGGCCACTACCTCGGAGAGTTCCAGTTGACACGAAACCGTGTTGAACACGGGCAAGCCGGTATCGGGGCGACTCGGTCGTCGAAATTCGTACCACTGAAGTGAGGATTTGAATATGGGTATTGACTACAGCGTTCAAGCGGATCCGGATCGCACGGCCCGAGCGATGCTTCGGGAGCGAGAGATGAGCCACAAACACAGCGTGGAGATCGCTCGCGAGCTCAACGGTCGGTCGGTCGCTGATGCGATCGACTACCTCGAGGCAGTTCACGAGGGCGATGAGGCCGTTCCATTCCGGCGGTTCAACAAGGGATCTGGCCACCGAGCGAACATCGATGGCTGGGACGCCGGGAAGTTCCCCAAGAAGGCGAGTGCCGCATTCCTCGATTTACTCCAGAATGCGGTCAACAACGCCGACAACCAAGGATTCGACGGTGAATCGATGGAAATCGCCCACTGTGCCGCCCACAAGGTCGGAGAGGTCCAGGGCATGCAACCGCGAGCGATGGGCCGTGCCACGGACTGGAACACCCCGCTCGTCGATGTCGAGGTAATCATCGAGGAGGTAGAGAACGACGATGGCTGATGAACTCCAGTTCATTCAGGATGGCCTCCAGCGCTCGCAGATTGACGAGTTCTTCGCAGAGGAGCTCGGCCGAGCTGGCTACGGAGGCATGGATATCGCCAAGACGCCGATGGGCACCCAGATCGTCTTGAAGGCAGAGAAGCCCGGGATGGTCATCGGCAAAGGTGGCGAGAACATCCGAAAGGTAACCACCGAGCTCGAGGAACGATTCAACCTCGAGGACCCACAGATCGACGTCCAGGAGGTCGAGGAACCGGATCTCAATGCCCGGATCGTCGCCGACCGTCTGGCGAATGCGCTCGAGCGTGGCTGGTACTTCCGCAAAGCCGGACATACGACGCTCGAACGCATCATGAGCGCCGGTGCGCTGGGCGCTCAAATCGTGCTCGCCGGGACCGTCACCGGCTCGCGCTCGCGGGTCGAGAAGTTCACCGCAGGATACATCAAACACAACGGTGAGCCCGCAGAGGAGCTCGTCGATACGGGGCAGGGAGTCGCCGTCATGAAACTCGGAACGATCGGTGTGACGGTGTCGATCATCCCGCCCGATGCCGAGTTGCCGGACGATTTCCACGTCCGCGATGAGGCGGATATCAGCGAGCTCGTCCCAGAGGGGGTTGAGGTTCCAGACGAGCTGCTTGCATCGGATGAGGAGGACGAGGAGACCTCCCAGGCAGAACCTGAACCTGCCGACGATACACCTGCTCCAGTCGAGGAGGAAGTGGTCGAGGCTGATTCCGAGTCAGCGCCTCCGGAGGAGGCTGTCGAGGACGAGACCGAGGAAGTCGCCCCAGCGGCTGAGGAGGGCATCGAGGCCAAGGCTGCACGCCTCGTCGAGGAACTTGATGCGGCCATGGAGGAAGACGAATGACGATACTATACCCAGCAGAGATCCGCGACATGACGCCGGCTGAGCGTCAGGCCGAGCTCGAGGATCTCGAAACGGAGTTGTTGAACGAGAAGTCGGTGCTTGCCGCCGGCGGTGCACCAGAGAACCCTGGTCGAATCCGAGACCTCAGACGCACCATCGCTCGGATCAAGACGATCCAGCAGGAAGAGGGAGACGATCCTGAGGAGGTGGTGCTCTGATGGCACTCGGATTGGACGTCCCCGAACCGGCGGAGACGTGCACTGACGAGGACTGCCCGTTCCACGGGGAGTTACCCGTCCGTGGGCAGATCATCGAGGGAACGGTTGCCTCCACCGCTATGGACAAGACGGTCGTCGTCGAGCGAGAGTACGACGTGACGGTACCGAAGTACGACCGGCTGATGAAGCGACGGTCGCGAATCTCGGCTCACCACCCGCCGTGTCTCGACATAGCCGTCGGCGACCGCGTCCGGATCGCACAGACGCGGCCACTGTCGAAAACGAAGCACCACGTTGTGGTGGAACACCTCACTGGAGGTGACAACTGATGGAAGCAATCAAAGCTGATGTCACGGCAGGATTGACGAAAGGATCACGGTTGGTCTGTGCCGATAATACCGGCGCCCAGGAGCTCAAGGTCATCAGTGTCGATGGCTACTCGGGCCGACTGAACCGACAGCTTCGCGGCGGTCTCGGGGACCGCCTCACCGTGTCAGTCGTCCGTGGGACGCCAGAGATGCGCCGACAGGTCCTCAAGGCGGTCGTCATCCGGCAGCGCCAGCCGATCCGGCGTCCGGATGGACTTCGCGTCTCCTTCGAGGACAACGCCGCCGTCATCGTCGACGAGATGGATGAACCACGAGGAACGGAAATCAAAGGACCGATCGCTCGGGAGGTCGCCGAGCGGTTCGGGAGTATCGCAAGCACGGCCACGATGATCGTATGACGTCGAAACAACCACACAAACAGCGAAAACAGACGAGAAACGCCCCGTTGCACGAGCGACATCGGCAACTACGGGCTACGCTCAGCGAGGATCTTCGAGAGGAGTATGGTCGCCGTAATGCCCACGTTTGTCAGGGCGATACGGTCGAGGTACTTCGCGGAGATTTCGCAGGCCACGAGGATGAGGTCGTCCGCGTCGATGTGACGGAGACGGTCGTTCACGTCGAGGGTGTGACGATCGAGACGGCCGATGGTGAGGAGGTTGCCCGGCCGTTGCAAGCCAGCAACCTCAGGATCACCGAGATCAACGACGACGATCCACTTCGTATCGAGCGTCTCACCAGCGATGGAGGTGCGGACGAATGACACACAAGAAGCGGCTCGCTGCACCGGATGCCTGGCCGATCGAGCGCAAGACGGAGACGTTCACCGTCCATTCGGGAGCTGGCCCACATGGCGAATCGGGCGTCCCGCTGGTGATCGTCCTGCGTGACGTGCTTGGCTATGTGGACACGGCCAAGGAGGCGAAGTACGCCGTCAGAAGCGGCTACATCGCTGTCAACGGCTCGATCGTCACCGATCACCGCCAAGCCGTCGGCCTGTTTGACATCATCACGTTCGACGAGCGTGAGGAATACTATCGGGTCTTCCCCGAAGCAGGCGGTCGCCTGTCACTCACGCCGATCGACCCGGGTGCCGCGTCGACGAAGCTTTCGAAGGTGATCGACAAGCACCAGGTCGCCGGCGACCGGACGCAGCTGTCGCTCCACGATGGCCGAACGGTCCTCGTCGACGATCCAGATACGTACGGCACACACGATTCGGTAATCATCGACCTCGAGGGTGGCGATGTGGTCCATCACCTCCCGTATGAGGAGGGTGCGATGGTCACCGCGGTTGCCGGCACCCACGCAGGTGAAATCGGGGTTATCGAATCGATCGATATCCACCCCGGCAGCAGCGACAACACGCTCGTCGTCGAAAGCGACGATGGCACCTTCGAGACGATCGAGGATTACGTGGTCGTCATCGATGAGCAGTTCACGGGTGATGACGATGAGTGAGGCCGCCACGGTCGATATGCGGGAACCTCGCGTCGAGAAGGTCGTCGTCAACATGAGCATCGGTCGCGGCGGTGCCGATCTTGAGCACGCCGAGGACATCCTCGAGTCGATCACGGGCCAACGTCCGGTTCGAACCGAGGCGAGGCAGACGATCCCCGCGTTCGACATTCGTGAAGGTCGAGCTATCGGTGCGAAGGTCACGCTACGGGGTGAACGAGCTGAGTCGTTCTTGGAGACGGCCCTCGATTTGGTGGCCCTCTCGCCGAGTCAGTTCGATGAGACCGGGAACGTTAGCTTCGGCATCCAGGAGCACACTGACTTCCCCAGTCAGGAGTACGATCCAACGGTTGGCTTGTATGGGCTCGATGTAACGGTGAACCTGACTCGACCTGGCTATCGGGTCGCCAAACGCGACCGCGGTAACCGGTCGATCCCGGAGAACCACCGTCTCGATCCATCTGAGACCATCTCGTATCTAGAGTCGCGCTATGGTGTGGAGGTAACCGATGAGTAACGAACAGACGACGGAACCGGAACAGACCGGCCAGCGCCACGATTGCAGTCGGTGTGGCCGAAACCAAGGTCTCGTCGGAAAATACGACATCTGGCTCTGTCGCCAGTGTTTCCGCGAGATCGCCCATGACATGGGATTTAAAAAGTACAGCTAGGATCATGGTTAGTCAAAATACACTCAGTAACGCGCTCAACGGGATCAACAACGCGGAGGATGCCGGTAAGCTCAGTCATACCATCGCGCCAGCCTCGAACGAGATTCAGGCTGTCCTCGATGTCCTTGACGAGCGCGGCTATATCGCTGGGTACGAGCGGATCGACGACGGTAAGGCTGGCGAGTTCGTCGTCGAGCTGAAGGGATCGATCAACGAGTGCGGTCCGATCGAACCCCGCTACTCGACCGCATCCGACGGTTTCGAGCGGTGGGAGAAACGCTACCTACCTGCCCGCGACTTTGGTTCGCTGATCGTGACGACCAGTCGTGGCGTCATGAGCCACTACGACGCGCGATCGGCGGGCGTCGGTGGGCAACTAATCGGGTACGTCTACTAACCATGGCACGAACCGAACTTCCAATCCCTGACGATGTGACGGTCACTGTCGACGAGGTAACGGTCACAATTGACGGGCCAAACGGAACGGTCGAGAAACGGCTCTGGTACCCAGATGTGTCTATCGAGGTCGTGGATAACACGATCGTCATTTCGTCCGAGGCTGAGGACCGGGCCACCCTGGCCATCCTCGGAACGTTCGAGAGCCATCTAGAGAACATGCTTCATGGCGTGGTCGATGGATGGGAGTACCGGATGAAGACGGTCTACTCTCACTTCCCGATGCAGGTATCGGTGCAAGGTGACGAAATCGTCGTCGAGAACTTCCTCGGTGAACGAGCACCACGTCGGACCACGATCCACGGTGACACCGAGGTTGAGATCGACGGTGAGGACCTCGTTCTCTCGGGTCCGGACAAGGAGGCGGTCGGACAGACCGCTGCCGATGTCGAACAGCTGACCCGAGTGCCTGATAAGGACCTTCGGGTGTTCCAGGATGGGGCGTATATCACCGAGAAACCACGAGGAGGGTTGAAGTATGAGTGATGGACTCGAGGAACTCGAGGACATCAGCGGTGTCGGTGCAGCCAAGGCGGATGCGATGCGTGAGGCGGGCTACGAGACCATCGACGACGTTCGTGGCGCCTCGCAGGACGAGCTCGCTGAGATCAGCGGGATCGGCAACGCCCTCGCAGCCAGGATCAAGGCCGACGTCGGTGAACTCGCGGTCGAGGAACCGGAGGCCGAGATCGAAGAGGCCGAAACGGAGGAGCCCACTGAGGAGGCGGTCGAGACGGAACTGCGGCCACGAGGTCATGTCGACAAGACGCCCGAGCTCGACGAGGATGAGCAACGACTGCTCAACAAGCGGGACTCGCCGGCGTTCAACCGGCAGGACCATCACAAGAAGATCCGAACCCCGACGAGCTGGCGTCGCCCCCGCGGGACGCACTCCAAACAACGCAAGGGAATCAAAGGCAAAGGGGCCAAGGTCGAGGCTGGCTATCGAACCCCGACGTCGGTTCGAGGCCGACATCCATCTGGGTTCGAGGAGGTTCGCGTCCACACCGTCGACGAGCTGGAGGGAGTTGACCCCGACCGCGAGGCGGTTCGGATCGCCTCGACCGTCGGTGGACGCAAGCGAGAACGGATCGAGGATGTCGCTGAGGATCGCGAAATCCGGGTGCTTAACCCAACGTATGAGGAAGTGGAGGTGACCGACGATGAGTGACCTGAAAGCACAACGCCGACTCGCCGCTGACGTGCTCGATGTCGGGAAGAACCGTGTCTGGTTCGACCCGTCGGCGCAGGGAGACATCGCCTCGGCGATCACTCGGGAGGAGATCCGGGAACTCGTCGATCAGGGTCACATTCGCGCTGAATCCAAGCAAGGGAACTCCCGCAGTCGCGCTCGCGAACGGAACGCCAAACGAGCATACGGCCATCGCAAGGGTCAGGGAACCCGCAAGGGCAAGGCCACCGCACGACACGACGACCGTGATGAGTGGATCGATGGCATCCGTGCGCAACGTCGTGAGTTGCGAGCGCTCCGTGATGATGGCGTGCTCTCTCCGTCACAGTATGCCGAGTTGTACAACAAGGCCAGCGGTGGCGAGTTCCACAGTGTTCGATACATGTTGAACATCATCGAGAGCACCTACGATGTCGAGATCGACCACGGAGGTGGGGACTGATGGCAACCGGACCGCGGTACAACGTCGACCTCCGTCGACGCCGAGAAGGCCTGACGGATTACCGCCAGCGGCTCCGATTGCTCAAGTCCGGTCTCCCCCGACTGGTCGCCCGAGTGAGCAACAAACACGTCAGAGCACAGTTCGAGGTCGTCGGTGCGATCGGCGATGAGACCGTCGCCTTCGCCTCGTCCGATGATCTGGTTGAATTCGGATGGGAGGCGCCAACGAGCAACCTCCCCGCAGCGTATCTCACCGGTGCGCTGGCGGGTCGCCGGGCACTCGAGGCTGGCGTCGAGGAAGCGGTCCTCGACATCGGCCTCCACTCGCCGACCCCTGGTTCGAAGGTGTTCGCCGTGCAGGAGGGAGCGATCGACGCCGGCGTGGAGATCCCGCATAACGAGGATGTCCTGCCCGAGTGGTCTCGCAACCGCGGCGAACACATCGCCGATTATGCCGACGAACTCGATGCGGACTACGGTGACGGGTTCGATCCCGCCGAGTTGCCTGGGCACTTCGATACCGTCCGTGAGACCATCCTAGAAGGTGATATCGCATGAGCGCTGATGAGATGAACGGCTGGGTACCGACGACCCGTCTGGGCCGACAGGTCCAAGAGGGCGAGATCGAGACGATGGATGAGGCGCTCGAGTCGGGTCTTCCGTTCAAGGAACCCGAGATAACCGATCAGCTGCTGCCGAATCTCGACGATGAGGTGCTGGACATCAACATGGTCCAGCGAATGACCGACTCGGGTCGTCGGGTCAAGTTCCGCTGTGTGGTCGCCATCGGCGATCGCAACGGCTACGTGGGCTACGCCGAGGGCCGGGACGATCAGGTCGGTTCGGCCATCCAGAAGGCCATCGAAATCGCCAAGATGAACATGCTCAAGGTCTCCAGGGGCTGTGGGTCGTGGGAGTGTGGCTGTGGCCGACCGCACACCGTCGCCCACCGGACTGTGGGTACGGCCGGCAGTGTCGAGGTCGAACTGATGCCCGCACCACGTGGCCTCGGGCTGGCCGGTGGAGAGACCGTCCGCCACGTGCTCGAACTCGCCGGGATCGAGGACATCTGGACCCACAGTTCGGGCCAGACACGCACGACCGTCAACTTCGCAAAGGCGACGTTCAACGCGCTGCGAGCCACGAACGAATCGCGGATCCCACAGCACGCGAGAGCCGAGCGCGAGGTGATCGAGTGATGCAAGCAGTGGTCCAGCTTCGCGGCGAGGTCAACCTCTCCGAGGACGTACAGGAGACCCTCGAGTTGCTGCACCTCGGTCGGGTTAATCACTGTACCTTCGTTCCGGAAACCCCGAGCTACCGGGGTATGTTGACCAAGGTGACCGATGTGGCTGCCATCGGTGAACCGAGCCCAGCGGTCGTTACGACGATCCTATCAAGACGAGGTGACCCGGCTGGCGATAGCGACGCCGTGGACGATGCGTGGGTGGGTGAACACACCGACTACGATACTGTCGATGCCCTCGCCGAGGCCCTTGTTGCTGAGGAGACCACGCTCGCTGATGCGGGCCTCGAACCGGTGCTTCGGTTGCATCCACCTCGCGGTGGACACCGTGGTATCAAGCACCATCGGACCGATGGGGGTCAGCTCGGCCAGCACTCGACAGATGAGATCGACGAACTACTGCACCAGATGCGATAACCATGACGGACAAGAAACGACGACAACGCGGTTCACGAACCCACAGCAGTGGTAGCGGCAAGAATCGACGTGGCGCTGGCCACCGAGGTGGTCGCGGTAATGCCGGCCGATCGAAACACGAGATTCACGGCCAAGACCCGCTTGGGAAACATGGCTTTACCCGACCAGAGTCGCTGGTCGACGATGTCGCCACGGTCAACGTGGGACAGCTGGACGAAGACGCCACGGAACTCGCTCAGTTGGGCCTCGCAGAGGAGGCCGATGATGGCTTCGTCATCGATGCACGCGAGGTTGTTGATGTCTCCACAGACATCGATCGCGTGAAGGTTCTGGGCGGTGGACAGGTCACTCACACACTCGAGGTGATCGCGGACGAGTTTTCAGCATCTGCCGAACGCAAGCTGGAAGCAGCAGGCGGTTCAGCGATAACCCAAACCGAGTTCGAAGCACAAACCGACTAACTATCGATGGGATGGAAACAGGCCGCTGAACCGGTGCTCGCCCGGATGCCAGCAGTGGCACGCCCGGAAGGTCACGTGCAGTTCCGCCGCAAGCTGATGTGGACAGGTATCATTCTAGTCCTGTACTTCTTCTTGACGAACGTCGCCCTCTGGGGTCACGAGGCCGGTACTGGTGATGACCTGTTCGGCCAGTTTCGGACCATCCTCGCTGGCACCCATGGATCGGTGATGCAGGTCGGGATCGGTCCGATCGTCACCGCGAGCATCGTACTTCAGCTACTGACTGGTGCCAACCTCCTCGGGTTGGACACGAACGATCCACGTGATCAGGTCCTCTATCAGGGGCTACAGAAGCTGCTCGTGGTCATCGTCACGGCGATGACGGCGCTCCCACTGGTGTTCGCGGGAACGTTCATCCCAACCGTGGATCAACTGGAGGTATTCGGTCTGACGCTCAACCAAGGCAGTCTCCAGTTGCTCATCTTCACTCAGATCTTCATCGGTGGTATCCTGATCCTGTACATGGACGAGGTCATCTCGAAGTGGGGCATCGGCAGTGGTGTTGGCCTGTTCATCATTGCCGGTGTGAGCCAGCGGCTGATGGGTGGGATCATCAGCCCGAACGCTGGCGATTTCGGCGGCATCATCCCAGCGTGGATCGGTATCATCTTCCAGGACATCGAGATCGGGGCCATCGTCGGTGGAAGTGGGCTCAATGACCTGATTTTCGGCCCCGGTCAACTGCTCGCGGTGGTCACGACGATCTTGATCTTCGTGATCGTCGTCTATGCCGAGAGTGTCCGGGTTGAGATTCCACTCAGCCACGCACGGGTCAAAGGTGCGCGTGGACGGTTCCCGGTCAAGCTCATCTATGCAAGCGTGCTGCCGATGATCCTCGTCCGAGCACTGCAGGCGAACCTTCAGTTCATGGGTCGGCTGCTCGATGGCGCGATGAGTTTGCCTGCCTGGGTCGGGCGCTACAACGATGCCGGGCAGCCGATCGATGGGTTGTTCTACTATCTCGCACCCGTCTACGATCCCAACGAATGGATGTGGTGGCAAGCCGGTGTCCCACAGGAAACCTGGCAGGTCCTCCTCAGGCTCAGCGTCGACATCACCTTCATGGTTGTGGGCGGGGCGATATTCGCGGTCTTCTGGGTGGAGACCACGAACATGGGTCCAAAGTCGACCGCCCGGCAGATTCAACAGTCTGGGATGCAGATCCCTGGCTTCAGACAGAACATCGGTGTGGTTGAGAAGGTGATGGAGCGATACATCCCACAGGTCACCATCATCGGCGGAGCGCTGGTCGGCTTGCTTGCCGTTGCAGCGAATCTCTTAGGGACGATCGGCGGTGTGACCGGTGAGGGACTCCTGCTGACGGTCTCTATCACGTACAAGCTGTATGAGGAGATCGCCGAGGAGCAGATGATGGAGATGCATCCGATGATGCGCCAGATGTTTGGCCGAGAGTGATTGGTCGTTGATATTGTCTCAATCCACCGATTTTATCTAATA
>CAZXER010000020.1:0-34657 GCA_964639975.1 uncultured Halobacteriales archaeon | reverse complement strand
AATTACTACTCGCCATAAAGATTTTACCACCAATTTTCGAAGTTTACAGTATGGATCGACGAGGATATCTTGGCAGTCTCCTGGCCACACCTGCAGTGGTGACTGCGGGATGTCTTTCGGCTGTCTTCGGGGCGAGCGGCGTCGTGGAACCCGAGGTACCACCGCCTGCTACCCCGTCATCCTTGGACTGCCCCGACCCGGATCTCGAGCGGTTGCCGGCTGCCGATGCTGATATCCCCCTCGGCGATACCGACGGATTCGAACTCAGAATCGAGGAACCCACGTACACGTACGGGGAGCTCGCTGAGATCGAACTCGCCTGTACGTCGATCTGGGGAGAAACCGGAGCTAAGTCCGCTTTCAACGTCGAGATGGCCACCGGATCCGGATGGGAGGATATCCGCGTCTCACCCGTGGGGCCGTTACCCCATCCAAGCGTTGCTGTGAACCACGATCTAGGGACGGCATTCACCTGGGAGATCGAACTGACCGAACAGGGGATCATTGATGCCGGGGCCCATCGCGAGTATGAGGTGTGCCCACCGTTGCAGTCAGCCCGCTATCGATTCGTGTTTAGACGGGTTGGGGACGAGGGGGCAGCCGTCGAATTCAACTTGGTGGTGGATTAATCGCAACATCGGAAGTCGGGTCTGTATCTCATCCACTAGCAAACTCATGACTCCACCGAGATGACTCACCAGAATCAGCAGTATCTTTCTCCCGGTGCCCGGATGCCAGCCACGCGCTAGAATACCGCCAGCTAGTCTATGTGACCTTCTTCACGGAGTTGCTCCGCGTCAGCCTCGCTGTAGCGCCATTCGATGTTGGCCTTCTCGTCTTGCCATGACCAGGGTTCGACGAGGACCACGTCGTCCTCGTTGATCCAGGTTCGATACTTCATCCGGCCGGGGATTCGACCGAGTCGGGTTTCGCCATCTTGGCAATGCACGCGAACGTGATTGCCACCGAGGTGTTTGGTGACGACGGCGAACTGCTCGTCCTCCGAGGGCATCCGCAGAGGCCGTCGTTCAGCTTCTTCACTCACCTCTAGTCGCACGATACGCACACGGTTAAATAGCCGGTATCAGCGTGTTCGAGGGAAGTGACCCGCCGCCTCAGGTGATGGAGAAGGTCGCGGCGGCGGCGAGCAGCAACACGCCGGCGACGGCGATGAGCACCAACCAGGTGATCGATCGTGGCTCGTCCTTGAGGTGCTGGTAGTAGTAGGCGATGAGTGCAGATTTGACCACGGCGGCTCCGAAGATGGCACTGACTGCCGGCCAGTACTCGAGCGTATCCATGAAGATCACCTTCGAGGTGGCCAGCGCGAGCAGGGCCACGTACACGGCGAAGTAGAACCTGATCGACGTCATCGGTAGCGCTCACCTCCAGGTACAGCCCCTCCGTCTTGCCTCGCGATTGTCCGCCGGTAGGTGGTGGTGTGTCGTGTCATAGGATGTAGAACAGTGGGAAGAGGAAGACCCACGCGATGTCCACGAAGTGCCAGTACAGGCCGACGAGCTCGACGGGTTCCTCGTCCCCATCGAGATACGCGTTGTGCAGGTAGGCACGGCCGGCCAGGTAGCTGAGTGCGACGATCCCGATGATGATGTGGATCGCGTGCAGGCCCGTCGTGATGTAGTACGTCGAGTGCATGATGTCGGCGCCGATCTTCGGCCCCTCGGTCGTGAAGAGGACGTCGAAGTCGAGCGTCACCAGCATCGTGACCATCTCTGGCAGGGTATCGGCCTCGGGCAGGAGGAAGTGCCACTCCCACGATTTGATCGTGAGGAACGAAAGTGCCAGCCCGATCGTCGCGGCGAGGCTGGCGAGCAGCTTGCGTTTGTCCGCCCGTTTGGCGTACACCAGCGCGAGGATCACGGTGAAGCTGCTCGTCAGCAGGATGAACGTGTTGACCAGTCCGGGAAGTGCCTCAGGCGGGGGTGTCTCCCAGGAGAGCCACCCGTGGCCCCATCTGATGAAGACGTACGCCCCGATGAACGCGCCGAAGATGACGATGTCCGAGGCGAGGAAGATCCACATCCCGAACTTGTTCTTGCCGATCCCCTCGAAGGGCCAACGCGCACCCCAGTCGGGCTCAGGGGCGTAGAACTTCTCATACCCGAAGCCGACGGCCGCGACGAGCACGAAGAGCAGGCCGCCGACGAAGAGGACCTGATAGCCGACGCCACTGTGTATCCCACCGAGTCCAAGCAGCATGAGGAAGCCGGCGAAACAAATGGTGATCGGCCACCAGCTGGCATGGTCGGGATGGCGCTCCTCCGCATGACCGACCCCACCGTCGGCCATGGCTGTCTTGTCGACGAACTCCAACACCCCCTTGCGGTAGGTGGGGACCCCATCGAAGTTTTCAAGCGGCGGGGGTGAGGTGGTCGCCCATTCGGCGGTCCGGGCGTACTCCCACGGGTTGTCGTCGGCTGCTGGTCCCGAGAAGTAGCTCCGATAGAGGTTGTAGAACATGATCAGGAAGGAGGCACCAAGGATGAAGCCGCCGACGGTCGCCATCTGGTTGTACATCTCGAAGCCGGTGTAGTAGGTGAACACCCGCCGGGGCATCTCCCAGCTGAGGAACATCGAGAAGTACAGCAGGTTGAACCCGATGAAGTACACCCCGAAGTGGAGCTTCCCGAGGAACTCGTTGTACATCTTCCCGGTCATCTTCGGCCACCAGTAGTACAGGCCCCCCACCAACGCCGTCACCGCAGCGACCATCACGTAGTGGAAGTGTGCCACGACCCAGTACGTACCTCTGAACTCGTAGTCCAGCACGATGGCACCGAGGAATACCCCGGTGATCCCACCGATGATGAACAACACGAGCGCACCGAAGTTGAAGAGGAACGGCGTGGTGAAGCGGATCTTCCCCTTGAGCAGCGTATAGATCATGGCGAAGACCATCAGGTCGAACGGCAGCGATATCCCGATCGTCATCGCCATCATGAGCGTCTTGATCTCCATGTTGATCGTCGTCAGGAACATGTGGTGCATCCAGACGAGGAAGCTCTGCAGTGCCACGAGGATCATCGCGAGGATCACCCATTTGCGACCGATGAGCCGTCGACCGGTGAAGGTCTGGAAGGTCTCGAGCATGACCCCCAGCGCTGGGAAGAACACGATGTAGACCTCGGGGTGGCCGAAGAACCAGAATAGGTGGGCCCAAAGCAGGCTGCCACCCTCCGTGGCGGTGAAGTACTGCGAACCGATGATGTGGTCGGAACCGAGGATGAGCAGCGCCGCTCCGAGTGCGGCAAACGCCACCAGCATCATCCAGACGGTGAGCAGGATCGACCAGGTGAACATCGGGAGGTTCCATAGCGAGAGTCCCTCGGCCTTCCCGCGATGGATCGTGGTGATGAAGTTGATGGTCGAGGCGGTCACCGATCCGACGAACATCAAGAGGGCGAGCACCGCCGTCGTCGCACCGAGGTTCGGCATGAAGGTGGGCAGATTCAATGGGGCGTAGAGCGTCCAGCCGGCCTCGATCGTCCCGCCCTGGAAGAACGAGATCAAGAAGAGTAGCCCGGAGAAGAGGTACAGCCAGTAGCTGACGGCGTTGAGCCGCGGGAAGGAGAGGTCCTCAGCACCGATTTGCAGCGGGACGATGTAGTTCGCGAAGCCGAACGCGAACGGCGAGAGGAAGAAGAACACCATCACCAACCCGTGAGCGGTCACCGCTTGCCCGAACTCCGATCCGCCGAGGAGGAACTCACCGGAGGTCCACAGTTGGGTCCGAATGAGCAGGGCCATCATGCCACCGAAGAGCAGGAAGAACAACGCCGTGAGTAGGTACAGGATGCCGATGTCCTTGTGGTTCGTCGTCACCAGCCACCGTTTGAGGGATGTCCGCGGTGGAAGGCCGTGGTCGTGTTCGGTCATTATTTAGATCTCCTCCGGATCGGGTATCTCTGCATCGGTATCGTTGGTGAACTCATCGTACCAGTCGTCAAACACGTCCGGTGGCAGGACGATGACGTCGGCGGTCATCTGGGAGTGCCCGGCCCCACAGATTTCAAAACACTCTGCACGGAGGACACCGGGTTCCTTTGGGATGACCCACTCATTCGAGACTTGTCCAGGGATTGCATCGGACTTGATTCGTAAATCGGGCACCCCGAATGTATGCCATGTATCTCCCTCCCTCGCGGTCACGTCGAAGCGGATGAGCCGGTCGGTTGGAATAACGAGCTGGTTCTGCAGCTGATTGCCGTTCTCGTAGGTGAAGGTCCAGAGGAACCGTTCTCCCTGGACGTCTACCTCCATATCAGCTGGCTCGTCGGGCCCCGCCTCGACATAGATAACCGCACTGTAGCTCCAGACGATCAGGCTGAGGACGATGATCGCGCTGATCGCGAAGGAGACGGCGAGCTTCTTACCGCCACCCTGGCCGACGGGCAGCTCTCCAAGGGTCGGAGGATCCGATGGTTCGTCGGCCGCTGACGCGCGGTACCGCCATCCGTTGTATAGCATGTAGCCGATGACGACGACACCGACGATGGTACCGAGTACGAGGAACACGAGGAAGATCTCCTCGAACACCGCTTCCTGCGTCTCCACACCGGAAGCACCGGTCGAGTGACCTACCTGCAAAATCGACGGTGCGACATCAGCGACTATCTCGCCGAACGATACACGTGAGAGCACGTTAGCAAGTGGTCTACTGCGCGGGCACTTATTGATTACGAGAATGGCAGGAGGCAGACGCCACCGGTCTACGCGCTGTCAGCGAGTTCAGCAAGGACTGGGATTTCTGCTTGCATATCCGCATCGATGCGGGTCCAGTCGAGGCCATCTGGTCGTTCTGGCCGATTCCTGGCGTGGTGAACTGTCGTCGGGGTCACGATGTCATCGACGGAGACATCGTGCGCATCCGTGGGCACTGGCTCTTCGAACACTTGCAGCTCGTGCACCGTCGTGGCCACGGTGACTGACTGCTCGATCGCGCCAAGCTCGAGCAAGCAGGCGAACTCGAGGTCGCTGTAGCCTTCGCCTTTGCCGATGCGCCGTCCATCGGTGTCGACCGCCACACAGCCGGAGACGATCGCATCGATCGTGGGGAGGGTCTCCGGACCAACCGGGTGCCCGTGTTCGCTCGCTCCGCCGATCGTTGCGGCTTCAGACGGGTCGTCGATGGTGCTCGGCTCGAGGAGAACGAACGGTTGATCGGAGCGAAGCCGTGGTTCCGCCATGACGACCACCTTCCCGGTTTCGAGTGCGCGCTCTCGAAGCGGTCGCTGGGGCGAGTCTGGATTGCATTTGATCGTCGATACCTCGTCCCACCACGATAGCGATGTCATCCGTTCGGCCGCCTCCCTGGCACCCGCGAAGTTGGGGATCCGGTTGTGTGGTGGGAAGGGGAACCTCGCCACCCCGTCCTCCGCCAGTTGGTCCCAGACCTGCTGACGGATCGCAGCCTTGTCCATAGCAGGACTGTCGTACCGATGGCTGGTAAGGTTGTTCGGTGGTCTCGCCGGCGAGCGACGAAGGTGGTATACGCCAGTACACCCGATACGTGCATAGATGACGACAGTCCCAGCGATGGATGCGGTGCTGGTCCGGTACGGGGACATCTCGACGAAGAGTTCCCGGGTCCGCCGGATGATGGAGGACCGGCTCATCGCCAACCTCGAGTGGACCCTATCGCATGCCGGTATCGAGGCACACATCGACCGCGAGTGGAGTCGACCGATCGTGGTCCCGGACGACGATGACGAGGTCACGAGCGCTGCGACGGCGGTTTCACGGACCATCGGCGTGGTTTCTGCGAGCCCCTGTCAGCGCGTCGCACCGACGCGGGCGTCGATCCTCGAGGCGGTCGGTGAGCTCGCTCAGTCCATCTCGATCGAGGGGACGTTCGCGATCCGGGCACGCCGATCGGACAAGTCACTCCCGTACACGAGCATGGAGCTCGAACGCGTGGCCGGATCGGCCGTGTTCGAGGCTACCTCGGACCCCGAGGAGCTCTCGGTCGATCTCGAGGATCCATCGACGACGATCCATATCGAGGCCAGAGCAGACGGTGCGTACCTCTTCACCGAAACGATCGATGGACCGGGTGGCCTCCCGGTCGGCTCCCAGGACCCGTGTGTGGCCCTGATCAGTGGTGGCATCGATTCGCCTGTCGCCGCGTACCGGGTCATGCGCCGGGGATGTCCGATCGTACCGGTGTACATCGACCTCGGTCCCTACAGCGGCCCCGACCACCAGGCACGAGCGCTGGAATCGATCGCACGCCTCCGGGTCCCCGCTGCGACGACGGCTCATCCGGCCTATCTCGTCCCTGCAGGATCGTTCGTCGAAGCGCTCGTCGACCGGGTCGATCGGGGCCGGATGCTCGTCCTTCGGCGGTTCATGTTCCGGGTGGCCGACCGCATCGCAGGCGAGGTCGATGCCAGGGGTATCGTAACCGGGGAGGCCCTCGGTCAGAAATCGAGCCAGACGGCGAGCAACCTCCAGGCGACCAGTCTGGTGACCGATCGACCGATCCATCGCCCACTGCTCGACCTCGACAAGAACGAGATCACCGAGATGGCGAAGGAGCTGGGGACGTTCACCTCGGCGACGATCGACGCCGGCTGTCCCTCGATCGCGCCGCCGCAGGTGGCGACGAAGGCCTCGCCGTCGGAGGTCGATGCACTCGAGTTCGATGACGTCACTCGGTGGGTCGCCGAGGCGGTCGACGAGCGAGAACCGGTCGATGTCGAGACGATCGAATCGTACACCCCGCTACCCGAGGCACAGCCACACTAACGGGATAGTCACTCCTCGAGGCGGCTGCGCTCGAGGTCGAATTCGGTCATGAGTCCACGTTGGCGCAGGCTGTCGGCCGCCTCCGAGAGGGTCGAGGCCGTACGAACGGGTGCCACCAGCTCAGATCGATCTGCGACCGCAGCTGGGTCGAAGTAGTACGTGATCACGCTAGCGGGTGTCGCGGTTGCCTGTCTGCGACCACCTCTGATGCTTCGCTCGCCGAACGCGCCGGTAGCGGCCTCGATCGGGATGCGACTGGCCTCGGTGTCGACGGTCTCGAGGAGCTGTGTGACCTCCTGACGGATGGATGGGGTAATCCCCCACGCGCCCAAGAGCGCGTCTACACTCGCCAGTTCTGCAATGGCTTCCTGGAGTTCAGCGTGGGTCAACTCGCCATCGCTGCCGTAGCCGATGACGCCGAGGATCGAGGGCACCGAGAGCTCCGCCAACACCGCCAGTCCGACGGCATCGGTCAGCGGGCTGCGAAGCCCCTCCTCATTCCCCTTCGCGAGCGCATCGCCCCCGGCATCGACTCCCACGACGAGGTCGATCTCCCGGTCTGTGACGAACGACTCGAGCGAGCTCGCCAGCGGCTCGACGCCCGCCGTGATGTCGAGTGCGAGGACCTCGTTGGCAACGGCGCTCGCGACGTGGGCCTCTGCGAGTGCGATCCCATCGATGGTCGCGCTTTCAGGCGAGACGCGAGCGATGCGATCCTCGATCGCGTCCACGTGCTCGAGCTCGTCGATCGATCGCGGCCCCGGCCGAACATCTCGAGGTACCGGTATCCAGATAACACCGCCGAGGACCACCTCGACATCGAGCAGTTCGAGCAACCTCGCGGTGGCGATCGTGCTGACCACGTCTCCTCCGCCACCGATACCGATCACGAGGGCACTGTCAGCGTGTGTTACTTCCTCGAGGGTCTGCACCATCGATACCTGTGGTATCCGACGGACCGGACAAAACCTCGATGGTTGTGTGTACTGGGGAGTAAGACGGTTGCGAACTCACCGGCGGACTCTCGGCCGCGTCCGCCGTCCGAGACCTCGAAAGAACAGTCGGTGCGAGGCACCCAGGTTGGGTCATCGGTACCAGCGGTCGTGCGGTGGGGTAAGAGCGTGGGGTGGGGAAGGGATGCCGGTGAGCGGCACTACCAACTGGTGATACCTCGGCAGATATACCTCTGCCAACCTTGGTGAAAGTGAATGTAGCGGCGTCAGACATCACCGCCGTCTGGGAGAATTGAGCTCCTCCCCTTCCACTGAAGTACGGTGCAGCTAGAGCCCTTCTCCCTGGTAGGAACCGTCGTAGTCACCGGCGTGCTCCGCCCGCGCGAGGACGAACTGTCCGATGCGCGCACCCGCTTCTATCTCGAGCGGGGCCGTGACCGACAGGAGACCCGCGCCGCGGCCCTCGTAACCGGTGTCCCAGACGGCCGTGTGCAACGTGGCGCCGTTACGCAGCAACGACGAGCGAGGCAGGATAAATCCGACGTGGTCGGACGGGATGCGTACCTGCTCTCCGTATCGGACCACGTAGCCACCTGGTGCGAGGTCGTACCAGCCATCGATCGGTTCGAGACGCTCGCGCTCGGCGATTTTCTTGTCGCCGATCGCGATCTGGCCGGTCCCATCGATCGTGGCGACGTGGTCGACCGTGATGTCGACCCCATTCGGTTGTACCTGCACCTCGTCCACCGGTGAGACGTGTTCACCGACGAATGCCCCGGAACGAAACATACTCTCGATGGGCTCGGCGGGGCGGTAAATCCCTACGGATCGCTCCTCGTCTCGGGGCATTCTTAACGCCAGGGGCCCGATTGGACGACCATGGGAGAAACCGTCACCGAACAGATCCTTGAGGACCATCTCGTCGATGGGGACCTCGAGGTCGGGGAGGAGATCGGCATCGAGATCGATCAGGTGTTGACCCAGGATACCACCGGGACCATGGTCTGGTTGCAGTTCGAGGCGCTCGGCCTCGACGAGGTGGAGACCGACCTCGCAGCGCAGTATTGCGACCACCAGACCTACCAGTTCGACTTCAAGAACACCGACGACCATCGGTTCCTCCGAAGTGCCGCCGGCAAGTACGGCGCACACTTCTCACGGCCGGGCAACGGGATCTGTCACCAGGTCCACAAAGAGCGCTTCGCCACACCCGGTGCGACGATGCTCGGCAGCGACTCGCACACGCCGACTCCGGGGGGACTCGGACAGTTGGCCATCGGCAGCGGCGGCATCGATGTCGCGACGGCGATGGGGGGTGCTCCGTACTACATCGAGATGCCAGAGATCGTCAACGTCCGCCTCGAGGGCGAGCTCACCGGCTGGGCGACCGCGAAGGATGTCATCCTCGAGATGTTACGCCGCTTGAGTGTCAAGGGCGGTGTCGGGAAGATCTTCGAGTACACCGGACCGGGCGTCGAGACCCTGACCGTCCCGGAGCGGACGACGATCACGAACATGGGGACCGAACTCGGGGCGACGACCTCGATCTTCCCGACGGACGAGCTCACCCGCGACTATCTCGAACGCCTCGGACGCGAAGACGAGTACGTCGAGTTGCAACCAGGCCCCGATGCGACGTATGACGACGAGATCGTCGTCGATCTCTCCGAGATCGAGCCGCTCGTGGCCGCCCCCTCGATGCCGGACAACGTCGTGCCGGTGCGCGAGGTCGCCGGCGAGCCGGTCGAACAGGTCATCATCGGGTCGTGTACGAACGGCGCCTACGAGGACATCATCGCCTCGGCGAAGATGCTCGAGGGCCGCGAGGTCAACCCCACCACCGAGATGATCGTCGCGCCCGGCTCGAAGCAAGCCGCCGAGTTACTCTCCCGTGAGGGATGGAGTGCGGAGATGATGGCAGCTGGGGTCAACTTCTCGGAGGCGACCTGTGGTGCCTGCATCGGCATCGGTCACGTCCCTGGGAGCGGGTCGTCATCGGTGCGGACGTTCAACCGGAACTTCGAGGGTCGCTCTGGTCTCGAAGACGACGCGGTGTACCTCGCCAGCCCCGAGGTGGCGACCGCCGCCGCGCTCGCTGGCGAGCTGATCGACCCGCGTGACCTGGCCGAGGAGGTAGGCGATCTGGAGCCACCAGGGATCGACATCCCAGAGCAGTTCGATGGCTCTCGAGCAGACCTGATCGCCCCGACCGAAGCCGTCGATGACGAATTGATCAAAGGCCCGAACATCGGTGACGTACCGCTTCGGGAGCCGGTTGGGGCTACCGTCACCGCGCCGGTCCTGTTGAAGATGGGGGACAACATCACCACTGACCATATCATCCCGGCCAAGGGCGATATCCTGATGTACCGCTCCAACGTCCCCAAACTCTCTGAGTTCACGCTCAGTCGTGTCGACGAGACCTTCGCCCAGCGCGCCATGGAGGCTGACAGCGGTATCCTCGTCGCCGGGGAGAACTACGGTCAGGGCTCCTCCAGGGAACACGCCGCTATGTGTCCGATGTACCTCGGTATCGAGGCGGTCCTCGCACAGAGCTTCGCTCGGATACACCGGGCAAACCTCTTCAACTTCGGTATCATCCCGTTAGAGATCGATGCAGAGACCTATGAGGCGATCGAGCAGGGTGACGACATCGAGATCGCTGAGAGCGACGTCAACGGCGCCATCAAAGCTGGCGCCGAGGAGTTCGCTATCAGCATCAATGGCGAGGTTGACGCGACGGCGACGCTCGAGGCCACCCAGCGCGAACGAAACATCCTCGCCGCGGGCGGTCGATTGCAACACACCCGCCAACTGGCGACCGGTGACGACCCGCAGACGGCCGATTGAGGAGCCGGTTGGTGCGGGCATAGTGGTGAAGTGCATCCATCTCATACGAAGGACATCGTGGAACAGACGTACATCCGCCCGGTAACACCGGGTGACATCGGCGAGATCGCCCTCCTCGAGGGGCGATGTTTCGTCGAGCCGTGGTCGCCGCTGGTCTTCGAGCAGTTCGCTCAGGCGCCAGGATTCCTCGTGGCAATCGATCGATCGGAATCGTCCGAGGGCGCCACGGGCGCCCCTGATGGTAGCCTGAGCGGGTATGTGGTGACGACCCAATCCTCCTACAAACCGGATGTCGCCCACGTCAGAAACCTCGCTGTCCATCCGGAGAGACGCCGACAGGGCCTCGGGAGCCAGCTACTTACTGCCTCAGTATCGCACTACCGAGAGAACGAGTTCGAATCGGTTCGATTGGAGGTACGCGCGAGCAACACGGGCGCAATCGAGCTGTATCGCAACCACGGCTTCTCGGTGGTTGGTCGCCAGCCGGGCTACTACGATAATGGCGAGGCGGCCGTGGTCATGTCGCGACCGCTATCACCCAGCGACTGACCGACCTGGAACGGGGCCTTTTTGTCCGCCCGGCAGGCGTGCGCTGGCATGGACACGGACCCATGGCCGGTTCGCGAGCGCGTCACCGAGTACGAGACGGGGTGGTATCGTGGTGGCTATGATCTCGTCGAACAACCAGATGGCACGACCAAGCGGTACTACTGGGCATCGCTACCACCCGCGGTGGTCATCGTCGCTCGCGATGGCGATGACATCATCTTCGTCACGCAATACCGGCCGACCATTAGACAGTATCAGCTTGAGCTTCCCGCTGGGATCGTCGAGGATGACGAGAACTATCTCGAGGCCGCACGTCGGGAATTGCGCGAGGAGACCGGGTACGAGGCCGGGTCACTCGAGGTGCTCCAGGAGGTCCAGGTGGCGACCGGGGTCCTCGACCATCGTCGTGGCTACGTGTTCGCATCTGACCTTACCAGCGGGGAGCCAGCTCTCGATGGAAACGAGTTCCTCGAACCGAAGCGACTCGACACATCAGCGGCACTCGAGCAGGTTCGAGTCGAACCCACGAACGATGCGACCGTGATGGGCCTGCTGCTGGCAGAGGCTGACGGATACCTCGCGTAAGAACTGACGAATCGTGTCAGGAGACGTTGAACCCGCGTTCGCTGAGGAAGTCTCCGATGCGGTCGGTATGATTCCCCTGGAGTTCGATCATGTCGTCCTCAACGGTGCCACCGCAGGCGAACTTCGACTTGAGTTCAGAGGAGAGACTGTCGAGATCGACATCCTGTTGGTTGAACCCTTCGACGATTGTCACCTCTTTACCATATCGGCGCTCGTCGATGCGGATGTTGATCTCCTGTGATTCCCGAGCAACGTCCTCGCAGACACATAGCTCATCGGGCAATCCACACGTCGAGCAAACTTCCGGCATTACGATTCGAACGTAGGGTGAGTGGCTACAAAATCCTATCGGCAACGGTCCTCTCTCCACGTGGGATCGTCGGCCGAAGCCGACCGCCGAAGACGACGGTGTCGTCTACCACGTCGTTGGCCAGTTGCCTGGCCGTGGTCGCCGTCTCGGTGTCTGCGACCCCACCATAGCGAGCGTCTTCGATCACGGCGAAGAGGTCATCGACGCGTTCGTCATCGTTCACGACGGTGTACCGGCGATGGTACGCTCGAAGCGTTTCCCCTGGGTGTCGTGGTCGGAATCGCCGCTCCATGGCCCATTCGAGACGCTCTGCAGAACGGTGCAGGTCCACAGCGGGTGCGGTGGGCCTGCGATGCCAGCGGAGCCGTCGCTGCCGGCGGATGCGTCGTGGTACCTCCAGGCGACGCATCCCGATGATCGCACCCGTCGTGGTGATGCCCAGCAGTGCCACATGTTCGAGGCCGAGGTCCCCGAGGATTCCACTCCCCTCATCAACCTCACTGTCCGCCCCATCCTCATCTCGGTAGTCAGCGATATTGGGATAGTCCTCGCTCGTTGAGTTGTTCCCACTTCCGCTACCGGGGTCTGGTCGGTCGTCTCCGACACCGGGAAGGTTGCCCTCCGGTGGTGTCGGGGTCGTCCCGTTGGTGTCGTTCCCTGTCTCATTGTCGTCATCATCGTCTGGATCGGTTGGGTCACCCTCACCGAATGGCGACTCCGGTTCGTTGTTGAACGGGAGGTCTGTAGATTCGTTGGTGTCGATGCCCTCGATGTCGTCCACCCTGGCGTCTTCGAGGATCTGCTGTCGCTCATCACTCCACTCCCCGGCTGGTGTCGGATCGATCGGTATCCAGCCATACTCTGCCACGTAGACCTCGACCCAGGCGTGTGAGTTCATCCCGCGGATGACCGAGGTCGTGTCATCGATGTTCTGTCCATTGGCGTATCCGACCGCCATCCGGGCAGGCACGTCTGCGGCGCGGAGCATGGTGACCGCGGTCGTCGCAAAGTAGGTACAGTACCCGCTATTCATGTCGAACAGGAAGCCAGCTGCGAGGTCGCCATCGGGAACCGAGACGTTGTGAGCGTATGTCTTCTCGTCCTCGAGGAGCGATTCCACCAGCTGAGCCTTCTCAAGGGGTCCCTGAGCATCGGCGAGGAGCTCATCGGTGAAGGAATACAACCCATCCGGGACGGTCTCTGGAAGTTGGAGGTAGCGGTCGTCGACATCGGTTGGAACGGTTGCGTTCGCTGGATTCTCCGGAAGCTGGGGCACCGCACTGATGACGCCGTATTTGTCACCCGGTTGCAACGACCCGGTTGCGTAGATGGCGCCGTCGGTCTGGTCGATCTGTGACGTCGTGATGTCCGTGTCGATCGAGAACACCGAGATCGGTTCACCGGCTGCTGGCATCCGATCGGTCTCCGTTTCGACCTGGATGGCCTGATAGACCGCCTGCGTGTTCGGCGGGAGCGACTCGCTCGGTTCGAAGGCGCCGCTATCGATCGTACGTTCCCACCCACTGCCGGTATACAGGTCGTAGATCCCCGTTCGCAGGTACACTGGCTCCTCGCGGTTGACGACGAATCTGACCTCCGGGTTCGTGTTGATCTCACCGATGATCTCGAGACTTTCACCCCCACCGACGACGTTCTCCTCGAGGGTAGGTAGTTCATCATCCGCCTCGAATGCGTCGACGAACGAGAGCGGCCCGAGCGCACCGCCACCCGGGACCAGCGGGACCAACAGGGCAACCACGGCCATCGCGGTGATGAGCACGACGACTCCCTCGCTATATCGACTCGATGCGTCGGTGCGTTCGATCGTGCCAAAGCCGACGACCATGACGATACCAATCGTCCCGATGAGAGTCGTCCACACCCCGAGATCACCGGAGAAGACGAACACGGTCATGGTCGCCCCTCCCGTAATCGCGGCGGCGAGGTAGCGACGTCGGAAGCCGAAGTACCACGTCAAGAACAGTGGTGCTGGCGCGAAGGAGGTGGCCCAGACGTCAGTCGCGACGATGGCGAGGACGGACTGCCCGGTCGCGATCGCCACCGTATCATCGATTGAATGGATGAGGATGGTCACCGGTGCCTCCACCATCATCCAGAGGTCGCCCACGACGACGATGAAATACCAGAGGTAGCTCGCCACGGCGAGCCCGCCGAAGATCGCCCAAGCTGCGCGTGGCGTCAGGTAGCGGGCAGCGGCCCATGCCAGGACGATCGCGAGTGCGACATGCAGGAGGAGACGCCCCGTCCCGCCCAGGATCGTGGTGATCTCATAGAGGACGGTCAACGACGAGGCTGTCACGAGGAGGAGGCCGAAGAGAGCGGCTGTCCGCTCCAGGGAGAGGTCGATGTCGGTGGGTTCTCTCAGCACTCGTGTCGAGATACTGTTCGAGGCCATCAGTCCGCTACCTCCCCCATGGTTGCGATGGGCAGTTCTTGGTCGGGTTCCATCGCTCCAACCCGGCGTGCTTCCTGCAGATCGGCGAACGTCCATTCGAGGTCCTCGACCTCGATCTGCACCGACTCGAGCTCCGGTTCCTCCGCGATGAGGTGTATGTCTCTCTTCGCACCGGCTTTCCCTGGTCCGAGGAGAGCCAGGTTGGTCAAGAGTCGGTCGAAGTGACTTTGTTTATCGACCGGGTCGACCTTCCCATATGGCGTCAACACGCCGACGCTCACACCGGCATCAGCGAACGCCGATGCGAGACTCGCCATCGCCTCCGCAAGCGCGTCGTCGGCCCCGTCAGCAGCACTCCCCGAGATGATGACCGAGCCCCGATCTCGGACGCTGACGAATTCCTTGACGATGAAATCCGTATCAGGGCGCTTGGCACTCGTCTTCCAGTGGATGTCCCGGAGCGAATCAGTCGGCTGGTACTCTCGCAGGCGGTCGAACTCGTGGCGTTCTCGCTCGAGCGTGATGTTGGCTGCCTCTGCCAGGTACTGTAACGCCGGCATCGCAACCGGATGGACGCGGGGATAGACGAGTACCGACGTCTCGTTGGCGTAGGTCGTGGTCGTCTTCGCCAGCCCGAGCAGATCTCTGACCGTCACCGCTGTC
The DNA here is from genome assembly GCA_964639975.1 of uncultured Halobacteriales archaeon. Classification (GTDB taxonomy): domain Archaea; phylum Halobacteriota; class Halobacteria; order Halobacteriales; family SKSH01; genus CAZXER01. The sequence continues at coordinate 19,563 of CAZXER010000020.1, read as the reverse complement.
GGCCCGAGCTCGAAGCGGCCACGTTCGGTCAGCTCGATGTGGTAGGTCATCCCGTGTTCGAGCGGGACGGTCTGGTCGTTCCCGTCTGCAGTCAGCCCCTCGGAGACCTCGTCGGTGATATGGGCGATCCGCTCGAGCGGTTCGTGCGTAGCGATCTCCACGGGATGGCGTTCCCCGACGGAGCCGATACTCGGTGAGGAACGCGTGATCGCCGGGAACTCCACGTCAGACACCTGCCAGGCGGCGACTGCAATAGCCACCACCGCCGGTGCGACCACCGCGTTAAGCGACCGGGCGCCGAAGAGGATCGCGAGCGCGATCGACCCGATAATCACCACGGTAACGGCCCAGCCTCGCACCGTCAGCGGTACCCTGGCGCGGAGTCTCATTGGTCGGTCACGGCACGTGAATCGTCTTGAGCGCGTTCTCGACGAGTTCGGCTCCATCGCGCTCGGTCTCGTCTAGGTTGGGTCGGATGCGATGCGCGAGCACGCTCATCGCCTCCTCCTGGATGTCGTCGGGGATGACGTACGCCCGTCCATGTACCGCAGCTCGACCCTGGGCAGCCCGGATCAGGACGATCGTCCCGCGGGGGCTCGCACCAAGCTCGGCACGCTGTCGCGTATAGCCGACGAGGTCGGTGGCGTACTCTCTGACCGGTTTCTCGACGGTGACCGACGAGACGACCTGCTGTGCCTGACGGATCGCCGCGGAGCTCACAACCGGTTCGATGTCCTCGATCGGATGCGAACCGACGACCCGATCGAGGAGTTCGACCTCCTCTGTCTCGTCTGGGTATCCCAGCTCGATCGCCTTCATGAACCGATCGAGCTCAGCAATCGGCAGGTCGTAGGTTCGGTGGGGTTCGATGACGTTCTGGGTGGCCAGGACGGTGAAGGGAGTCGGCAGCGCGTGCGTCTCGCCATCGATGGTGACGTGTTGCTCCTCCATCGCTTCGAGCAGTGCGCTTTGGGTCTTCGGTGGAGCCCGGTTGATCTCGTCTCCGAGCACGACGTTCGCGAAAATCGGCCCAGGTTTGAACTCGAATTCCTGTGATTTCTGGTTGTAGACGTTCACACCGGTGATATCTGACGGAAGGAGATCCGGGGTGAATTGTACCCGACGGAAACTACAGTCGATCGAATTTGCCAGTGCCCGGGCAAGCATGGTTTTCCCCACCCCGGGGACGTCCTCGATCAGAACGTGACCTCTCCCGAGGAGGGCGATCAGGACGTGTTCGATGTTGTCTCGGTTGCCAACATGGACGTGTTCGATGTTCTCGATGACATCATCGACGAGCTGTGCGACCGAATCCACATCGAGCTCAGCGGAGTCCTCTGCAGTAGATTCGGCGATGGTCCCGCCGCCGGAATGGTCAGGATCGGTCATGGGTGGAGCGTGGATTCCATCCGGCGATTAGCTGCATACCGGATCGAGGATATCCATGCTATGGTCTATCAGTCTCTGGCTTTGTAACCTTAGCGTTCGGCGGGTTCGATTCGGCTAACGCCTGTACACGGTCGAGTTACCATTCCTTACAGCTCGTACACCGGCCAGCAGTGCCCCCTTCGAGCCACAGCCCGTGGATCTGTTCTCCGCAACGCGGACAGGCAACGGGTTCTGGCGTCCAGCGATGGACGGGTTCGATGGGATCGGGTGTCTCCGACGACCCCTCGGCAAAGTCACCGAGGGTGGAGTTACGTCCCATTGCTCACCACCACGTGCGGATTCGAGAAAAACCTTGTCGCCGACCATAAGGGTCAAGCCCTGATCACGAGAGTGATCGCGTATGGTCGATCTCCTTGGTGATCTCATGGCGCTCATCGAGCAACTGGAGACGGCTGCCGTCACCGATCCGATCTCTGGCGTGCTCGTCCTGATGGGGAGTGTGTTGCTCCTCGTATCCATCGCCGTGATGGGCTGGCTTACCCTTGGTGGCGTGGCCGAGACCATCCGTGGATCACTCGCCTGAAGTGTCCTGATAGCGCCACGATCGCAGCGCTTGACGGACGTAATCGTCCTCAGCTGGTCTGAACAACTGATCAGTCCCGGTGATATCGTCGTCATACCAGTCCTCGACGTAGACGACCGGGGTACCACCGTCCCCCTCACCGGCGAGCAGGTTCGCTGCCGCGGCGAGCTCGTCGACGATGGCCTCTACGGTCACGCTCAGCTCACGTCCTCGTCGGTCGAGGCTCCCGCGCCAATCGTTGGTGGCTGGTATCCCCGCCCAGCCGATCGCCACTCCACGTTGTCCGAGTCTGAAAGGCCGTCCGGAGGTGTCAGTCACAACCACCGGTGGTGAGTGCTGTAGGTTCTCATGGAGGTATCTCGCACTCGCCATCGGATCGGCTGGTAGCAACAAGATATCCGCCTCTGCTGGTAGGTTCGATCGGTCGATACCGGCATTGACCCCGATATGGCCGAAGTGGGTCACCGTCAAGAGGAATGGATCCTCGATGAGCACCTCTGCACTTTCCTCAAGCACCGCCTGGGCGAAGCGTGGATCGCGTGATCCGCCATGGCGGGTATCGAGTCGGTCCGCGATGTTGACAGCCCGGTCGCTTGGAGCGTAGTCTGCGAGCTGACGCCCGCGTCCCTCGCACTTCGAGACGATCGTGCTCGCTACGACGACGACATCGTCAGCTGCTGGTGGATCCAGCTCCTCCAGCAAGGCCGCTAGGTCGTCGCCTTCAGTGATCTCAGGCACCCCCTCGACGGCGCGTAGTCTCATGTCAATTCAGCCTGCACTCGTGGGGAAAACAGCGTTGATTCGTCTCCTTCGAGCCTCGTGATCGTCCGTCTCGCTGCAGGACTGTACTGCGGGGTATGGTTCCAGTCGACCCCGTTCAGCTGGGGACTGGATGCGTGATGATAGCGAGGACCCTCATCCAGGGTCAATTGCGCTGGAGGGGAGCTTAGAGCTCCCTCTAAATCACGACTACCCGTCTCCTCACTCGTCATCGGTCTGGGATGGGACGAGGAGGTCCCGAAGGTGGAATGCCACGGCCAACGCACCGAGAAGGATCACGATCGTTGCCCATAGCTCGCCCATGAACTGCGAAAACGAGAAGTACGCGATGACGGTGACGATCCACAATCCGATCACGAGGATGAGCAACTTGATGGGATTCTGTCGAATCCGCTCGCCGGGTGTCTCTCCCTCGAGTTGGAACCATCGGATCACCCGGTTCATACAGGCTCCTCGCGGCTTGGCCTCGAAAAAGCTGCCGGCGTGGCGTGAACTTTACGCACCACGGCGTGTACGGACAACTGGGGCGGCGATGACGAGAGTTACCCCCACCGAGCCCCTTGTGACGAGGGTGTCCGGGCGGACACCACCTATGAATCGCCCGACTGAGCCGTCCCCTCTTCTGGATCGAACTCGAGTGCCATTGAGTTGATGCAATAGCGCTTGCCTGTCGGTTCAGGGCCGTCGTCGAACACGTGGCCGAGGTGGCTCCCGCAGTCACTACAGACGACTTCCGTGCGTTCCATCCCGTGGCGGGTATCGGTCTGGAACTCGATGTTGTCCTCTTCTGCATCGAAGAAACTCGGCCACCCATGGCCGGCTTCGAACTTCGTCTTCGACGGGAACAGGTCGGCACCACAGCCCTTGCAGTGGTAGGTACCGTCGTCCCACTGATCGAGGTACTCGCCGCTGAATTTCGGCTCCGTCCCGCGTTCTCTGAGGACGTGGTACTCCTCCTCTGTCAGCTTTTCCTCCCATTCGTCCATGCGCTCTTCGCTCATTGTCGTGTGGTACCTATTGTGAGCAGGTGGAAAAGCCCTTGCACCGGTCTGGCGCCGGGTTTCGGTACAGTTATTGACGCGTCTTCCAAATTTCATCGTATACCTATGAGCGACGACCAAGGTACTGCAGCGACGGCCGACCTCGCGAACCTATCCGACATCCTCCAACAATCGGGCGTAGCAGGCGCAGGCGGTGCCGGGTTCCCGAGCTATGCCAAATGGGAACGCATCGACGAGGTCGATTATCTGATGGTCAACCACCAGGAGAGCGAACCGAGTTACTACATCGACAAGTGGCTCGGTAAGGAGCATGCTGAGCTCTACGGTGAGTTGTTCGATATGCTCCTCGAGGAACACCTCCAGACGATCGTCATCGGGTCGAAGGAGAAGCATCGAGCCAAGTGGGCCACGGCACTCGAGGAGGCGATCCCCGGTGAGGTCGTCCTGCCCGATGAGCTCCCGATCGAGGCGAGCGAACACGAGGGCGTCGTCCACGCCTACACGGCCGATACGTACCAGCTCGGGATGGAGAGCGTCCTGTTGAACATGGTGGCCGATACGGTCATCGGGCGCGACTTGCCGATGGACCTCGGCTGGATCGTCCAGAACACCGAGACGCTGTACAATATCCACCAAGCGATCACGGCCGACGAGCCGGTCACCTCCAAGTGGATTCACGCCGGTGGTAACGTGCCCCAACACCGCTTCCTCGAGGTCCCGATCGGCACGCCGGCTGCCGATATCCTCGACGCCGGTGGGCTCGAAGGAGGCGAGGTCCCCGATGACCAGGTCGTGGCCGATGGTGGTCCTGGCTGGTGCTTTGCGTGTGAATACGATCTCGATACCTATCCGGTCTCCAAGGCGTGTAACGCGTTCATCGTCCTCGATGCCGATGTCGTCGAGGAGAATACCTTCGGTGAGGACGAGCGGATCAACGTCCTCGACGAGTACGAGTGGGACTCCCCCGACAACGAGACCGAACCGAGCGAGTTCCTCGAACCAGAGCGGGTGTACGTTCCGCTCATCACGAACCCAGCGTTCGAGGGGATCGTCGCGAAGTCGGTACCGACGGTCGACGCCGGCGACGAGGTCAGCGTCGGCGATGTGATCGCCGAACCTGGAGACGGCATCAGCAACTATCAACACGCCTCGATCGACGGGACCGTTGCCGATGTCACCGACGACCACGTCGTCATCGACGCGGCCTGAGTGCACCTCGACGCTTTTTCTACGGAGCGAGGTGAGTGATACGCTATGGACGTTGGAACCGGGTTATTCACCTGCCAGGCGCGGCCGGACGACGATCGGTCGTTCACAGAAATCTATGACGAGATGCTGACACTCGGGCAGACGGCCGACGAGGCTGGACTGGCGAGTATCTGGGTGTCAGAACACCACTTCGCCGAGGATGGTTACCTCTCCGGGACGATGCCCTCACTTGGGGCACTGGCGGCCGCGACTGAGGATATCGCCGTCGGGACGGGTATCGCGCTGGCTCCGCTCTACGATCCGGTTCGGCTCGTCGAGGATGCGGCCACGGTCGACCTCATCAGCGACGGGCGCATGCGCCTTGGGCTCTCCATCGGCTATCGAGACGAGGAGTTCGAGCGCTTTGGCATCGACAAGAGCGAACGGGTCGAGCGAACGATCGAGGCCGTCGAACTGGCGAAGGCGGCCTGGCGTGACGAACCCTACGATCCCCGCTTTCACCCCGTCGGCTCGGATGCGCCGGTCACGCCGACGCCACCGGGTGCGGGACCACCGATCATCCTCGGCGGCGCGGCGAAGCCTGCGGTTAGACGAGCCGCTCGCTTGGGGGATGGGTGGATGGCGCCGTCTTCTCTCGACGCCGACGGTCTTCGGCTGCGGGTCGAGGATATCCGCTCGCTCCGGGAGGAGGAAGGACTGACGGATGAGTTCCAGGTGTACGTGCTCAAACACGGCTTCGTGGCCGATACACCGGAGGACGCCTGGGAGGCGATGCGTCCCGGCTATTTCTACCTCCAACGACGGTACGCATCCTGGTATGGGGGAGAGTCAGTGACGTCACTTCCCGCTGATCGGAAGGCGGAGCTCAAAGACGCCGCCATCTTCGGAACCCCGGAGGAGGTGACTGAGGAGCTCACGGCGATCGCGGACAACGTGGGTGAGGATGTCCAGGTGATCTTACGGACGTATTATCCAGGCATCGGAACCGACCGGATGCGGACGTGCATCCAGCGCCTCGGGGACGAGGTCCTCCCGCAGCTTCCGTAACCGACCGGCTTAACCCGCTGTTGCTCCAGCGTGCAATCGATGGGATTTCACACGTACCCGGTGGAGAATGCCGAGAACCTCGACGACCCGGATCGGTACCGGTACTGCTCACTCGAGGAGCTGTACGGCGCCATCGAACCATCCGCTGATGCCACCGTGCTGGATCTCGGCGTGGGGACGGGCTTTTACGCGCTCGATATTGCCCCGCATGTCGACCAGCTCCTCGGGATCGATCTCCAACCAGCGATGCTCGAATACCTCGTCAATCGAAGGGAATCAGAGCCTGTCACGCCTGTCGCAGGGGCCATCGAGCACCTACCCATCAGGGACGGAACGATCGATATCGCGTATTCGACGATGACGTTCCATGAGTACGCATCGCGGACTGCGCACGAGCGAGTCCGTGACGTCCTCGGTCCCGCTGGCCGATTGGTGACCATCGATTGGACGAGCGAAGGAACCGGTGCGGATGGCCCCTCCCTCGATGAACGCTTCACGCTTGGCGAGGCCGTCTCCCAGCTGCAGGATGCTGGCTATCACGTCAGCCGAGCAGAGAACCGGACGGAATCGTTCCTCATCGTCGCAACCGTCACGTAGCGGGGAACCGCCTCATTCGTAGGACGGGAGGTCGAGGTCGTCGCCCCAGTCGTCGTCCTCCCACTCGAGGTACTCCTCCTTGAGGAGGTCGCAGATGCGCTGGCCGAGCTCGGCTAACCCGGCGTTGATCGAGGAGACCTGCCGCCAGGAGGTCAACTCGGGGTGGTACTCGTGTTGATCCCAGTCGTCCGCGATACCCGGTGCCGCGTATCCCACACGTTGGGCGAACTCGTCCCAGAAGAAGTCGAAGTCACCGAACAAGCCCAGCTCGAGGGCGATCTCATATGCATCTTCCTCGAGATCGGTTTCCGCAAGCCACTGGGTGAACGCTTCCTCCCACGCGCCTCCCTCGAGATGTGCTTCGATCTCTTGGCGCCGGTAGTCATCGTCCTGCCCGTCGGGTACATCGAGCGTCGGCGGCTCAGGCACCTCGACATCCATTGCTGTCGATATGGGTGGTTGAGGCGGTTAACGATGGCGATTCACCCGATCTCTCCCTCAGCGTTCGTCCTCGACGAACTCGCGCCGTCGAGATGCTCGGCGTTGGATGGCCTTCTCTCGCATCGAGCGTTCTCGATCGCTCTCGACCGAGACGGCTGGGACCGGTCTCGGGGTGCCGTCCTCCTCGATCGCGACGAACGTGAAGAACGAGGTCGTCGTCGCTCGGTTGTCGCTGTCATCTTCGATCTGTTCGGCGGTCACATCGACGACGACCTCGAGGCTCGTCCGCCCCGTCTCGTAGACGTATCCCTCGAGATTGACGATCTCTCCCTGTTCGATCGGCGCGATGAAGTCGACGTGATCCATTGCTGCCGTGACACAGAGCCCATCGGCAAAGCGCATGGCTGCGATCGCACCACAGATGTCCATCCACCGAAGGATCACGCCACCGAGTGCCCGGCCGTACTCGTTCGAGTGGTTGGGCAACACGACCTCGGTCATCTCGGTGTGGGACTCGAGCAGCGGTGTCTGTGACATGGATGGCCGTTGGTGGGAGGGGCAACGCCATCAAGGGGTCGGTGCATCGGCCAACTTATAGGGCATCACCCCCGAGACCCGGTGACGATGGACGGTCGCCAGCCCGAGGGGTCGATAACGCTGGTCGGGACGGCCCATATCTCGCACCACAGTGTCGAGGAAGTCCGTGACGCGATAGCCGAGGGTGAGCCCGATATCGTGGCCGTCGAGCTCGACGAGGGCCGCTACAAGCAGATCCAGGGAGAGACGCCCGAGGATCTCGATCCACAGGATCTCCTCAAAGGGGGGACCGTCGCCCAGCTGCTCACCTACTGGTTGTTGTCCTACATGCAGGCCCGGATGGGCGACCGATTCGACATCAGGCCAGGGGCCGACATGCGGGCGGCCATCGAGGAGGCGGAGGCCAGGGAGCTGCCGATCGCCCTCATCGATCGGGACATCCAGATCACGATCCAGCGATTCTGGGCTCGATTGACGCTGATCGAGAAGCTGAAATTGGTCTGGGGATTGATCCTCGGGATGGCTGGAATCGGGTCGTCCGATGGAATCGATCTGGAGGGACTTGAGGACGATTCTCAGCTCACCGATGTCGACCTCGTCTCGGTGTTACTCGAGGAGTTCCGTCGATTCAGCCCCGGGGGAGCTCAGGCCCTCATCGACGAGCGAGACACGTACATGGCACATAAGCTGCTGGCATTGAAGCGACAGGGGTTGGACGTCGTCGCGATCGTCGGGAAAGGCCATGAGGCCGGGATCCGACGCCACCTCGAGACACCCGAGGGACTCGATGACATCGAGACGATCGCCTCACCGGGCAAACGACGGTTCTCGATCCTCCGAGTCGCGGCGTACCTCGTCTCGATCGTCGTCATCGGCTTCTTCTTCCTGCTGGTGATGGCCGGGGTCGGGAACACGTTCTTGTTGAAGCTGTTCGCCGCGTGGTTCCTCTTCAACGGGGTCTTCGCGTTCACGTTAGCGAAGCTCGCGGGCGCGAAATGGACCAGCGCTGGCGTCGGAGGGGGTGTGGCGTGGCTCACGAGCATCAACCCGTTGCTGGCGCCGGGCTGGTTCGCCGGGTACGTGGAGCTTCGGACCCGTCCGGTGAACATCGGGGACATCAAACGGCTCAACGAGCTGATGGCCGATCAGACCAAGTCCGCCCGACAGCTCCTCGGGGAGATGCACGATGTTCCCCTGTTCCGGCTGATCGCGGTCGTCGCGATGACGAACATCGGGAGCATGATCGCGACGTTCCTCTTCCCGTTCCTCGTCCTCCCCTGGCTGGCACCCGAGGTAGGCGGTATCGGTGGACTCGGGTCGCTACTGCTCGAAGGGGCCGAGAACAGCATCGACATGTTGCTCGGGTTCCTCCCGTGACGTGGCCTCTCGTCTCGTCTTGACTCAGGTGGCTAGTGAGGAATGAGATGGTGCCCTTCACATATCGAGGACCACGTAGCCTCGCCAGCCCTCGTCGGACTCCTCGATGGCCATATCGGCGTAGGTCACCGCTTTGACCTCCCTGGCGGAGAGCTCTTCGAGTGGAACGCCCCGAAACGACCCCTCGAGAGCGTAGCCCGAATCGGTCGAATCGATCGTGGCCCGATTGTCGACGGGCATCACGTTTCGGACGTCACGTTGGTAGATCAGCTCATCGAGATAGTCGAACAGTAACGCCTCGAGATCTGAAGCGCCGACCGCGACTTCAAACCGATCCCCGCTGTCTGGTGGTACCGAATCGACCATACATGCCGCCATCCCGTCACCGATCGCTGCGAAGAGCTCGTCAAGCGAGCCGGCCGTCGCCTCGATAGCAACGTCGGCAGTGTGTGGTCGGAGCTCGTAGGGCATCGACGGTCGACGTGTCGAGCGCTGGCCTCAAATAGGAACCGAGGCCCCGGCGGTGGACTTATGAAGACCGTTTGCGAATCGTAGGCCAGTGAGTGCCACCCTCGAACTTAGGGCGGTTGAGGCCGGCTCGGACGAGTACGTGGATGCAGCGTGGGAGCTCAAAGAAACCATCCACCGCACGGAAGGGGTGCTCAAACAACGACGACGGTTCTTCTACCAGGCGTATCGTCGCGCCAAGTGTCACGTCCTCATCTCACACGAGGACGGGTTGATCGGGTTCGCGTCGACCAGGTCTGATGGGTACCTCCTCTTTCTGGGCGTTGACCCGGAGTATCGCGGAGAGGGCTTCGGTCGCCACCTCGTGGCAGCGGTCGCCGATGACCACGAGGTGATCGAGTGTCACACGAGACAGACGAATCAGCCGGCCATCGAGTTCTATCGTCATCTCGGGTTCACGGTGGAGCAAGCGATCGGCAACTACTACGAAGACGGTGGTGATGCGTACCTGCTTCGCCTTGGTGACCCGGCCACGCTCTCCGAACGCCTTCGCGGCTACTTCGCTACCGACTAGATCCCACCACCCTCCGGCAGACCTTTATTAATCTTGGCCAACTCCACAGCTATCGTGAACGAGCGGACGCGGTCGTATCTGCAGGGCCGCTTTGGCGATTACTATCGCCGGAACGAGCCAGCGGCCTCGGTGTCGTCCACCGGACCCGTCCCACCGCCGTCGTCGACGAACCGTGAGTGGGCCTATATCCCCTTCACCGCCGGTGACGGGACCCGGATGATCAGGCATGAGGCGATCGTCGACGAGCCGTACCTGGGTGAATTTCTGGAACGGGCGAAACCGCGCCATGTCTACCATTCGGCTGCAACCTACGACGATCCTGGAGCCAACACAATGGGCGCCAAAGGATGGCGTGGTGCCGATCTCGTCTTCGACCTGGATGCGGATCACCTTCCGGGAGTCGATCCAGATCGAGATTCACCGGCAGCCATGTTGGCCGCCTGTCGCGACGCCACCGTCGAGCTCGTCCAGCAACTGGAGACTGAGTTCGGATTCACCGATCTGACGGTGGTGTTCTCGGGCAATCGAGGCTACCACGTCCATGTCAGGGATGCCGGCGTTGCGGACCTGGATCGAACGGCCCGCCGGGAGGTCGTCGAGTACGTCCGGGGGGAGGGACTGACGTATGAGTCGCTCGTGACCACCGAAGCCGTTGCCGGTGGTGGTACGAAACGTCAGTTCCACACTGACAGTGGCTGGGGACGACGCGTTCACGAGGCGTTGACTGACTACCTGGATGGGTTGCGCGATCGCTCTCGCGAGGGTATCATCGACGAGGTTGCCACGTTCCCGGGGATCGGCCCGTCACGCGCGGAATCGGTGGCCCGCATCGTGACCTCCAGATGGCCGGCCATCGAACGAGGTGACCTCGATCTTCACCCGGATTTCGTCCGCTTCGTCAGGGCATTCGTCGATCATCGTGTACGAGGGAGCGGTCCGGCGATCGACGAGCCCGTGACCACGGACGTTCATCGGCTCATCAGGCTCCCCGGAAGCCTCCATGGCGCGACGGGATTGGTGGTTCAGCTCGTCGACCGAGACGACCTCGCCTCGTACGAACCACTGGAGCAGGCCGTAGCACCCATGTTCGATCGGGTTGAAATCGCGATTGACGTGCTCGAATCGGTCGAGACGACCATCGGCGGGACCAAAAGACAGTTCGACCCCGGCCACCATGAGGTACCCGAGTTCCTCGGCATCTACCTGATGGCCGGTGGACGGGCACAGAAGGTACAAGAATGAACCTCGATGAACTTCGCGCTGTCCGAGACGAGGAGCGCGCGTCTGGCGAGTTACAACCATTGCGCCCCTCGTTCTATGCGGAGGCCCGGGAGTTCATCGCGGAGATCGAGGAGGAACGGGACGAACAGTTCGACGAGAGCGATGAACCGCTCTCCGACCCGACGGTTTCTCGCCTCAATGACAAGCACAACTCCGCAACGGAAGTGCTCGAATCGATCTTTCAGAACCGGATATCGAAGCTGCTTACCCATGCGATGACGATCGCAGCGGGTGACCAGTCGGAGCCCCCGTCGATGACATCCGAGGAGGCAGAACTCTACGCACTGGTGGTCAATGGGATTCGGGCGACTCGAGCGGCCGCACTCGAGGGGGTCGATGAAGACCTCCCCGAAACCGAGGATATCACACCTGTCTCCACGCCGACGTCCTCGTCAGTGGAGCCGCCGTCTGCGGATGCGGACGAACCGTCTGATCCCGATGACGCAGCTGAGTCGGCTCCGGATCGACGGCTCGTTCGGGTCGTCGACGACATCGGCACGATACTCGGCGTGGACGAACGTGAGTACGATCTCGCCGCCGGAGATGTGATCTCTCTTCCCGTCGAGAACGCCCAAGCGCTCATCGAGCGCGAGGTGGCAGAACCGGTCGATTCAGACTGACCGATCAGTAGAACGTCCGCTGCACTTCCCGCTTTTCTGGTTCGTCCTGGGGCACGTCCTGGAAGCGTTCCTCGATCTGTTCGTAGGTCTGGCGCATGTCCTCGGTGAATGAGGGGTTGACCTCGTCGAGGGCTGCCTCGAAGTGCTCCTGACTGATGAGCGCGTTCTTGACGCTCTCTGCGACATCCTCCTCATCGACGGTCTGGATGAGCTCTCGACTCGCGGCCATGGCCGCCTCTCTGCATACTGCCTCGATGTCGGCACCCACGTAGCCGTCGGTACGCTCGGCGAGATCATCGAGGTCGACGTCTTCAGCGAGCGGTTTGTCTCGCGTGTGGACCTCGAAGATCGCCCGGCGGGCATCGGTATCTGGCGCCGGGACGTTGACGTGCCGATCCAGGCGGCCTGGCCGCATGAGTGCCCGATCGATGAGATCTGGGCGGTTGGTCGCTGCGATCACCACCACATCCTCGAGCGCCTCGATCCCGTCGAGCTCGGTCAGCAGCTGTGAGACCACCCGCTCGGTGACCTGCGAATCGCCACTGGAGCGGCCTCGTTCGGTCGCGATCGAGTCGATCTCGTCGAAGAAGATGATCGACGGAGCGTTCTCTCTCGCCTTGCTGAAGATCTTCCTGACCCCTCGTTCGGACTCACCGACGTACTTGTTGATGAGCTCGGGCCCCTTCACCGGGATGAAGTTACTATCGGACTCGTTGGCCACGGCCTTCGCAAGCAGCGTCTTCCCGGTACCCGGTGGGCCGTATAGCAACACCCCTTTGGCAGCGGTGAGGTCCATCGTCTCGAAGACTTCGGGGTAGCGAAGCGGCCACTGGATGGTCTCTCGAAGGCGCTCTTTCGTCGATTCGAGCCCCCCGACATCATGCCAGGTCACATCGGGTACCTCGGCGAAGACCTCCCGCATCGCCGATGGCTCGACGGTCTTGAGCGCCTCTTTGAAGTCGTTGGAGGTCACTCTGAGACTCTCGATCACCTCGGCATCGATCTCCTCCGCGTCGAGATCGATCTCAGGGCGGATGCGCCGCAGCGCGTTCATGGCCGCTTCCTTGGTCAGCGTCTCGACGTCCGCGCCGACGAAACCATGGGTGCTCTCGGCCAGGTCCTCGAGATCAACCGACTCAGCCAGGGGCATGCCGCGTGTGTGGACCTGTAAGATCTCGAGACGACCGGTTCGATCTGGCACACCGACCTCGATCTCCCGGTCGAAGCGGCCACCTCGCCGAAGTGCCGAGTCGAGTGCATCCGGACGGTTCGTCGCGCCGATGACGACGACATCCCCACGCTCTTCGAGACCATCCATCAGGGACAGTAGCTGGGCCACGACCCGTCGTTCGACATCCCCGCTGACCTCCTCACGTTTCGGGGCGATCGAGTCGAGCTCGTCGATGAAGACGATCGCTGGTGCCTGCTGTTCCGCCTCGTCGAAGATCTCCCGGAGTTGCTCCTCGCTCTCACCGTAGTACTTCGACATGATCTCCGGACCGGAGATGGTCGTGAAGTAGGCGTCAATCTCGTTCGCGATGGCCTTGGCCATCAACGTCTTCCCGGTGCCCGGCGGCCCGTGCAACAGTACCCCCTTGGGCGGCTCGATCCCGAGCTGTCGGAACAGCTCTGGGTGACGCATGGGCAACTCGATCATCTCACGGACCTGCTCGAGCTCGCGGTCGAGTCCACCGATATCCTCGTAGTTGACCGACGGCGTCGCCCGTTCGCCCTCGGCTTCGGTGGCGATTTGCTCGGCCGAGCGTTCACTGACGATGAACTCGGTCGTCTCGGTGACGACGACGGTATCCTCGGGCTCACAATCGGCGATCTTCAGCGGGACGGCTCGAGACCCAGTGAAGCCACCGAACCCAAACGGGATCGCGACCGTCTGTCCTTTCGTGACCGCACGGCCGCTGAGACGGTCTCGAATGAGCGGACCGATATCACCACTGATTCTGAGGTTCTGTGGCAGGGCGACCGTCACCGTCGTCGCCGGGGAGACGTCAGCTGGCTCGACGCTGACTGAATCCTCGATGTTCACATCGACCGTCTGTCGCAAGTTCCCGTCGATCCGGACGATGTTCCGTCCGGTATCCTCCGGGTACCCTGGCCAGACTCGGGCGACAGCGCGATCGCCGTTTGGCCCCTCGATGACGATGTAATCGCCACTTTCCAGGCCCATCTGTTCGATCGCTTCTCGGTCAATCGCGGCGAGTCCGCGACCTGCATCCTTCTGCTTGAGTGGTTTGACGTGTAGTTTCATGCGTGCGGGTTGTCGTTGGTTGTAACTTCGTGCTGACGCCGGATAAACTTCGCCGACTCGGCCTCGTATCCCCGGCGCGACACGACGTAGACTAACAATAGGTTACTCTTCTACATGTATAAGCCACTCGGTTACCTCGGTATCGGTCAAAACATACTGCTCGCCCAGCCAGTAGACGGTATGCAGGAGGTCGAGCACGCCGGGAGACGGACGGCGTACCGGGTCACCGATCATGGTGATGGCGGACACACCCTAGTGTTCGTCCATGGAAGTGGTGCGGACCGGCGCGTCTGGAAGTCACAGGATCGGCTCTCACGGTCCCATCGGATCGTGTCGCTCGATTTGAGCGGTCATGGCGACTCGGATGATTTCGAGGTAGCCAGTGGCAAGCCAGCGCTGCAGGCGTATGCAGATGACGTGGCTGCCGTGGCCGAGGTGGTCGAGGCCGATGTTCTCATCGGCAATTCACTGGGTGGTGCCGTCGTCCAGTGGCTCTTGCTCGAACGCAACCTCGATGTGTCGGCTGCCGTGCTTGTGGGAAGCGGCGCCAAACTGGCGGTCCTCGAGTCGTTGCGGACCTGGCTTGCCGAGGACTTCTATCGAGCGGTCGAGTTCCTCCACGGGGAGGACATGTTATTCGCCGATGCCGACCCACGTCTCGTGGAGGCCTCTCGCGCGGCGATGTACGAGTGCGGCAGACGCGTGACCGAACGCGACTTCCTGACCGCTCACGAGTTCGATGTTCGCGATCGACTCGGTGAGATCGACGAACCAGTACACGCAATCTGTGGGGCGCGGGACTCGTTGACGCCGCCATCATACCACGAGTATCTCGCCGAGCATATCCCACATGGCACCTACTCGGTCATCGAGGATGCTGCGCACCTGGTCATGCTCGAGCGCCCATCGCGGTTCAACGACGAGCTCGCAGCCTTCCTGGAGACCGAGCGTTAGTCCTCGAATAAGTCGTCCTCGACGTGGCTGTGTTCGGGTCCTGGATAGTCGCCGTTTCGAACGGCGTCCCGATACCGGGTGACGGCCGCCTCCATCTCGCCCTTGACATCACCGAATCGTTCCGAGAACGGGGCGGCACGGTCGCTGAGGCCGATGACATCGTTCGTGACGAGAACCTGGCCATCGCAGTGTGGTCCAGCACCGATACCGATCGTCGGGATCGATAGCGTCTCCGTGATCCGTTCGGCGAGATTAGCGGGGACGTGTTCGAGGACGAGTGAGAACGCCCCGGCGTCCTCGTGTGCCTCGGCGAGCTCGATGATCCGGCTTGCCACCGATTCGTCGGTCCCTTGTCGGCTGAGTCCTCCCAGCTGGTGCTCGTGTTGGGGTGTCAGGCCGAGATGCGCTTGCACGGGGATCCCGAGGTTCGTGAGTTCCTCGGTCAGTCCGATCGTATGCGGTCCCGACTCGAGCTTGACTGCGGCGGCATCTGCCTCTTTGAGCATCCGTCCACAGTGCTCGATGGCGTCGCCTCGGTCAGCCCCGTAGCTGAGAAACGGCATGTCTGCGATGACGAGTGCCTCGTCGGCACCTCTGGCGACCGCGGCGGTGTGGCTCACCATTTCCTCTAGAGTCACCGGCAGCGTCGAGTCGTAGCCGAGCATCGTATTCCCGACGCTGTCACCCACGAGGATCATCTCGATGCCGGCCGCATCGACGATCGAGGCGGTGGGTGCGTCGTACGCCGTCAGCATCGTTATCGGCTCGTCGCCGTCCCAGTCCATGATGTCGGTTACGCGCACGACCATACTGGGATATCTCGAGGGGACCGAGAAAAAGCCATCCGGTCCCTCGGTGCGTTTATTATCCTCCTGGAGCCATCCACAGTTATGTACTATCCCGAGGAGATCGCAGCCCTGGTGCTCACGGCCATCCTCGGCCTTGGGTTCGTCCTCCGGCCTGCTGTCATCTACAACTACGGTATCTACCTCTTTCACACCGGTGACACCGGGCGTGGTGGTCGATGGGGTGGCGATCCCGAACCGGCTGGACGAACCCTCACGGTGATCCGTCTCGTCGGCGTCCTCATTCTGCTCGTCGCCGTGGCCGTTGCAGCGGCGCCCTGGTGGCGGGATGCGGTCTTCTGAGGCCCTTCGGCATGCCGGCTGACGGCGTCGACTTCGGGTGGGTCATGGAGGTCACGTTCGTCCTGACCGTCGTGATCGGGACCCCTATCATCGCCATCGGGAGCATCTGGTTCGAGATCGATACCTGGACGGGCCGGGTCGTCTTCGCCACCACCGTCGCAGCGGCCGTCTGGTTCGCTACGGCGATCGGCGTCTATACTTACGATAGACTCGGTCTCAGGACCCGTTGAGGAGCTCCCGTGCGATGATCGTCTTTTGAATCTCTGAGGTGCCTTCGTAGATCGTCGTCACCTTGGCATCGCGATAGAGGCGTTCGACGTCGGTGTCGGAAACATAGCCGTAGCCACCGTGGATTTGCACCGCCTCGTTGGCGATCTCCACCGCGGCCTCGCTGGCGAAGTACTTCGCCATACTCGCGTGCTTCGCCACGGGTTCACCCTGGTCCTGTCGCCGAGCTGCATCGTAGGTCAACAACCGCGAAGCGGCGAGTTTGGTCTCCATGTCGGCGAGTTTGTGACGGATCGTCTGGAACTCGGATATCGGCTGGTCGAACTGCTCTCGGTCGGTCGCATAGGCAAGCGCGTCGTCACGCGCACTTCTGGCGAGCCCGATCGATTGGGCCCCGATCGCGATCCGGCCGCCGTTGAGCACCTCGAACGCGGCTCGCAATCCGCGTCCAACCTCCGTCAGTCGATACCGCTCAGGGATGTGGACGTCATCGAACTGCAGCTGGCAGGTGTCACTCGCGCGCAGGCCGAGTTTATCCTCCTTGCTGGCGACCGAGAGTCCCTCGCTGTCCGCGGGGACGAGGAACTGCGTGATGGTATCGGGATTCTCGGGTTCGGTCTTCGCGAACAGGATGATCACGCCGGCTCGCTCGCCGTTGGTGATCCACTGCTTCGTCCCATTGATCACGTAGCCATCGTCGACCGGACGGGCTGTTGTCTCCATCGCACGCGGGTTTGAGCCCGCCTGGGGTTCCGAGAGCGCGAACGCTCCCACCGGACGACCCGTCGCCATGTCGGGTAGGTACTCCCCTTTGAGCTCGTCGTCTCCGAACTCGGCGATGCAAGACGTGGCCATCGCATGGACCCCGAGGGCCGTCGCCACGGCCAGCATCCCGTAGGCGACCTCCTCGATCACCGTGCAGTAGGTCCGTCGATCGAGGCCGAGACCACCGTATGCTTCCGGGACGGATACTCCCGTTACATCGAGGTCCGCGAGGCGGTCCCAGACGTCCTCGGGAAACGCCTGGGACGTATCACACTCGGGCGCACGCGGTCGGATCTCCTCGACGGCGACCTCGTGGAGGACCTCACGCATGGCCCGCTGCTCCTCGGTCTCTTCCATGGCGTTCGCCTCGGGTGGCTCAGCAAAAAATAGCCCGGGTATTCGGTCACTCCGGGGCGTACTCGTTGGCGAGATACTCGATGATATCGTCCGGGTCGGCATCGATGCCACCTGCCTGGGCGATCCGAGGTGATCCACCGCCTCCACCACCATCGAACCCGGCCAGCGCGGTATCGATGATCTCGGTCGCTGCGATCTCTGCGTTGCTCGCGACCACGAGGTGAGCCCGGTGCTCCCCGCCCGAGACGGCGATGACATCAGCGACATCCCCGAGCAACCCCTCGATGACCGAGGCAGCAGTATTCGCCTCGACCTCTGGAACCGAGGTGAGCGTCCACGAGGCGCCATCGTGGTCGAAGCGCGTGGCGGCTGGTCCCGTCACCGAGGCACTGACGATGGCCTCTTGCATGGCGTCGACGCGGGATTCGAGTGCCTGTCGTTCCTCCTCGAGCTGGTCGATTCTGGACGGGATCTCCTCGACGGGAACACCGAGTCGAGCCTTCGCCCGCCAGGCGCTTCGTTTCTCGATATCGTGCTGTTCGATGCGCTCTTCACCGACGACGAACTCCACGCGCGTCTGTCCCTCTCCCGGGTTCGACCGATCGGCCATGGCGATCTCTCCGATGGCACCGGTCGATGACATGTGTGTTCCCCCGCAGGCAGCGATGTCCCACTCCTCGATCTCGACGATACGAACGGTCTCCTGGGTATTGACGACCTCGGTGGCCACGTTGAACGCGATGTCGTCGCGTGCTTTGACCTCGTCAGCGGGCCACTCCGACCAGGTCACCGGACGATCCTCCCAGATGACCTCGTTCGTCAACCGTTCGAGGTCGAGCATCGCCTCGTCATCGATCGGGATGGGAGTCTCTAGATCGATACGGACCTTCGTTGGGGTGATCTCGAACCCACCGTATCCGACATCGGCAAACCGCTCCCGCGCTGCGCCATAGACGGCGTGACTCGCCGTGTGCGCTGCCATGCAATATCGCCTGAACTCGGGGTTGATGTGCCCGGTGACGGTGTCACCGACGGCTGCTGGCAGGTCCCCAGCCAGCGTATGCCAGATGCCGTCTTCGTGTTTTTGCACGTCGACCACGTCGATCCCCTCGATCGTGCCACGATCTGCCGGCTGTCCCCCGCTTTCGGCATAGAAGTAGGTCTCCTCGAGCTCGACCGCCTGCCCGTCGATAGCTGCCACGGTCGATTCGAACGTGCGCGTCGTTGGATCAGCTGCTGCCAGTTGGACGGCCATAGCCTCACGCCCCTTCTTGGATGGTGATGTCGAGGTAGTCCTCGAGAGAATCGATAACCGACCCACCGACGCCGGCTCTGGCTGCCCGACCCTGTTCGACTGCCAACAGGTCCTGTTCGCGAATATCGAGTTCGTCAGCCAGCTCCTCGAGCTTCAACCCGGCCGACTGCCTCGCCTCGGTGACCTTGCTCCCGTACTCGGAGGTGAGATACGGAAGCGGGTCGTCGTCATAGCCAGCGCCTTCTCGTTCCCATCGCGTCGTGTCCGGCTTGACGGCATCTTGGGCCTTGGCGATCCGCTGGGCGATCTCTTTCTTGCGAGATGGCCCCCCCTCCGGTTGCGACTCGGCGTCGGTCGACTGTTGCTTCTTGTCGGTATCGCCATGTGGCTGACAGGACCGACAGACCTGTAAGGTTGCCCCGGCGATGGAGGCGGTCTGAAGCGTGTCGCTCTGGGCGCCACAGAGTTCGCAGGTGTCGCCATCGCCACCGCCACCACCGCCGCCGGTGGAATATTTTGCCATGTGGACGGCTAAGGAGTTGGACCCCTTTAAGTAACACTGCGTCACGTGAGTCAGAAAGGTAAGCCATAATATCCCATGAGAGTCTAGCATCGGATGCCTTTCGTGGCAAGCGTGGGTAGCCAAGCCAGGCCAACGGCGCAGCGTTGAGGGCGCTGTCCTGTAG
>CAZXER010000019.1:0-35563 GCA_964639975.1 uncultured Halobacteriales archaeon | reverse complement strand
AATCAGACGAGATGGAGTTCATCGTCGCGGAACAATCTGATCACATCGTTGGATTCGGCTCGCTCAAACTGACCGCCCAAGAGGCGTATGAGGCAGCCGTCTCGGTGACACGGAACCAGTCGACCTGTCACGAATCGTTGTCGAGGCGTGGGAGGGGGTGAAATCGGCTGATGCGACCCTATCGGTCGCCACCGATCGCATTCTCGACGCCGATAGGACACGGCTTCGTCAACTCGTAGAGAACCTGCTTGGCAACGCCGTCGAGCACGGAGGTGAAGCGGTCGCTGTCGAGGTCGGTGACCTCGACGACGGGTTTTACGTCGAGGATAATGGTCCCGGAATCGATCCCGCGGACCGGGGTGAGGTGTTCGACTCGGGGAGTTCAACCGCAGAGCAGGGATCAGGTCTCGGCTTGACCATCGTCAGGGAGATCGAGGACGCCCATGGATGGACGATCCGTGTCACGGAAGGGACCAACGGCGGGGCTCGCTTCGAGATCACCGGTATCGAGGCGTAGCAACGCTAAGAACACCCTCGATTCAGCGTCACAACGGGTCCCAACGGTACCGCACCGTTCCCGCCAGAGCTACAACCGATTGAGCTCTTCACCTCTACCATGGAACTCATCGAGAACTCCCTAAACGAACCGATCGACGAGGTCCTCGAACGTCCGTTGTTCTGTTTCGTCGCTACCGTCTCACGCGAGGGTGATCCCCGGGTCTCTCCGCTCTGGTATCACTGGGAAGAAGAAACGATGTGGATGATCGGAGACACCCAGAAGACCTACACGACACGAATCGACCACCATCCACAGATCGCGGTCGCGATCGTCGATTTCGACGTGGCCGAGGGCCGTGTCCAGCATATCGGCATGCGCGGTGTCGCCTCCCTCCAGCCGCTCGATGAGGACATCGTTGACCGGAAACTCACGCGCTATCTCGGGCCTGATAAGGAGGCATGGGACCGGGGCTTTGTCGACCTCGATCAGGACCGATGGAGGCTCATCAAATTCGAGCCAGAGACGGTCGTCGCCAGAGACCAATCGTACATGGCAAGCATCGCTCAGTCATAACCACAGACCGTCAGGTCAATCCTCGCCTCGTGACCCACCAAGGGCCATGCGAGCGAGTCGTTGCATGGTTCCGAGAATACTCCGATCGACCTGGTTAGGCGCCTCGATGGGATCGGACTCACTGGCGATGTGGTACTCGCGCTCCTCGTCGAGATCGTCATGGATAGAATATCGTTCGCGGGAGGGTCCATCCTCGGCTCGATCGTCGCTTCGGCGGTCCGATGGGATCGACGTCTGCTCGTAGTCACGAGGCGACATGTAATCGCTGACGAGCTTGATGATGACGATTCCAAGCAGTATCCACACGAGAAGTGGGACCGTCTCCCAGATCTCGACGATATACTCGATGAGCTCAGCTAGCTCAGGTTCCTGCTGTTGTAGCTCTTCCCACCAGTGTTCGGACATCGTCCCTTGCACGGGAGTTTAGCACCAGTACGGAAAAGCACTGTTCCTTCTACGAGAGGAGGAATCTACCACGAGTATTCTGTGACCGATGTAACCCATAGATCGGGGGGATCACCGAGCAACGAACGGATCGTCAATGAACTCCTTCGGAATTGCATTTCGTACCGTTACTAAGGGGTCAACGACCTGACTGATCTCGAGGTCAGCGACCAAACTCGTCAGCATATACGCATCGGTGAAGTCCAGAGCATACTCGTCTTGGAGCAATCGGATCAGATCCTGGTTAGCGAGTTCACATGCCTCCTCAAGTGTCCCTGCGCTTGCGACGGTCTTCCACGTAGATGGCGTCTCCAATAGCGGCCGATCGAGGGTAATAGAGGCGTCGTCGATCACCTCGAGAGTCACATTGATCTCCGTTGCCACCTCTGCACCGGTTCCCGACACCTCTCCATCACCCATGACTGCCTTGCTATCACCCATGGCCAACAGTGCACCCGATTGAAAGACTGGAAAGTAGATCGTCGTTCCCGTCGTGATATCCGTGGTATCGAGGTTCCCGCCGTGGTCGTGCGGGACGATCGTGGTGTGTGACTCCGCGGCGGGTGCGACCCCGATGGTCCCGATCATCGGTGTCAGTGGGACCTCGATGTCTCTGAACGTTGCACTGCCCTCCTCGATCGGGGTAATACGTGTTCGGGGTGCGTCAAGGGTGGGATGGTCGTGGTGGAGTCCGAACCCGGGTAAGACGGTGACCCGGCCGATGTCCTCTGTGACTCTGACCTCGTCGATCGACACCGCGAGGATGTCACCCGGAGTGGCGCCATCGACCGCGATCGGACCGGTCGCTGCATTGACCTCCTCGGGGACTTCATGGAGGAGATCGTCCTCGGTTTCGACCTCGCCGATCAGGCTGTCGATGGTCTTGACAGTCACCGTTGTCCCAGCTTCCACCTGCCATCGGGCCTCCATCTCGGGCGTGAACTCGTAGATGACATCCGTCTGCGGATGAACCGTTCCTTCGGGGATGACGGTCTCGGACATACGATGGAATGCGGCCGATAGCGGATTAACGGTATGGGCTAGGAGCCGTCGACGTACCGGATCACGACTGAAACAAAGGGACCTTTGAGCCCACCGGGTGTAACACCAGAGAATGGCGCTGTATGACCGCCTCGGACCGCTTCCACTGACCATCGAGGGCCACGAGTTCGAGCGTCGTGAGGAGGAGACAGCCAATGGATTCACCAGATCGACAACGATCGTCTCCCTCTATGGCGATGGGCATCGTGGACGCGGGGAGGACGTAATCTACGAGCCTGCCGCGCACGACCGCTATGAGATGCCTATGAGCGGGGTCGATGAGATCGACACGTTCGATGATGTCCACCGGAGGTTGAACCGGAGCGAACTCCTTCCGGACAAGGACTGGGCATCGGATGTCTTTCGCAACTACCGACAATGGGCCTTCGAAAGTGCGGCACTCGACCTCGCGTTGCGACAGCGAGGCGAGTCGCTCGCAGGGCACCTCGAACGATCCTACCAACCGGTCCGATTCGTCGTCAGTCCGTCCCTGGGAGATCCACCGACCATGGATCGGATCAACCGGCTGCTCGATGCAAACGCTGACCTCGAGTTCAAGCTCGATCCAAGTGAGGCGTGGTCGGACGACCTCATCGACGAGCTGGTCGAGATCGATGCCGTTCGGATCCTCGACCTCAAGGGCCTCTACGAGGATGAGGACCTGTCTCTGGCGCCAGATGCTGCCATGTATAGCCGGCTCCTCGACGCGTTTCCAGCCGCGATCATCGAAGATCCAGCCGTGACAGACGGCACTATCGAGGTGCTCGAGTCGGCCACCGAGCGTCTCTCCTGGGACTACCCCATCCGGGGGCCGCGCGCTATCGACACGCGAACATGGCCACCACAGTGGCTCAACATCAAACCGTCTCGCATCGGCTCGGTCAAGTCACTGTGTGCAACGCTCGAGGCGGCGAAGGAACGCGACATCGCGCTGTACGGGGGCGGTCAGTTCGAACTCGATATCGGTCGAGAGCAGCTACACGCCATCGCCTCCCTGTTCTATCCATCGGGACCGAATGATATCGCACCGACGGGATACAACACGCCTGGACCACTACACGAGCTGCCATCGAGTCCACTGGAGCCGCCTAGTGATCCGATCGGACTATCCTGGACGTGAGGTGCGGACGACTGCCATGGGGGAGGATCTAGTTGAGATGATACCAGACAGCAAAATGTAACGACGGCTTCAGTGACCGACATCACTTTGGAGCCATGAACCATTTGCTCGCGTCATGAAGCGACGCTGGCTCTCCGTAATCGGGGTGTTCCTCCTGGTAGCAGCTCTCGGGCTTGCGATTGTAATCACAGGGGTCGAGGAGCTATCACTGGAGGACGGCATGACTCCGGCGACGCTATTCATCGTCGGGACGTTGTTCGTCCTCGGCGGGGAGAGCACGTCGATACGCGGACTCGAGTGGAACCAGTTCGCTGGTATTGGACAGGTCATCCTCGGCAGCTGGTTCGCCTTCCAAGCGGGGACCTTCCTCCCGGTCGATCCGACCGCGCTGGAGCTCGCGATGGCGGGTTCCTTCGCCATCGCGGGGTTGGTGTTCGTCTTCATCGGCATCGACTGGTTCAGAGGTGGGTTCTACTACGATCTCTCCGAACTCGAACCTGGGCCAATCAGGGCGGAATGACCGCTCCACACTGAGACGGCGAGACCGAGGTGCATCCACGCATCGTCCCACTCCATGCTCGAGCAGAATCGAGGCTCGAGGTTAACGCACTTGTAGGCGGGGAGTGAACGATGAGACACCAATGATACGCCGACTCGTCCTCGATGTCATGAAACCGCACGAGCCAGACGTCATCACCACCACGGAACGGTTGAGCGAGATCGATGGGGTCGATGGGGTCACGACGAGACTGATCGAAACGGACGAGAAGGTGGTTGAGACGCGCGTCGCCATCGAGGGTCACGACCTCGATGTGGAGCAGATTCGAGGTGTCGTAGAGAACCTCGGCGGATCGATCCACTCGATCGATGAAGTCTCCTGTGGAACCGAGGCCATCGCCGACCCCTGGATCGACGACTGATGGACCGGCCCGGACCGCTCGTTGTCTTTCGCCGTGTGCTCCGGAGAGAGCGAGTCCGGGCACTCGGCCGACGATATTTCGTCTCGAACGCCTTCGATGGGACCCTCACGAGCATCGGTATCATCATCGGAGGCTATCTCTCCGGTGTCGAGGATGGCAGGACGATGATCGCGATCGGACTCGGCGCAGCGGTTGGTCTGGGAATATCTGGGATCTGGAGCGTGTGGGAGATCGAACGGGCAGAGATGGGTCGACAGCGGGAAGAACTCGAACAGGCGATGCTGACCGAACTGGACGATACCCGCATCCAACGCGAGTATCGGTACATCCAATCGGTGTTGGCCGCCCTGACCGCCGGTGGACCCGTCCTCGCGATCTTGGTGACGCTAATTCCCTTCCTCTTCGTCGGCCTGTGGCTATCGATCGTCCAGGCGGTCCTCCTGTCCATTGCACTTGGCGTGATCCTCCTGGGTGCGGTGGGCGCCTACATGGGCAAGATATCGCACCAGCAGTGGTGGATAGCCGCCATCCGCATGGCCGTCGCTGGGATCGTCGTCGCCGTCATCAGCATCTTCCTCCCGAAGTGACACGCTCACCCGGAGAACGGTGACGTGGTGTGGATGTCGACGCCCGAGGAGGTCCCGATGAGATCGGCACCGGCATCGATCATCTCGAGAAGGTCGTTGTAGGTCCGGATACCCCCCGAGGCCTTCACCTGAGCACGGTCTCCGATCGTGTCACGGATCAACGAGACGTGTCGACTGGATGCCGGACCCTCGTAGCCGACGGCCGTCTTCACCACATCGGCACCGCCTTCGACGGCGAGTTGCGCTGCCGTCTCGATCTCGAAGCTCGAGAGGACCGGTGTTTCGATGATGACCTTGAGCGTGTGGTCTCCGACCGCCTCGCGGACCGAGTGGATGTCATCGATAACGGCGTCGTGGTCGCCATCAGCGAAGGCGATGCGGTTCATGACGAGATCGAACTCATCGACATACTCGACAACTGCCTCGATTTCTGCGACTTTGGCTGCGGTCGGGGTGATGCCGTAGGGGAATCCGATCACCGTTACCAGTAATCTGTCATCCGCAAGTACCGCATCGGCCGTCCGAACATGATACGGGGTCACCACTGCTGAGCGAAAATCGTAGACATTGACCTCGTTTGCCAGCGCACGGACATCGGCAGTTGAGACGTCTGGACCTACGGCGGTATGCTCGATTCGTGAGGCGACCTCAGTCCACTCGGTGAATGTAGTCATGGTAACGTCGACTTGATAGTCAACACAAAGGGGAATCTGTCCAATATAACCTCGCGTATTGATGGAAGACCACGTACGGAGGATACGGCTGGGACCGAGTGAGTGTATCCCCATCCGGTTGAGAATCCCACTAACTCACTTCGATTAATGCCTGACTGACGAGTGACTACGAATTGAATCCGCGACAGAGAGAAGGACGTACCCTCAAACGGAACTACGAAGGCCGATTATCGGCTTTGATACGTCCATTCTTCATCTTCGTATTCAACAACACTCTGGAACAGGGACAGGAGTGTGCTGATTTCCGTCGCCTCGTGAGCGTCCGGGTCCATGTGGAAGTGAGCGATAGCACCGCGTTGGCTGAGTCTCGCCGTCAGGGCGTGCATGAACTTGAACGCATCCTGAAGGTCGACGTACTGGAGGAACGTCGTCAGTGAGTGGAAACAGACGACTATCTGTCCCTCCTCATGGTTCCATCGTTCCAGCTGGTCGATGATCTCGATGCCGAGTTTGGTGAGGTCCTGGGGGGTCGTAATCTCCGTGACGGGAACAGGACTGCCGCCCAACATCGGTTGGGCGTGGTCCTGATGGAAATCGATCCCAGTCCCGACATCGATAATCGCTGCCTCTTGGGGACTGACGGAGCAGTGGTCCTCCCAGATGTCGATTCGTTCTTGCGGTGACTCGTGCAGCGTGACCCAAAGCACCTGCTTGTCGGCGGGGTTCCCGAGGGTCAACAGATCCGTACATGTTCGGGTCGTCTCGGTCTCAAGTGCGGGGCTCAACACAAGGGCACAGTCACCTGGATCAGGGGTGTCTTCGAAGGCTGTCGGGGTTTGGGTGACCCCCATGAAATCCCGTAAGGAGTCCAGCTATTTATTCCCATTGAGAATTGTAAGACGGCCGTCTGACGGAGGGATGACAGTGCTGCCTGCGCAGGCAACGATAACGGCTTTAATGCTCTCACTGATACCCAGATGAGAACACGGATGGTACCGGCTGCCACACTCGATCGACTCGAGAAAGTCGACCTCATCGCTCTCTTCGCCTTGGCCTCGGTATTCATGACCGCGCTCGTCACCGCACAATTGACGGCCTCGAAGGTGCTGGCCTTCGAGTTGCCGTTCTCCCTTCCGATCACCGGGTCTGCCATCATCCTCCCAGGTGCGGCCGTCGCCTCGGGGTTGACCTTCTTCGCGAGCGATTGTGTCACGGAGCTCTACGATCGGTGGACCGCCGCCGTCATGGTGAACATCGGCTTCGCGATGAACTTCCTCCTCCTGTTGCTCGTCTGGAGTACGATCCTCGCCCCTGCGGCTGAGACGAGTGTCGACCCCTCGATGTTCGAGACCGTGCTCGGTGCCAGCACGAACATCGTCATCGCCAGCCTGAGTGCCTACCTCGTGAGTCAGAACTTCGACGTCTTTTTCTTCGATTATCTCCGGCGGCGAACCGACGGTGAGCACCTGTGGTTCCGGAACATCGTCTCGACCGCCACGAGTCAAGCCATCGACACCGTGATCTTCGTGACGCTCGGGTTCGCGATCGTACCGCAGATAATCGGGATCGGTCCAAC
Organism: uncultured Halobacteriales archaeon; assembly: GCA_964639975.1. Classification (GTDB taxonomy): domain Archaea; phylum Halobacteriota; class Halobacteria; order Halobacteriales; family SKSH01; genus CAZXER01. The sequence continues at coordinate 28,129 of CAZXER010000019.1, read as the reverse complement.
CCTTGGAACCGACCTGCTCGCACAGTTGATTCTCGGCCAGTACCTGTTCAAGCTGCTAGTCGTCGGTCTTGACACGCCCTTCGTGTACGGCGTTGTTCACGTCGTTCGGTCGAGGCGTGCGAACGTGACGTGAGATCCCACTACTGCGATGACCACTTCCGAACCACTCCCTGCGGTACCATCGCCCGCTAGATTGGCCAAAGCAGCGGCACAGGGTACTCGTCTCATCGTGCCAGACGAGGAGCTAGTGGTCGCGGTCGAGGGTTGTACTGATGACTCGATCCACGTTACGACCCCAGAGGCCGCAGTAGGATCGGAGCCGATCGGATTGCAGGAGCGACTCGATGTCATCATCGGAGCGGTCCAGGCCCCGGTGCCGGCGGTAATCCGTGCCATCAAGCGATCTATTCTCAGTTGGCGCTATCACGGTGATCCGGCGGCGCTAGCGGCAACGCCCCTCGAGGAGGAGGTCGCGGAGAGCGTCCGTGACGCCGACTTCCCCGAGGCGGCCTTGGCAAGTGCATCGCAACTCGAAGGACCAATCGCCTGTGTGTCCCCCGAGGCGTTCGATCCGTTACAAGCCAGGCTCCTCCCCGAGGAGACCCATATCGTCACCGACGACCGGATCCCTCACGCTGACAGGCGGGTGGGGCACTCGACCACAGCAGTCGTTGATGATGCACTTTCCTACGCAAGCTCGATCGGGTACGAGCAGGTTGCCATCATCGCAGACGGTGCGGTGTATACTCATGTAGAGGCGGCCCTCGCTGCCCGATCGATTCCGTACTCCCCAACGAGACACGGGGGCACCGACAACTGGTATCCCTTCATCGAGCTCCTCGAGGCAGCCGCTGGGCCAGGAGTACCTCGGGTTGGTGACGTCAAACTCGTGCTCAATGCCCTGGGTGTATCACTCGAAGAGCACGATGATGCGCAACCGTTGGAGCAACTCTCAGATGAGGCCGCCATCTGGTTGCAGACCGTGACCCAGAACGCGGTCGATCTCACAATCGATACCTTGTATCAGCAATTCGGATTTCGCTGTGAGACTGAACCCTTCGACTCACCCAATCCCATCGACTCACTCGATGTCGGAGACGACCAACCCACGCCAGCAGCCGTTCGCGATCTACGAGCGTACCTCGATGTGGCTCAGGAGAGTACCACTTCAACGGCCGGCATCCAACTCATACACGCGAGTCGTGCCTGGGCGACGAATCGATCGGCGGTGCTGTTCGTTGGGGGTGGTCGCGAATGGATGCAACGGACACCGCCAGGCGGTGGTGATCGATGGAAGAGACGGGAGCGCCATCGACTCGCCCAGTTACTCGCCTGTGGTGAACGACGGAGTCTCTATTCCACCCATCAGGAGGACACCGATCCACATCTGCACTGGTTCGACGTGGAGGCTGAGGAAGCGATCCCCCGTCCAGATGACCCCCAGCAGACCGCTTCGTTCGACTTCTCCGCAGAGGGCCGGCCACGATCCGGACACGATCGCTTTACGAAGACCATCTTGAATCGGCTGCTCACCGCTCCTCGAGATGCGCTGTTTTCGGACGTTCTGCCCCGGCCAGAGCGAAGAGCGTTGACCAGAGGTAGCGCCATTCACGACTACGCTGACCTGCTGCTAGGGGCCCCAACGGCGGCCGATACCATCGGGCGCGATCAGATCCACGAGTGGATCGCCCAGCGGCTGGCTCCACTGGTCCCAGATCATCGCGAGTCACTCATCGATACCCGACTCTGGGCAGCGATCGCTGTCATCGACACGTACCTCGAAGATCTGACGCCCCATCCGGAAGCGTTCGAGGGATATGAGTCCCCGAGCTGGATGGAGAATACCATCGCCAACGCGTTCGATATCGCGTTGGAACGCACCATCACTGAGCAGTACTTCCGTGACGATGAGCTGGGGATTTCTGGGGTTGTCGACCTGATCAAATCACCGACACATCTGGTCGATTTCAAAACGGGGCGACCACGGCCGGTGGCGGACATCGTGTCCAATGGCCGGGTCCCGCCCACGACCAGGCGCATCGACACGCAGCTGCCTCTGTATCTCACAGCACTACGGCGACATCAACCGGAGCAACCGCTGCGAATGACCTTCGTCTACTGTCATGGTCTGTTGCCGGCAGCGCTGACCGGATCGCCCGGTCTTGCTGCCCTCTCACGTACGATCTCGTACCGACCACGTACCACTGAAGATAGCCTCGAATCGACAGACACGATAGACACGTTTGCCGCTGCTGTCCCAGCGACACATCCTCGTGCACGCCTGCTATCGGTGCTTCCCGATGCCACCGTCTCCGAGGAGTTACACGAGGGACTGAGCGACCACCACGAGGTCGAGAGCGAGCTCCGACGAGCTGGGATCGCTGCTGGGCTGGATGATACGATCGCTACAGCTGGCGCTCGATCCGTCGTGGCAGCGACGGCTGAGTACCTCGAAACAACCCTCTTTGCCGATGATCTCGATCGGTTCGAACGGTTCCTGCAGACGAGTCGAGAGCAACGATCCCGATTCGACCGAGAGGGGTATCCTTTCGGTGACCCGATCGAATCCCATCTCGAATTTCCTGATCTCCACTACGATCAAGCACCGGTTACCGGAGGGGATCCATGACGGGGATCGGATCACTGTTCGAGAGTGACGCTACACTCAGGCTAGCCGTGCTTGGCCCCGAGGTGGCGTTGGATACGTTTGCCGATAGCTGGCAGGCACGCGCCGATACCGGAGGGGACTCATTGGTTCTAATCGAGGATCCAAGCGGTACACTCGAGCGAATGCCAACGGTGTGTGACCAGGCCAGATCGCACCTCACGATGGCTGGCTGGACGATCCCAGACGCAGTGCTCCACGGCGGTCAAGAGATCCCTGCCACCAACGGAAGCCGATTTGAGCCAGCTAGCTGGTTCGAGATGTTCCACCAGAAGTTCGGCGAAACCTATCCAGCAATCCAGACGGTTCGATCCCCCCAATCGCTCGTTGACACCCTCGAAGCGTGTCTTATCGACGGGGTCATTCCAGCGGCCGATGGCTGGCCTGATGATGCCATAGCACGATTGCAGGGTGATCGAACGGGGCTTCGACAGCGGTGTGAGAACCTCGCCGATTCGGTTCCGGCCGTCGATACCGAGGTACTCCTCGAATCGTTTGCTGTGGAGCCACCCCTCGAGCTCCTCAAAGCGGCGCTGGAGAGTTACCTCGCGTATCGTCTCGATCGGGGGGCCATTTCATGTGGTCAACTACAGGCGTATGCGAGTCAGCACGAGGTCGAATCGAGTGCTGGGAAGGTACTGCTCGTCAGCACCGGTCGGCCGTCGGGGACGGCAATCGACATCGCACGGGACGCAGCAGACCATTCGATGACGGTCGCCGTGACGGCCACGCCATCCCCCGCAGCAATCAGTCCGTGGCCAGCTACCCTCGATGAGCTCAGCACACAGATTGCTGCACGAGTAGAAGACACCAGAGCAGACGAGGTCCCCCAATACACCATTGAATCCCTCGCTGCAGACCTCGAGGTCACCGCCCGTTCACCACCGGCGAGGGGCGTTCGAGCGGGGCTACTCGATCAAGACCGCTGTCCAGCCACGGTATCGACCCACCTGGTGACCGATCCGATTGAGGGAGCGCTCGACTTCCTTGAACCGAGGGATGACGCTGCCCGCGCGCTCGAGATACCGACCGATGGTTCAGATCTCTGGATCGTGGTTCCCACACCTCGGCATGCTCGACGACTGATGCGGCTCGCGAACCAACGTTCCTTACAGGTAGCGAGAGCCGGTCAGGTCGACGTCTTTCGGACGCGCCTCGCCGTGCTCTCCCTCGCCTGGTTACGTATACTCAAAGGGGTTCGTGCCGATCGAGGCTGGGCCGTTGTCCTCGAGGAAGCCGGGTGCTCTCCCGGTGATATCGAAGCGTGGCTCGCGGCGAACGAACGTCCGGCTGCCCTGGCAGGCTTCAAGAGCGATCTCGCCAGCATTCCGACGGGACCGGCGGTTATCAACGCGGTGGCCGATCGCTACGGCACCGACGGACGGACGACCCACGCCGTTCTCACGGCCATCAGCGGACCAACCGGACCACCGACTACCGCCGAGACCCTCCGGACCCTCGACGATGGTATCCAGGATGGCCACCACGTGCAGCTGGAACCACCAGCATCGGCGTATGCACGGGTGGCTACGTGCCCGCCGCAGACGCCAGCCGAGACGGTGGTCCACGTCGACACTTCGATTGAGGACGCCACCCCCGCTCTCGTCTACGTCCCGCCGCTCGGGGTCCATCGCACCCGGCGGGTTGTCTCCATGGATGGTCATGCCCTCGAGCGGCCGAACTTTGCCTGGGAAACGCGCACCGCACTCCTTCCAGGCGCGATGTCGCGCCGTCAGTGGCGAGCGATCGATTCGCTCTCGAAAGCAACGAACGAGGCTATCGTCGTCACTGGGTCACGTGCGTTCGACCAGCAGGCATCGCGTCTCAATTATTGAGGTGATCGATGAGGTCCTCATCGTAGGTGGTCAGATCGTGCTCATCGAGGAGGCGAGAGACCCCACGGACGGTCACTGGTGAGACGTCAGCTGCGTTAGCGACTTCACGTTGGCTCAGGTTCACATCTCGATCGCCTGCAGCGACGTAGAGGCACGCACCCGCGACACCACCGGGTTTTCGACCGGCTGCTAACCCCTCCTGCATGAGCCAATCGGCGTACCCTCTGGCCGTATGTTCGACACCGGAGGGTACCTCAAGCATCGACGCGAGTCGAGGGAGGTACGCTCGTGGGTCGAGCGGGGCGATCGGTAAGCCGAGGTCCCGGTTGATAGCATCGTACGCTACGTTGAGTTCAGCCTCATCGGCTCGTGCGACCTCAATGACTTCCTGACGCGTCCGACCGACTCGTTCGATGCGACATACCGCATAGACCGCCGCTGCAGCGAAGCCCTCCAGCGATCGTCCCTTGAATAAATCGGCCTCCTGTGCCTGCTCGAAGACCACGCAAGAGCGTTCGCGGATCGAATGTGAAAGCTCGAGCGAGCTACAAATCCGTCTAATCTCGGTGAATCCATACACGCGGTTGCGCTCGGCTTTCGTCCGGATCTGTGCCCGGTTGTGTTCGCGACGCATCCGGGCTAGGCGATGTGGGTTGCTAGCTCCCACATCGGCACCGGACGTGTAGCCGATCTCGGTGGACAATCCCCGATCATGTCGGGCCCGCGTCAGCGGTGCGCCGGTTCGTCTGCGCTGTTGTCGTTCCCGCGGACTCCCTCGCCACTCCGGGCCCCGGTCGAGCCGATCGGACCCGGTGACGAGGCCACAGCTACTGCAGACGTGTTCGTCGTTTCGGTGGATGATCTGGGCCCCACACTCCGGACAGCCTGTCGCGTCATCGGTGGTCGACATGACGGTCTGTCTTTATCGACCGATCCCACTTCAAACTATGTCAAGTAACAAACATTACAACAGTCATCGACATCATCGACCGTGTTTTCTCAGCGTGTAAAATCGGTTAGAGTTGCGCGGCGATATCCTCGCCGATCACGGCGATATCATCGTCATCGAGATCGGGCGGCGTTCCACCGACTGCATGGATCGGACGGCCTCCATCGCCGCGGAAGCGGGGCACGATATGCACGTGGCTATGGGGGATCTCCTGCCCGGCGACAGGCCCGTTGTTGACGCCCACGTTCGTCGCTTCGGCCTCGACCGCCTGCTCGATGGCTGGCACGAGCTCATGAACGGCCTCCCAGATGGCCGATGCAACCTCTGGTGGGCACTCCTGCAATCGCTCGTGATGGTCCGTCGGGATGACGAGCGTGTGCCCAGGTGCCAGTGGATTCACATCCAGGAAGGCGAGGACCTCGTCGGTTTCGTACACGATGTGACCCGGAATCTCACCGGCCGCGATCTGACAGAAGATACAGTCGTCCATAGGTACACAATCACGACGACGCCGCTTGAAACTTGGCGACAGTGCGACAGCGGCCGAAGTAACCGAGGTGTCTTTATTGTCGGAGACACAGCCAACAGCTATGACAGACGTCGGAGACGTAGCCGATGAATACGACCCAGACCGGGTCGAGGCTGCGGTCTTCGAGCGGTGGGAGGAAACCGATGCCTACCGCCGCACGAAGGACCACCGCAGCGACGGAGAACCGCTGTTCTTCGTCGACGGCCCGCCGTATACCTCTGGAGCGGCGCACATGGGAACGACCTGGAACAAGACGCTGAAGGACTGTTACATCCGCTTTCATCGGATGCTCGGATACGACGTGACGGATCGGCCCGGATACGACATGCACGGGTTGCCCATCGAGACCCGCGTCGAGGAGCGTCTCGGGTTCGAGAACAAGCAGGACATCGAGGAGTTCGGCGAGGAGGCGTTCATCGAGGCCTGCAAGGAGTACGCGGAGGAGCAACTCGAGGGGCTCCAAGCCGACTTCAAGGATTTCGGTGTCTGGATGGACTGGGACGATCCATACAAGTCGGTCTCACCGACGTACATGGAGGCCGCCTGGTGGGGCTTCTCGCAAGCTGCCGAGCGCGACCTGGTCGAGAAGGGCCAGCGCTCGATCTCCCAGTGTCCGCGCTGTGAAACCGCGATCGCGAAGAACGAGGTCGAGTACGAGGATATCGAGGATCCCTCGATCTACGTCAAATTCGAGCTCGCCGATCGGGAGGGATCGCTCGTCATCTGGACCACGACGCCGTGGACGATCCCGGCGAACACCTTCGTCGCCGTCGATCCGGAGCTCACCTATGTGGGAGTCCGAGCCAGACGTGAGGGGGACGCCGACCTCCTCTATGTGGCAGCGGACTGCGTCGATGACGTCCTCAGAGCCGGGCGGTACGAGGAGTACGACGTCGTCGAGGAGGTCTCAGGCGAGGAGATGATCGGGTGGCACTACGACCACCCACTGACCGAGGAGGTCCCCAACCATCCGGATCACGCGGGCGCCGGGCAGGTATACGGCGCCGACTACGTCGAGGCCGACCGAACCGGGCTCGTCCACTCCGCCCCCGGTCACGGCGAGGAGGACTTCGAACGAGGCAGCGAGCTCGGGTTTCCGATCTTCTGTCCCGTCGGTGATGACGGCCGATTCACCGAGGACGGAGGCGCGTACGCGGGCTCCTTCGTCAAGGATGCCGACGAGCAGATCATCGCAGACCTCGATGCCAACGGCGCACTGCTGGCCGAGGAGACGATCGAGCACAGCTACGGTCACTGCTGGCGCTGTGACACCGGGATCATCCAGATCGTCACCGATCAGTGGTTCATCACCATCACTGACGTCAAGGACGAACTGCTGGCGAACATCGAGGACAGCGAGTGGTATCCACCCTGGGCTCGGGACAACCGCTTTAGAGACTTCGTCGAGGAGGCACCAGATTGGAACGTCTCCCGACAGCGCTACTGGGGCATCCCGCTCCCGATCTGGACGCCAGAAGGGAGCGATGACGATTCAGACATGATCGTGATCGCCACGCGGGATGAGCTCGCCGACCGCGTCGACCAGAACATCGACCCGGAGACGGTCGACCTCCACAAGGATACCGTCGACGAGCTCACGATCACCGAGGACGGGACGACGTACACCAGGGTTCCGGACGTCTTCGACGTCTGGCTGGATTCATCGGTGGCGACGTGGGGGACCCTCAACTACCCCAAGGAGGACGAACGCTTCGAGGAGCTGTGGCCGGCTGATCTCATCATCGAGGCCCACGACCAGACCCGTGGTTGGTTCTGGTCGATGCTCGGCATGGGGACCGCTGCGCTCGGAGAGATCCCCTACAACCAGGTCCTGATGCACGGGCACGCGCTCATGCCCGATGGCCGGGCGATGTCGAAATCGAAGGACATCCTCATCGCACCACATGAAGCGATCGACCGACATGGCCGCGACGTGATGCGGCTGTTCCTGCTCTCGAACACCGCCCAGGGTGACGATATGCGCTTCTCCTGGGATGAGATGCGGACCGTCGAGAACCAGCTCAGGACCCTCTGGAACGTCTTCAGATTCCCGCTTCCGTACATGGATCTGGATGGGGTCGAACCAGGTGATCAGTCCCTTGCTGCGGTCGATGAGGACCTCGAACTGGCGGACGAGTGGGTCCTGTCTCGATTGCAATCGACCATCGACGAGATGGACACGGCGATGGCCGAGTTCCGCCAGGATCGAGCGGTCGACGCCCTCCTTTCGTTCATCGTCGAGGACGTCTCCAGATTCTACGTGCAGACCGTGCGAGAGCGGATGTGGTCGGACGATCCGGACGATCCATCGAAACGTGCGGCGTACGCGACGCTGATGCACGTGCTGGAAACCGTGACCGTCCTCCTGGCCCCGTTCGCGCCGTTCGTCAGCGATCATATCTACGAAACGGTCGCAAGCGATCCACGCACCACCGTCCATATGGCCGACTGGCCAGATGTCGATGAGTACTATCTCGACGACCAACTCGAGGAGGATATCACGGTGTTACGAGCCATCGAGGAGGCCGGGGCAAACGCCCGACAGGCGGCAGATCGTCCACGACGATGGCCGATACAGCGGGTGGTCGTCGCGGCCAGCGATGACGAGACGGTCGCTGCCATCGAGCGACACGAGGAGCTCTTGGCCGAGCGGCTCAACACCCAGACCGTCGAGATCGTCGCCGACGAGAGTGAATGGGACGCGCTACGATACAGCGCCGAGGCGGACATGGCCAAGCTCGGCCCGGCGTTCGGTGGACGTGCGGAGGCGGTGATGCACGCCCTGAACGAGGCTCGAGTCGAGGAGCCCGCCATCGAGGCGCTCGAGGCGGCCGTCGAGGAAGCCATCGGCGAGGCCGTCGAGCTCGAACGGGACATGGTGACCTTCGTCACCGAGACTCCCGAGGGTATCAGCGGGGGCTCGTTCGATGTCGACGGAGAAGATCTCGGTGTCGTGTACGTCGACGCGACGCTCACCGAGGAGCTCGAGAGCGAGGGCTACGCCCGCGAGCTCATCCGTCGGGTCCAGGAGATGCGCAAGGAGCTCGACCTCGATATCGACGAGCGCATCCACCTCGAGTACACGGTCGACGACGATCGCGTGACAGACCTCCTCGAGTCTCACGTTGACCTCGTGAAACGAGAGGTCAGAGCCGATACTATCGGCCCGGTCACCGATGGCTTCAGGCGCGAATGGGAGATCGAGGAGACGACGGTGGAGATCGCGGTCGAGGCGACCGACTAGAGCACGTCGCTTACGGCCGGGGCAGCGGAAACGCGACTCACGGTCCGTTCGATGGTATCCGTACCGACGACCTGCTTGACGCCGGCTTGCTTCAAACGGGTGTACGCACCTCCAACGAGGAGTGGATGAACGCAGGCGACGCTGACGGTCTCGGCACCGCCATCGAAGAGCGCGCTCGTCGCCGTTGCTATCGTCCCACCGGTCGCGATCGTATCGTCGATGAGAACGACCTCACGGCCGCTGACATCCGTATCGGTGGTCGATATCTCGACCGCCGCGTCACCGACGCGTTCCTTCTCGAAGTGATCGACGCTCCCCCGGCCAATCGCGTCGGCCAACTGTGTGGCGAGCGGGCGAGCACCCTCGTCAGGGGCGACGATGAGCGGGGAATCCGACTCGAGTGTGAGCCCCCCAGCCAATGCATCGACCGCCGAGACCGCCTCCGCTGGTGCCTGGAAGTGCTCGAGGACCGACCGCTCGTGTGGATTGACGGTAACCACCCGATCGGTCGTGGCGCCAAGCACCGTCGCGACCGCTCTGGCCGACACTGGTTGTCCGGGCTCGTGCGCGACATCCTGTCGGGCATAGCCCAGATAGGGGATGACGGTGATGATCGACTCAGCCCCACCCTCCACCGCTAGGTCCTGTAGTTGCACCACCTCGAGATGGGATTGGGCGGTGAGGGTGGAGGCGACGATCACCGCCCTGTCATCGAGTTCGAACGTCTCCTCACCGAGGTGGACGCCAGCCGGAAGGGATCCCTCGGATTGCACCTCGACGATGAGCTCGCCGTCGGGAAACCGCCGATACGACACGGGTAACACCGGCTCGTCGAGACGTCTCGAGAGCGCCTGGGCGAGCACCTGACTCTCCGAGCCGCTAAGGATCATATCTCGGCCATCGACCGTACACCTAAACCCGTTTTCGGTCGGTGGACACGGAATCCATTTAGCCCCGGTCGAAAAAGAGCCTCCATGGAGCTATTTGGCTCGAGCGGCGCCCGTGGGCCCGTCGCAACCGAGCTACGCCCGACGACGGTGGTGCATATCGCCAATGCCGCCGTTGCTCACTGGGATGTTAGTCGGGTGGCAATCGGACGAGACGTCCGGGTGACTGGCCCGTCCCTCCAGGCAGCTGCGGTCTCTGGGGCGAGTGCCGCGGGGGCGACTATCGAGACGCTGGGCGTCCTTCCGACACCGGCGGTCCAGTATTATGCCGATCAGAATGACTGCCCAGCCATCATCATCACCGCCTCACATAATCCCCCGATGGACAACGGCGTCAAGCTGGTCGCTCCCGACGGCGGAGAGGTGTCGGTCTCCACGTACGAGGCTATCGAATCGCGTGTGACGGGCGGTGACCCGGAGCTGGTACGCTGGGACGAATTCGGTGCGGTGACCCAGATCGAGGGAGTAGCCGACGCGTACATCGACGATGTGTCCGAGTCGCTCGATGCGGAGGTGATCGCCGACGGCAGTGTGACGATCGTCGTGGATGCGGGGACCGGTGCGGGCGGGTACACGACACCACACCTCTGTCGCAACCTCGGCTGCGAGGTGGTGACGCTCAACGCCCAACCCGATGGGCACTTCCCCGGGCGTCAGTCCGAACCCGTTCCAGCGGCGCTGGATGACCTCTCATCGATGGTGGTCGAATCCGGAGCAGACCTCGGCGTGGCCCACGATGGTGATGCCGATCGAGCGGTGTTCGTCGATGAGACCGGGTCGATCGTCGATGGTGGAGCCACCCTGTCCGCATTGGCGGCGGCGGTCACCGAACCAGGTGACACGATCGTCGCGGCGATCACCGCCCCTCAATCGCTATCGACCGTGGCTGAGGCTCGGGACGCAACCCTCGAGATGACGCGAGTCGGCGCCGCCCACGTCCTCACCCGGATCCGAGAACTGCAGGCAGCCGGTGAATCGATCTCGCTCGCGGGTGAGCAAAACGGCGGGGTCATTTTTCCACGATATCGACTCGCTCGCGATGGTGCGTATGCGGTGGGCAAGCTGCTCGAACTCGTTGCTGAACAACCCTTGAGCGAGGTCGTCGCGCCCTATACGGATCGGGTCTACCGGCGTCGTGATATCTCACTCGAAGACGGTATCGATCGGGAGTATATCCTCGACGCAGCCACGAAATGGGCCGAACACCAGGACGGGACCATCACCACCATCGACGGCATCCGTGTCGAGTTTGACGACCGGTGGGCGCTCATTCGCGCCAGCGGGACGGAACCGCTGGTGCGGATCTATGCAGAAACGGACTCAGTCGAGGCAACCGATGCACTCCTCGATGAGATCGCCCACGCGATCGACACGTAGCTCGCCGGCTCAGGTTCCGCCATCGAGGGCTGCTTCGACCGCCTCGAGCGTGGTGGTGACCGACTCGAGTTCGTCATGGACGGCGCCGGAGACGACGAGTTCTCGCTCGTCGTCGTCGAGCTCCTGGCGGAGTCGAGCAGCTGATCGAAGATGCTGATACCGCTGGTCATCTCGACAGAGCGATCTGAGCTCCCTGAGGTGACTGATCGTCTCGGTCGATGCGAAACGATCGACCGCCTGGATGAGCTCACGCAGCGTCCATTGCATGTCTGAACGAGCAGGTGGCGGCCAGCCGATCGTAAACGGATCAGCAGTCAGGGACTCGAGGTACGCGCTATGTGGGCCAACCTCGCCGACGAAGTGGCCAGGATCGTCGACGTAGTGCCCGAGCTTCGACCGCGAGAAGTCGAGGTACTCTCGGACGGTCGGCACCGGTTCACCTCCGGCCGGATGCTCCTCGAGGAACGATTCTAGCTCCGAAGGCGGCGCCTCGATATCAAGCAACGCGAAGTAGCTGAGGCGATGATAGGCGGCCAGTACGTCACGTGAAGAGGTTTGATCGAGGAACGTCCGGTAATCCGCTTCGATACCTGCATTGTATGCCTCGACGGGTGATTTCAGGGCATCGACTGGCGCATCGAGCGCATCGGCCTGCACGTTGGACAGGTCCTTGAGATGATTTCGCCGCTCCTGAAGCAACCGTCTCGCATCGACCAACTCTGCCCGGGTGGCTGCGAGCTCCTCCCTCGTCGATTCCAACGACTCGAGGGTCTCGACGACCGCCGCAACCTCGGTCAACTCCTCTCGGGCCTGATCGAAGTTGCGACCACTCAAACGGCGACGGTCGATGTGGTCTCTCGCCGCCTCGAAGTCCGCTCGATGTGGTAGATCAGCAGCAAGCTCCTCGACGAAATCGGTGAACTTGGTACGGAATTCCATGTAGCCGCCGAAATCACCCGTACCCGTCGCCCGCTCGCGATAATCTTCGAGCAGGCTCACTGCCCGCCGATAGGCCGTTGCAACCTCCTTGACCTGCGCTTCCGAGAGCGTGCCAAACTCCCCAGCGATCGCCTCGACCTCGTGTTGAAGCTGGGTGTACCGATCAAGTGTATCCTCGATATCGTCAATCATCACGACGTCGCACCAGGAGGTAGGTTCTCGATGGCAGAAAAGTCCTTTTGGTTGCTCATGCGAGGCCGAGTGCGATCATCACGGTGCCCAGTAGATCGCCGTACGTGAGGGCGACGATGACCCCGGCGAACATGAGCAGGATGAACGGAATACCTGGAGTATACCAGACCCGATCGCGAGTGACGAGCAGGTCGAGCGATTCGCGAAGCAACTCGGGGGTCGTTCCATACGCGCTATAGGGCGTATCCGCGAGGAACGCTGCTGCTGCCCAGGGATCCTCGGGACGCCCACCATCCGTGACCGCTCCATCACCCGGAGGATCGGGATCCGTTGGTACGGTCGTCCTGAACCGTTCCGAGTCTTGGCGCACTTCCTCAAGCGTGCATCCTCGCCATCGGAGGTACATCCGTAACGCATCAAGGTCGAGCCCGCGTTGTCGCCTTCCGCTAGACGTCTCGATGAGTCGTCCAGTGAGACGCTCCAATCGATCGACAGCGACCTGGCGGCCGATGAACATGTGCCACCCGATGAATCCGTGCCAGAGGTTGATCACCGCCAGTGTCGCAGGATAGAGCAACCCGAGCAAGACGGCATTGGTGAGGATGGACAGCGAGAACACGTTTGCTGCGAACTCGGAGATGGGGAGTACCCACTCAGCGAGTTCATACCGTGGGACGGTCGGGAACAGCACTGATAGCACCATGATCGCCTTGGCATCCGCTCCGCCGAACCCGCCGAGATACCAGAATCCGTACGCGAGTGGGACGAGGACGCCGACACTGAGGCCGGTGACGAGCACGAACTCTCGCCAGATCAGCCCTCCTGCAGTGTACGCATCGTACCCTTCGAGCGCAAGCGCAATGACGGCCACAAGGAGCAATACTGGCCATATTCGTGGGGTAACTCGCCTTGTTCGGACGTCCTGGTAGGCAGCGAACAGCAGCGCTGGAACCACCACCAGCCGAATGACATCTTGGTAAGGTGCGACAAACGGCCCCAACTCCAACATACGTCATGCACAGGTGGGGAGCGATTGGTTAGTTCTTGTGGAACCCGCGACAACGCAGGTAGAACGTATCAAATGGGGTCAGTCGTGTATAGAAGGAACTCGCTAGAGACCGGCAGATAGCGGTAGAATGGGGTATACCCGCCTCAGATGACGCGGTTCTGGAGGTAATCGAGATGTTTCGCGTTGTAGACGATCTTGACGTAGTCCGTTTCAGGCGATCCGATGCACGTGAGACGGACGTTTCGCTCCTCGACCTCCTCATCGGAGAGAATCTGCTGCATATCCATCTGGATCTCACCCTCTCTCAAGATCGACGCGCAGTTCGCACAGGCACCCGCCCGGCAGGAAAAGGGCCAGTCGTAGCCCTGTGCCTCGGCCGCCTCGAGAATGTACTCGCCTCGATTGACATCGAGTTCACCATAATCCTCATCGTCGAGTCCGGCCTCAGCCGCTTTTTCGAAGAGGTCATCGTCGTCCATGTCCCAGCCGTGATCTTCCAAAACTTCGAAATTGAGGTACTCTACAGTAGGCATCAGGCGAAACGTTCGAGTTACGAGGTGTTAGAACTTGCTGTTTATCGCCACTTTGCGGGAACGTAACCTGCAGTGTGTTATCACGTGACTGACTGTTGATAAATGCGAATCGACAGATGCAAAGAGGTTGAAACCTTTTGACTCCACCTATCGAATCAGCTCCAATGGGCGATGAGTCGATACGAACGATCGTGGACGGTGGCCAGGCCGAGTTCACCATCGAGGGCTCACGCTTCATCGGCCACATCACGTCCTGCACCTCGCAATCGGCGGCCGAACAGATCATCGACTCGGTGGCCGCGGACCATCCGGATGCAACCCATGTCGTTTGGGCGTATCGTCTTGCAGACAGCCCAATTCGTGAACGGGCATCCGATGCCGGTGAACCGAGCGGCTCCGCCGGGCAACCAGCACTCGGTGTGCTCCAAGCAGAGGAGCTAGTTGACGTGGTGGCCGTCATCGTCCGGTATTACGGTGGGACGAACCTCGGATATGGCGGACTGGTTCGATCGTACGCACAGGCTACCAAGGCGGCCATCGACGCGGCCGAGGTCGAGGAACGCTCACCGGTCGTCGCCATCGCGATCGACATCGACTACGATGACTCCGGCACGGTACGGAGCATCCTCGAAAGCGAGGACCTCTCCTACGAGGCTGCGTATGAGGAGGAGGTTCGCATCCAACTGTCGATACCCAGAGACCGTGTCGACTCCGTCCTCGACAGAGTGCTCTCGGCCACGGGCGGTCGAGCTGCTATCGATCGGTGAGGGGTATATCGAATCGAAACGTCAATGGCTATCCAGATAGCACGGCCGGTATGGAGCCGATCACCGCGGCTGACTTCCATGAGATCGTTGCCGTCGACGACCCCAGCCTCGACCCCGCTGGCGATCGTGTCGCCTTCATCCGCCGGGTTCCAGAAGACGATACGGAGTATGCCACCGCTGTCCACGTGGCAGATATCGACTCGGGACAGACGAAACGGTTGACCGTCGAGAAGGGGAACGACTCCCAGCCGCGGTGGTCCCCCGATGGTGAGACACTCGCTTTTGTGAGCGATCGACTGACGGACGACGAGCGACCACAGCTCTGGTTGCTGCCGGTCGATGGGGGCGAAGCAGAGCAGGTGACCGAGGTCGCCGGCGGCGTCTCGTCCCTCGAGTGGTCACCAGCGGGTGATCGCTTGCTGTTCACCCAGCAGGTGACGGAGGACGATTGTGAGGAGGACCGTGATCTCGAAGTACCTCCCGACTTCGAACCTGAAGAAGGGGACCCGCGGGTGATCGATCGGACCATCTACCGAGCGCATGAGAACTACTTCGACAACCGCCGCGAACGCCTCTACATCCTCGACATCGAGGAGGAAACCGTCGAACGAGTCGAGGCGTGGGAGGATATCGACCAGCAGTTCCCCACCTGGAGTGGCGAGGATACCATCTACTTCGTCGAGAACGTCGGCGATGATCCCGATGATTCGCTCGAGCACGAACTGATCGAACTCGACCTGGACTCCGACACACGAGACTCGGTGGTGGCGATCGAGGGGTTCATTGGCGGCCTCGATGCCACCGACGACGGCCAGGTCGTCTTCGGAGTCGCCCCGACTCCTCGGCCGACGATTCAGCAATCAGATCTGGTCCATGTCGACATCGACAGTGGGGAACGGACCCAGCTGACAGCAGAACTGGATCGAGCGGTGGCTGGACCGATCAAGTTCGGACCAGGGACGGAGGCGGTCTACTTCCAGACGCCCGATACTGGCGGCACCGTCGTGCGGCGAGCCTCGCTGAGTGACGGCGAGATCGAGGTGTTAACCGATCCAGCGGCGATGGCGTCAGGGTTCGACGTCGCTGGCGATGCACTGGCATACGTCCGGAGCGAATGGGACCATCCGGGAGATCTCTTCTACCGACACCTTGTGGAGGATCAAGGGCACCGACTTACCGAGGTCAACGCGGCGTTGCTCGACGATCGGACAGTCATCGAGCCAGAGGAGCACTGGTTCGAAGGGCCAGACGGCGACGAGATCCAGGGGTGGTTACTCACTCCCTCGGATACCGATGCGAGTGACTCGCCGTATCCGCTCGTCCTCGAGATCCACGGTGGACCCCACTCGATGTGGTCGACCAGCGGCACGATGTGGCACGAGTTCCAGTCGCTCGCGGGCGCAGGCTATGCGGTGCTCTGGACGAATCCACGTGGATCGGTGGGATATGGTGCTGACTTCGCCTCGGCCATCAAGGATGACTGGGGTGACGTGACCCATGGTGACCTCATGGCCGCACTCGATACCATCACCCAACGTGACGATATCGACGAGGACCAACTCTTCGTGACGGGTGGGAGCTTCGGGGGCTACCAGACCTCGTGGACGATCGGGCGAACCGATCGCTTCACAGCGGCCGTCTCGCAACGCGGTGTCTACGATATCCCAGCCTTCTTCGGTACCTCCGATGCATATCTGCTGATCGAATCTGAGTTCGATGCCACCCCGTGGGACGACCAGGCCTACCTCTATGACCGCTCGCCGACCTCGCTCGTCGAGGAGGTCGACACGCCGACGTTGCTCATCCACAGCGATGACGACTACCGTACCCCGATCGCCACGGCGGAGATGTACTTTCGAGCACTCAGAAAGCTCGATGTTCCGACACGGCTCGTTCGCTATCCACGTGAGGGACACGAGCTCTCGAGGAGTGGAGAACCGGCACACCGCGTCGACCGGATCGAACGGATCATCCGCTGGTTCGATGGTTACGCAGCCCACACGGATACCCTGCCAGCACTCAAGCGACCTCCGCACGCAGGCCTGTCACGCCAAGAGAGCGAGGACGACGAAGCATAACCCGCCTCACGAGGTGAGCCGTTTTTAACCGTCGGGTCGTAACGCGACGTAATTGATGGAGGAAAGCGTCGCCGGCTTCAAGGTCACCGGGTCGTGGCAGGATGTCGTCGAACACGGCGACAGGATCACGTTCGCCCTTCGAGATCTCGATGTGGATCGACCCGATGAAGCGGGTGAGGATCTCGCCGACGCCTTCCACGAGTGGGATGACTGGCGACCGAAGGCCGACGAACGGATGCGTGAGGAGGTCGCCAAGAAAACCGCCGAACAGGCGAGCATCGGTGAGGGTGAGGGGGAGAAGGCCGGCAAACGTCCCGACGAGGACCTCAAATCCGCGGGGGAGAAACTAGCTGAATCCTATCAGGCGGTTGAGGACGAACCGGGTGAGGCGATGAACAAGTGGAGCGAGTCGATCGACTACATGGCCCGAGCCGCCGACTCGGTGGGGCGAAAAGCCATCCGCAAGGTGGAGGATACCGTCTATCGACGCGTGATGACCACCATCTCACCGTATTACTTCGATAACGAACTGATCAGCGCCAACCTCCAGCGAAAACGTGGGGCGGATGAACCGACGTACGTGCTGGAGGTCAATATCAACGACGAGGAACTCAAGGAGGACGTGGCCGACAAGCTGCAGGACTACGAGCACGAGTACCGTCGCTGGCACGTCGATACCCCAACGCGAACTGACATCGCAGAGGCTGCGGAGGGGATCGATATCCCGGCGGAACAAGCAGACGAACTCGAGGAGTAGCGGGAACCCGTCTACTCCGCGGCGTCCTCGTCCTCAGTTGAATCTGGGACGGTGATGCGGACCTCTGTGATACGGGTGTTATCGACCGATTCGACCCTGATCTCGATGCCGTCGAACGTGATGGTCTCTCCCTCGTCGACCAGCCGACCGGCCCGATTGAAGATGAAGCCCGCGATCGTCTCGAACTCCTCGCCCTCGGGGAGGTCGATATCGAGTGCTTCATTGACCTCGTCGATGTTCACCTCACCCTGGAAGAGGCCCGTCCGATCGTCCTCCAGTTTGATCGGTCGAGCCTCCTCGCCTTCGAGGATTTCGCCGACGATCTCCTCGACAATATCTTCCATGGTGATGAGGCCCTCGGTCGTGCCGAATTCGTCGATCACGATGACCATGTGCACCCGTCGTTCACGCATCTCGGTGAGCAACTCATCCACGCTCTTGCTCTCAGGAACGTGAAGCGTCGGTTCGATCAGCTCCCTGACCTCGAGCTCGGAGGGGTCTGCTTCGCCATAGAGGTAATCTCGCAGAACCTCTCGCACGTGGACGATCCCGACGACGTTGTCCAGGCTCGATTCGTAGACGGGGAGCCGGGCATGCCCACTTTGGATCGTGGTCTGGATGACCTCCTCGAGATCGTCTTGAGCGCTCACCGCCGTCATATCGAGTCGCGGGGTCATCACCTCCTTGGCGATGGTATTGTTGAACCGGAAGATGCGCTGGAGCATCTCGTGCTCGTCCTCTCCAATCACCCCTTCACGCTCACCCGTCTCGATGAGATCGACGATCTCAGCGCGGCTCACGTACTGCGACTCGAGCGTCGCAGTTCCACCCATCAACCGGTTGACGATGCGTGTCAATCGATCGAACAGGACGACCAAGGGATAGAGCAGGCGTTCAGAGGCCTGCAGTGGACGAGCCACCCGCAGCGACCACGATTCGGTGTTCTCGACCGCGTATGATTTCGGCGCACTCTCACCGAAGAGGAGCACGATCGCCGTGACACCGAAGGTCACCATGGCCACCGACGCCGCCTGTGAGACCCACAGGGCCAGCAAGGCCGTTGCGATGGACGACATCGCCACATTGACGATGTTGTTACCGACGAGGATCGTAACCAGGAGCCGGTGGGGGTCCGCCTTCAACTGCTGGACGATCTCCGCATCCGGCGCACCCTGCTGGAGTAACGTCTCGAGGCGATGTTTCGGCAGTTTGAACATCGCAATCTCCGCGGAGGAGAAGAACGCAGACAGGACCAACAGGCCAACGAGGGCGACCGCACCAACGAGGGTCAACTCGGTCCGGCCGATGTCATCGATGAAAAGCAACAGCTCGGGGACAAGCCACACACTATCGGGGGTGGGTATCATTCCCACCAGACATTTCTGCGGACTGGTGATTAACCTTTTGTGCTTCGCCAGTCACCTTGATTCGCCAGTCATAACGGCCAAGTCCCTGCCTGACGAGTCATCTAGCCAATGGATTCGGTCACCGAAGCAGTCGCATCCGTCGAGGATGGACAGCTGATCGTCTATCCCACCGAGACGGTCTATGGCCTCGGGGCCGATGCACTCGATCCAGGGGCTATCGAGCGGGTCTATGCCGCCAAGGACCGACCTCGGACGAACCCGATGGCGTTGGCCGTCCCATCGATCGAGGCAGCGATGACGTACATCGATCCCGATGACGTCACGGAATCGTTCATGGCGGCATTTCTCCCGGGACCGGTCACGGTGATCGCCAAGAAACGGCCGATCGTACCCGACGTGTTGACCGGTGACCGAGATCGCGTGGGAGTCCGAATACCGGACTTCGAGATCGCACAGCGGGTGCTGCAAGCGACGTCACCGTTGACAGCGACCAGTGCCAACGTCTCCGGGATGCAACCGGTTCGAGAGGTATCAGCGCTCGATGAGACCATCCGACGATCAGTCGAAACCATCATCGACGGGGGGAAAACCCCTGGTGGTGCCAGTACGGTGGTCGATGTCAGCGATGGACGGATCCACCGCCACGGCCGCAAAAGCACCGCAGTCGAGGCCTGGCTCGACGATCACGTCCGTTGACGACCAGTTAGTGGGTGCTATCGGTCACTTTGTCAGTGACGTACCTCGCTGTCGGGTCGAGGACGAGATAGAGTCGGAGTGCGATGATGAGCAGCACCGGAAGCGCGACCAGAAGCGCCAGAATATCGAACATCCAGCTGGCATCACCGAGAACGGTAGTTACCAGCGGTGTGTATCCGACGTGAGCCACGAGGATCGTCCCGAGTACGATGACCCATCGGGCGATCGAGGCCGTTTGATCGACAATAACCGTGGGACCAGACAGTACCACCTCGATCAACCGACCGAGGGCCGAGGACAGGTACAACAAAAGACCGACGACCACCGTCGTCAACACCGCGCCCATGACGATTCCACCGTCGATCCCGAAGATCGATGTCACGTAGTCTATACCGGGTAACAGCGTCGCAAGATACGCGAGGAACATCACCGACGCGATGATGAGGACTGTCTTGGTGACTGACTTGATCAGGTCGTTGCTCAGCTTCGATTTGAGTGCGCTATCGTCGACGTTCATGCTGCACCCCATTCGTATCCGAAGGGGCGTAATGAACGTCCTAGACCGTTTACGGGGATTACGAACAGCTTACGCGAATTGTCCCAGGATTTACCCTGATTTTCACTACGTACCAGTGCGTGGACGGCTATCCAGTCGTCAAAACGAGACGTTCGATTCGAGGCCTTCGGTCGCGTCCTCCAACCCATCCTCATGAACGTCATTGACCATTCGAGAGGTCAGTTCCATATCGCCGAGGAGGGTATCGAACGCATCCCTGAAGCGCTGGTTTACCTGCCGGGACCGTTGGTCCGTCTCGTGTACCCGGAGATGTCGGCGCATCGTTGCGGTGTCGACCTCGAAGCGGTCGGCCAGTTCATCGACCGTCGCTCCCGAGGCGCGGGCCCGAGCCGCAGCGAGGGTTTCAAACGGGGCGTCACGCTCGTCTGGGCGAACCAGGTGAAGATCTAGTCGGGCTCGAACCACGGTTTCCTCCGAAATATCTAGCCTGTCGGCCAATGCCTCATCCGTCGCTGCGTCATAGAACCCACGAACCAGTTCAACGAGCTGATCGTCGTCTAAATCGGTCTCAAAGGTGTATCGAGATCGCATCTCCTGGACAATGTCCTGGAGTTCCGCCTCGATGTCGCGGTCGCTCTCGAGCGATCCTCGGTCCTCGTTCTGATGGTCCGTCAGTGTATCCTCGTCTGCGACATCGAGGAAGATATCGCGGAGTTCCTCGGTCTTTTCGTCCATGTCGCTCATTCGCCCGGCCTGTAGTGACGGACCTTTAACACTGTTGCGAAAGCGTGCCTCCTTTCGGAGAATGGGCAAACCTTTTTGCTATCACTGGACCCGCTGTCCAGTATGGCCATTTCGGCGGTAGTCTCGGAGGTTACGAGACCCACCTTCTGGCAGATCGGCGATGTTGGCAAGGTGCTCTTTTACTCCCTTGCGGTCATCACGATCATTCTCCTGATGGTGGGGATCTACCTCCGAATCCGTACCTATAGCCGGGGTTCGACTGACCCATCTGACCGTCTGAATGCACTCGGTCGGCGGATCGTCGGTGCCGCGAAAATCGTCCTTTCGAACGAGAAACAGTTCGATCGCGATCTGTACGGCGGGATCATGCACGCCTTCATCCTCTGGGGCTTTCTGACGCTGCTCATCGGCACGACCATCCTC
The DNA here is from genome assembly GCA_964639975.1 of uncultured Halobacteriales archaeon. Classification (GTDB taxonomy): domain Archaea; phylum Halobacteriota; class Halobacteria; order Halobacteriales; family SKSH01; genus CAZXER01. The sequence continues at coordinate 6,561 of CAZXER010000019.1, read as the reverse complement.
GGCATCGATATCGACATCATCCGGCCATTGTATGGCGAATCGCTCTGGGTCGATGACTTCTATCTCAGCTACGCCTTCGTAATGGACGCGATGGGTCTGCTGTTCGTCGTTGGCGTCGGTATGGCCATCTACCGGCGGTACTGGAAGCGAAACCACCGCCTGTGGGGCCGCCACACCAGCTGGGAGGATGACGTGTTTATCTGGCTGCTCTTTGTCATCGGTGTCGGGGGGTTCCTGCTCCGTGGGATCGGAATCGTTGGTCGGGACTTCCCCGCTCACGAATCGGTCGGGTTCGTCGGGTGGTTCGTCGCCAGATCGCTTGATTTCGCCGGGTTGACCGCTGACCAGGCGATCGCGCTGTATCCCATCGGCTGGTGGTCCCACGCGATTATCGCGTTCGTGTTCATCGCCTGGATCCCCTACGCGAAACCGCTGCACATGCTGACCTCCTTCGCGAACGTCGTGACCCGCGACGACGATGCTGGCAGGCGCCTCCCGGGCGTCCCCGCCGACCTCGATGTCACGAACGCCGAGTCCATCGAGGACTTCACCTGGAAGGAACTGCTCGACCAGGACGCATGCACGAAGTGTGGTCGGTGCTCGGCGGTGTGCCCGGCGAAGGCCTCCGGTCGGCCCCTCGACCCCCGTGATGTCATCCTCGATCTCAAGCGCTATCGCGAATCCGTCACCAGCGGTGGGGATGAACGGGCGATCATCGCCGATGGTGGCAGCGTGGTCGACAAATCGACGATGGAATCGTGTATGGCGTGCATGGCCTGTATGGACGCCTGTCCGGTCGACATCGAGCACCTCACCTCGTTCACCAAGATGCAACGCCAGCTCATGGACCAGGGCGAGGTTGACCCGAACGTGCAGGACGTCCTGCAGGGCGTGATGCAGCGAGGGAACACCTTCGGCGAGGCGAACACCAACCGAGGAGACTGGGCGGATGACCTCGATATCGAGGTGACCGACGCCAGGGAAGAACCGGTCGAGTTCCTCTGGTACGTCGGTGACTTCCCGAGCTTCGACGATCGGAACAAGGAGGTCGCCCGATCACTCGCCAAACTGTTCGAGGCAGCCGACGTCGACTGGGGGATCCTCTTCGATGACGAGCAGTACGATGGTAACGACATCCGGCGGATCGGCGAGGAGTTCCTCTATGTCGATCTCGCCGGACACCACGTCGAGACGTTCGAGGACTGCGAGTTCGACACGATCGTCTGCACCGATCCACATTCGTTCAACACCATCAAGAACGAGTACCCGGAGGTGGATTTCGCCGAGTTCGCCGATGATCCGATGATGTCCTTCGAGTACGACGGCGACTGGAACGCCGACGGCGGGATCGAGGTCAAGCACTGGACACAGGTCGTCGAGGAGCTCGTCCAGGCGGGTCGACTCGGGCTCACCGGAAACGAACTCGACTACACCGTGACGTACCACGATCCGTGCCATCTCGGCCGGTACAACGATGAGTACGAGGCACCCCGCCAGCTCATCGAAGCGACCGGCTGCGATCTCCACGAGATGCCCCGCAACCGCGAGAACTCCTTTTGCTGTGGTGGCGGGGGAGGCGGCGTCTGGATGGACTTCGACGACGAGCCGAAACCGAGTGAGGAACGACTCAGAGAGGCGCTCGAGGACACCGAGGCTGCCCAGGATATCGAGAAGTTCGTCGTCGCCTGTCCACAGTGCACGACGATGTACGAGGATGGCAGAAAGACCGGTGGCTTCGAGGACGACATCGAGGTCGTCGACGTGGCTGAGCTGTTGATCGAGGCACTCGAGACCTGAGTTGGCTAGCAGGGACAGATAGACGACAGAGGGAGAGGACCGGGGAAGTTCCCGATCGGTATCCGACTACTTCGGCAGCTGCAGGTAGACGGTGGTACCTCCCTCGACCCCCTCACCGAATCGAAGATCGCCGCCGAGCATCTCCGTCCCCCACTTCGCGAACCAGAGTCCGATGCCACTCGTGTGCTCGATGTCGCGTTCGACCCCGAATTGCAGGCTCTCGTGTTCGATCGTCGGGAGCCCCGGACCATCGTCCTCGATGACGATATCGACCCAATCGTCACCGTGTTCCTGGGCCGAGACCCTCACGTGCGTGAGCTCGTCTCCACCATGCTCGGTGGTGTTCTCAAGGACCTCGTTGATGACCTCCCGAAGTAACCGTTTACTCGTGTGCAGCGTGGGGACGTCGTCCTGCACATCAAGTTCGAACGTGATGTCCTCCTCGGTCCCTTCGTACGCGCTAACGGCTTCATCGAGGAGGGCTCGAAGATCGACCGCCTCATCCAGGGAATGATCGGCTCCCAGCGTCTCATCGATCCGTCTGGCCTTCTCACTCAACTGATGGAGGTCACTGACGACCGTCGATGCAACTTCAGCTCGGGTCGCGATATCACCGCTCGCTTCCGAGGCGATATCGCTGGCGATCCCCTGGACGATGTTCGTGTCGTTGCGGATATTGTGTCTGAGGACCCGATTCAACACGGTCAACCGGGACCGCTGGAGTTCGCTCGTCTCCCGTTCGTCCTCTGCGATCTCACGATGACGCTTGGTGCTAACATCGTACATCCCGATGAGAATTCCCAAGAGTGCACCGGCGGTGAGGTTGGTAGAGGTCACGTACTCCTCATGAGGAAATGGGAGTCTCATGACGTATTGATGGCTCAGGGCCCACAGGAAGAGCAATCCGATCACGATCCCGAAGACGATCATCCACTTGAACACCTGCTTACGTTCCGCAGAATCATAGCCCTGGTAACTGAGCCAGGGACCTGACATGGTGAGGAGCCCCGCCAAGATGAACGGCACGACCCCTTCGACGACGACGCCGACGGTCCCGTAATACAGCATCTCGTAGACGTGGATATAATGGATAACCATGAAGCCGACCCCGACGGCGATCGTCCCGAGGCTCCAGCGATCCCACACGACACCGAACAATCCCTCGCGTGAAGGATCCGACGCAGCGTGTGTGGTACGTGTCGACATAGCAAGTATTCGCCACGAAGATGACTTATAGATACGTGCTCCCAGGGGCCAGGTAGCAACCTCAGTGCCTATCGGCGGGATTAACACTGTTTACAGGACGAGCAGTGACGCCGATGTGGGTCGGACGCTGTCGACGCTAGCGCTTGAACCCGAGCAACCGGAGTCCGTTCAACGATACCAAGACGGTCGATCCCTCGTGGCCGACCACCGCGAAGGGGAGTGGCAGTCCCTGAAGCAAGATGGCGGCGATCATGATCCCCATGGCACCGAACGCGATCGCGAAGTTGATCAACAGCGTGCGTCTGGCCTTGTTGCCGATGTCGAGCACGTACGGGAGCTTGGCGATGTCATCGGCCATCAGGACGATATCTGCCGTCTCGAGCGCCACATCGGTCCCCGCCCCGCCCATACCGATACCGATCGTCGCCGTCGCCAACGCCGGCGCGTCGTTGACCCCATCGCCCACCATGGCCACCGAGTCATGCTCCGCAAGGAGCTCCTCGACAAGCTCGACCTTCTCCTGGGGCAGTAGCTCAGCGTAGACCTCGTCGATACCGACTTCCTCGGCCACCGCAGTGGCCACCCGTTCGGTATCGCCGGTGAGCATGAGGACGTGCTCGACGCCGTGTGCTCTGAGTTCGGCGATGGCCTGGGCAGCAGCGGGCCGGACCGTGTCCGTGTAGCCCACCAAACCGATCGCCTCGAGGGTAGCCCCATCCTCGACAGCGACGAAGACACTCGTTTGGCCCTCGTCCTCGAGCTCACCGAGGCGCTCCTCGGTCTCGTCGAACCCGACGCGTGTTTCGATCCCCTCGAGGTCGGCGAAGTACTGTCGGTTGCCGATATGAATCATCACCCCATCGACGGTCCCGCGAACCCCCTTCCCGGGGACGGCGTGGAAGTCATCGACAGCTGGCACCGAGAGCGACCGATCCTTGGCGGCTTCGACGGTCGCTTGCGCGAGGTGGTGTTCCGATCGAGACTGGACGCCAGCTGCCAGTTCAAGTACTCGATCGTCCGTGAGGGTTGCTCCCCCAAGCATGGCTCCATCGCGGGCGATGACCGATTCGAGCTGTGTCTTGCCCTCCGTCAGCGTCCCCGTCTTGTCGAACGCGACGACATCGATCGACGCCGCCGATTCGACGTACTCCCCGCCTTTGAAGAGCACGCCCGAGCGGGCGCCAGCGGAGATCGCAGACAGGACGACCGCCGGCGTCGAGATGATCACGGCACACGGCGATGCGGCCACCATGAGCGTCATCGCCCGGTAGACGGTGGGGAACCAGTCTGCCCCGATAGCAGCCGGGATCGCCACGGCGATGAGCGTCATCATGAACACGCCGATGACGTAGGGTTGCTCGAGGCGGTCGATGATCCGCTGGGTCGGTGCCTTCTCCGATTTGGCCTCCTCCACGAGATGGATGAGGCGAGCGATGGCCGAGTCGTGTGCCAGCTTCGTCACCTTGACCTCGAGGGTGCCGTCCTCGGTGATCGTGCCCGCGTAGACCTCGTCGCCGACCTCCTTCGCGATCGGGACCGATTCACCCGTCAACGACGACTCGTCGACGGAGCTCGATCCATCGACTACCTCCCCATCGAGCGGGATGCGATCACCCGGCCTGACGACGAACACGTCGCCCAGATCGACCTCGGAGAGGGGGACGACTGTTTCCTCGCCATCGACGAGGAGTCGGGCGGTCTCGGGTCTGAGTTCGAGCAGGGATTTGATCGCCTGTCGCGATCGCCCGAACGCATACTGTTCCAATACGTTCGAGAGCGAGAACAGGAACAGCAACATCGCCCCTTCGAAGGGCTGGCCGATGGCCGCCGCGCCGCCGGCTGCGGTCAGCATCAACACGTCGATATCGAGCTGGTAGTGTTGCAGCGATTCGACCGCCGCTTTGAGCCCGTACCAGCCGCCGAAGAGGTACGCAAGGGCGTATAACCCCCATTCGATCTGGCCCGAATAGTCGAGGTATCCCGCGGCGAAGCCACCCACCGTCCCGACGAACGTGAGCGCGACGAACACCGCCTCGATCGTGAAATCCGAGTCGGGGGCAACTGCCTCGTCGGCACCGTCGACATCGTGGACGATGACGTTGAGGTCGCGGATCGCCTCGTCGATGGCCTCGGCGCTGTATTCGTCCGGGTCGAACGTGACACTGAGAAGTCCGCTCAAAAACGAGAGGTTGACCTCGACGATTCCATCGAGACGTTCGAGTTGGCCCTCGATGGCTGTTGCACAGGACTCACAGCTGCGACCGCCGCGACGATCGACGTAGTAGAGCTTGGTCGATAGCGCCTCGTGCTCGGTCGGGTCGAATCGGTCGTCCACCGCCTCGATCTCGTCAGGGGAGGCGGTCGTCGGGTCGAGACGAAGCGTCCCGTGGGGAGTCTGTACCCGGAGGTAGTCCCTACGTCGTCCCTCCCGACCAGGTTCTTCAGTGGTTTCGTCACCCGACTCCCGATCCATCGCGTTTGGCTAAGCAGAATGGCCCTAATAAGCCATCGACAGGCCGTATATGGCGTGTTGACCGATGGTACGTGCCTGGTTTGCAGACCGCCTCGCTTTATTCACCAGCGGACGAAACGCCCGCCATGGAGCTCACCGAACGTCCCCGTCGGTTACGGCGAGACGACATGCGAGCGCTCGTCAGGGAGACGACTGTGACCGCGTCAGATCTGGTTGCACCGGTGTTCGTCGATGCCACGGCCGACGACCCGGTGGAAATCCCCTCGATGCCGGGATATCAGCGGTACCCGGTCGAGGCGGTTGCTTCCCATGTCGCCGATCTTCGGGCAAGCGGTGTCGAGGCGGTGATTCTCTTCGGTATTCCTGCAGAGAAAGACGAGACAGGATCGAGCGCCTATGCGGATGATGGGGTCATCCAGCGCGCCCTCCGTGCAATCGATGACGAGGTTGCCGACGGACTTGCGGTCATCACGGACGTCTGTCTCTGTGAGTACACCAGCCACGGCCACTGTGGCGTGGTCGACACGGACAACGAACTGACTGTCGAGAACGACACCAGTGTCGAGCTGCTTGCGAGGACGGCGCTCTCACACGTCCGTGCGGGAGCCGATATCGTCGCCCCGAGCGCCAGCCTTGACGGCATGGTCGCCGGTATCCGGGACCGGCTCGATTCGGGCGGCTACACCTCGACCCCGATCCTCAGCTACAGCGTCAAGTATCACAGTAGCTTCTACGGTCCGTTTCGCGATGCGGCTGAGGGCGCCCCGGCCTTCGGTGACCGACGGCACTACCAGATGGATCCGGCGAACGCACGTGAGGGTCTCCGTGAGGCCAGGCTCGATATCGAGGAAGGAGCCGATGTGGTGATGGTCAAACCGGCTATGCCCTATCTCGACGTGATTGCCTCGGTCCGCGACGGTGTCGACGTGCCGGTCGCAGCCTACCAGGTCAGTGGCGAATACGCGATGGTCCAGGCAGCGTCACAGAAGGGCTGGCTCGACGGGGACGATGTTGCACTGGAGTCACTGCTGGGAATCAAGCGCGCTGGAGCCGACTTCATCATCTCCTACTTCACGCCGCAGGTG
>CAZXER010000018.1:12490-39652 GCA_964639975.1 uncultured Halobacteriales archaeon | reverse complement strand
CCACAGGTACTGCCGGGGATGCACCGCTTGGGGAGGTCTTGGACTCGATACGTCAATCACTTCAGGCGGAGCAGAATCACACGGGAATTTAGTGTGCCCTTCTACGAGGCCGAGTACGATGATACATCCGAGGAGAGCATCCAGGCAGAGTTTGGGCCTGATATTGCAACCGCACTAATACAGTCAGATGATCTCAGTACGATAGCCATCGAAGTTCTTCTTGCGAAAGTTGAGCAAGCTCGTAGCGAACGGGAAGCACTGATTGAAACGTGTGAACGCGATCAGGCATCGGTCGATGAAGCGTCGACTGTCCTGAAACCGATCGCCGAGGAACTCCAAGCCATCGAATCCATTTGTTTCGACGATCGAGGGTTCGGTGCGTTAGAAGCACATCGGGACCGACTGTTGACACTCACGGACAAATGCGAGCACGCCGCCACCACGCGCCAAACGACGATACACCGCCACCGAACGGTGTACAGCCTCCCTATTGATGTACCGGATTTCTGTATGTATCTGTACGACGAGTTCGATACGGCATATCCGATACTGTCTTTTTGTAGCGATCTTGCTCGGAGGATCGAAAACTGCCGTCTACAGGTAGAGCGAGCGATGAGCACAGGTTATTGATTTTGCGGCTGGGCGAACGAACCATTTTTGTTGAACTCAGTTACTCAGGTGCGCTGAGTTCATCGAACAGTGAGATGACCTGTTGTTCGATTTCATCACGGATCTGGCGTACTCGGTCGAGATCCTGCCCATCCGGATCGTCAAGCGCCCAATCTCTGACATCGACATCTTCGCCAGCATCGCCGACATCGAGTGTCGAACAACCCATTGTGGCGACGAAATCACAAGACTGCAGTTCATCCAGCGTGATCTCCCGTGGCGTCCGATCAGAGAGGTCAAAACCCACTTCGTCCATCACGTCGACGACCTCGTCGTGGACGTGGTCGGCCGGATGGATGCCGCCTGTGAGGATCTCCACACGGTCTCCGAGAGCACGTCGCTCTCGTTCCCGCTCCGCAAAGGCCGTGGACATCTGGGAGCGGCCAGCGTTCTGGACGCACATGAAGGCGATACGAATCGGATCGTCTGTCTCAGTGTTGGATGACATGATTCGTGGTTAATCGTCAGTCGCCGTCTCAGGCGCGGACGAATCGAGATTCCCGGTATCGAAGCCACCCCAGTCGAACTTCCCCTGGAAGTACAGCGCGACGTTGACCAGCGCGAGGAGGACCGGGACTTCAATGAGTGGGCCGACGACGGTCGCGAACGCGACGCCGGAGCCGACGCCGAACACCGCCACAGCGACGGCGATCGCCAGCTCGAAGTTGTTCGACGCCGCCGTAAACCCGATTGCCGTCGTCGTCGAGTAGTCCGCGCCGATGCCCCGCCCCATCCCAAAGCTCACGAGGAACATCACGACGAAGTAAATCGTCAGCGGCACGGCAATCAGTAGGACGTCGCCCGGCGAGGCGACGATGTTGCCGCCCTGCGTGGCGAACATCACGATGACGGTGAACAGCAGCGCGACGAGCGTCAGCGGATCGATCTTCGGAATGAACTCATCATCGTACCAGGCTTCGCTCTTGGCGCGAGTTCCGACATACCGGGTCAGGAAGCCGCCCGCGAACGGAATCCCGAGGAAGATGACAATCGCCTCGAACACCTGCATCGGCGAGATGTCGAAGGCCGTGATGCCGGCGACGAGTGACTCCATACCGAGCAACGGTGGGAGGAACAGCGCGAAGAACCAGACGTACACCCCATAGGTGATAATCTGGAAGAGGCTGTTGAACGCGACGAGGCCGGTGACGTACTCGGTCGATCCGTCCGCGAGTTCGTTCCAGACGAGCACCATCGCGATACACCGGGCCATCCCGATGAACACCAGTCCGAGGAAGTATTCGGGCCGGGCCGGCAGGCCAGGGACGAGCCCACTAAAGAAGACGATTGCGAGCCCGAACATCAGCGTCGGGCCGATCAGCCAGTTCTGGATGAGGCTTAGTCCAAGCACCCGCCAGTTGCTGAAGACGGTCCGAAGTTGCGAGTAATCGGCCTTCGCCAAAGGCGGGTACATCATCAAAATTAACCCGATCTCGACGAGATGGAGATTCTGAATCGGTTGGGTCACCGACGGGGCGACGAAGCCGAGTCCGACGCCGATTGCCATCGCACCAAAGATCCACACGGTGAGATACTTGTCGAGAAAGTCCATCGACCGTGGGTCGCCACAGCTCTCACAGTCGCAGTTGGGGCCGTGGTCGTGGGCGTCGACGTTACTCATCAGTCACGCTCCCCTCGAGAACGGTAATGAGCGCGACAGCCCGGTTGGTAGCACGGTACTTCTTCCACCGGCCGTCCTTCCGGCCGTCGACCAGTCCGGCATCGACGAGTTGCGAGAGCGCGTGGCTGAGCCCGCTCTCGGTCACGTCGACGACCGCATTCAGCTCACAGACACAGAGTTCCTCTTGTGCGGCAACGAGCACACGGACGAGCGTATACCGTGTCTCGTTCGAGAGTGCCGAGAGCACGTCGAGTTCAGCGTCTACCTGCGCTGTCCCGAGTGCTGCTTCGAGGGTACTGAGCTCGTCGAGCCGGCGCTCAACGTCCTCGTTGCGACACTCCTCGAGTTCGTCATCAAGATAGCGTCGGAGTCGTCCCGTCCCTTGTGCCATCGTAATCGAATTGAATAGACTCTCAAGTAAAGGCTCCGATTATAGCCCACTATACGGCTTATTCTGGGTTATATCCCATCTAGCGTGGGAACTTACTTGACTACTTTCTAAACACAGTTATAGCCCGCAAATCGGGCGAGATGATTAATCAACAGCTGTTGGGTACAGCCATCTGTTGGTTAATATCGCTTACAGCCGGTTGTTAGTGCCCCCGAGAGGGTGCGGGGCTGCAGCCTGCGGCCCCGCAGCACGCAATTTATGTCACTTGAATCCAGTCCCCACGGCAGTACTGCTCGCAACATTGCCGAAGCCAGACAGGCAGATCATGTGGCGTTCATTCATCGAGCCCCGTTCGCACTTGATGGACTCAGACTCGGCTTACACCCGTTCGTTCAAATCCCCCTATGTACGGGTCTAATTAGTTGAAGCGCTTGATGTCTTGTCTGGAATGCACGATTACTCGGAAGACGGATGTCTGCGGTTCATGGAGGGTAAAGAGTACCCTTACTGACCAAGGAACTAGGCTATCTTCTCACCGCTGTTGATACCAGACAGGATGATCATACTCCAACTCGGTGACTTTGGCGGTTCGCAATTTCTCACATTCGGATTTGTCGTCCTCATCATTGCTGCATTACTGGGCTATTGGGTATACACCGATGCGTCAAAGCGGGGCAAGGATAATGCGACACTTTGGGGAGTCGCCATCGCGATCTTGACGTTGCTGACGTTGATTGGGGGCTTGATCGCGTTCGCCTACTACCTCTATACCCGGTAGGCTTTCGAGTGGATCGCTGGTAGATACTTATCCGAGGCTGTCCGGAGGTACGTTAGCTCGTATCGTCGGATGTTCGTCGTTTGAGTAGGTACCCAACGCCCCCAAGCCCCGCTAAGGTGACACCCGCTCCAAACCCTGGGATAGGGAGCCCCTCACCGGTAGCATCTCCCTCTCCATCCGGTGAATTTTGATCGGTTCCCGGATCGGTTACGTTCGGATCTTGCTGGTCGACTTCGTCATCGAATCCAGTCCCGATATCGTCACCCTGTGCATCAGCGATGTCGATGGTTTCGTCATCGGACAAGGTCCCAGTGGAACTGATACCGAGGTCGACCACGGAGTAGTGAACATCGACCTCAATGAGGATACCGTCTCCATACGACTGGGCACGGATGTCCGACTCGTCACCCTCGTACTTGACCTCGAGTTCGTTCGGCTCTGTAACCTCCCAGGCGTCCAACAATGAGCGAGGTAAGATAGCATAGTAATACCCGTCGAACACATCACCATCGACCGTATAGTGTGGTGCCGCAACGATTATTTCGAGTTCTTCCCCGGATTCATACGATCGTAGTCCCGGCGTGCTGCTTACTTGCGCGTTCGAGCCGATGACCGTTCCATCGAGCATCTCGGTGCGCTGCTCGGGGACCTCTTCCTTGGAGTAGATCGCGAAAGAGACGTTCTGACGAACGGAATGGGTCGCTTGATCCTCTTCTCCTTCGGGCCAGTCATCGAGCGGGGTGTCGGCGCTGTTTATCTGTTTCTCGCCAGGTTTGGCCACGATTGTCATCGCGACGGTACCGTCGCTCCTGAAATCTCGCTCCCAGTCGACCCCACGGCATCGTGCGTTCACCAACCGCGGTGTAAACGACTCAACAACGATCTCGATCTCGAAGGTAGTCGTATGGTCTGCCCCAACAACGGCCAAATCTGCGGTTAGCAGCTCTTCCTCGGGAAGGGTTTCCTCCGATTCCTCTTGTCGTTGTTGATCAAGCGCCTCAACGTGTACCATCAACGATGTATCGCGCTCTTTGGGATCGACCTGAACGTTGTCCATATCGGGCTGTGTGCCCTCGAGGTGTCTGATCGAGGAATCCAAGACGACGGGTGTCGAGGACTGGAATAGGCTCCTTTCGTGGCCCTGCACGGTTCCGCCCAGGGTACTAATCCCAAGGACTCCGATTCCTGCCGTTTTGAGTACGTGTCGACGGTTGATGCGATTAGTCATTGGTTATTTTTCCCACTTTCGTGATATTATTAACCCATTGTTATGAACTGACCAAATAAAAGTTTCCCACAGGTAGCCCTTGATCTCCCCGTGGTTTGTTTGTACGGTCGGGGAGTTCGCATTGAGTCCCACAAATGGTTTTCACCTCCAGCTAGTACTGACAACCATGTCCTCAGTCAAGAGCGGAATGAGTCGAATCCCCATCATCGGCGGTCTCGTTGCGGCGGTCGGTACGATCGGCGCCATTATCGTCGTACTTCTGGCTGGCCTGGTGCTATTCTTGCTCGCACCGATCGCACTGCTTTGGTCGCTCAATGAGCTCGGACTGACCGATGTCGATCTGCTCAATCTCTGGAACATCCTCGCAGCATTGATCATCATTCTCGTGTTGCGAGGCAAGATCGGTTACAGTTAGCTCCAGATTCGAATTATTCACCGGACGCGTTTTCCTCAGGTGAAGCAGCGTGATTTTCAGAATCGGCGTCGCGATAGTTCTCGAGTCGATCTGATTTCTGAGCACCCCCTCCAAATAGGCGTTCGAGCATCGACCGACTCGATGGTCGTTCGGCGAGCAGCATCGACGCCTCCATCTGATTGACCACATCGAGGTGGAGCGAATCATAGACGAGTCGCAGGAGCAGCCCTCGTTCGGTGGCACCCATCAGCACGAGGGTGTTCGATTCAGCTTCTCGGCAGATCGCCTGTTCGACCTCACCGGAGTCGTCGACGACAAGGTCCGCACCCTGCAGGTCATGCTCGGCTGCCCAATCAGCGAGGAACGCTCTACCGGCCGCCTTCTCTGCAGGGCTGTTGACTACGTGCAACAGGGTGACGTCTGCATCGGCTACCTCCTGGAGCATGTTGGCGATGCTGGCGCTGAGGTCCGAGTCCGGTCCTCCAGCGGTCGGCAGGAGAACCTTGGATGGGTCGAGTCCTCGATCCTTCGCGATGAGGAAATCACAGGGAAGGCGGTTCGTCAACTCGTGGAGGGGGCGTTCAGCTCTGGCCGAGGACCACAGCTGGTCTTCCTCCCAGCCCATGAGCACGAGGTCAGGGCGGGTGCGTCTGGCTCGGATGAAGATCTCCTCGAACGATCTCGGTGAGACGACGGTCGAGGTCGAGAATGCGACCTCGTGTTGCTCACCGATTCGTCTGATGTCCTCGAGCAGCCGGTCCGATTCGCCGGTGATGCGTTCATGATGACTGCTCTTTTCGGACATATGCTGCGGTATTTGGATGATGTGGACCACGTGGACGCTCCCGGCCTCCTTCGCCTCCGCAAGCATGCAGGCGAATTTGACGAGACGGGTCTCCGTTCGTGGGTTCGCAATCGGGACGAGAATCCGGTAGGATTCTTCGTCTCGGACGATGTCCTCGACCGCATCAAACACCGGGATGTACGAACGTCCAGCGAGCGGTCCGAGCACCATCTCACGGATGGACAGCCGGCGGATGTTCTCGAATCGCTCGACTTCGAGGCGACGATCGCTCGTCTGGTAGTAATTGACCAGCGTCACAAGGAGGACACCTCCGACGGTGTTGCCCAGTAACACCGGAAACACGAATCCACCCATGACTGCTCCAATGGCGACATCACCAGCCAAGAGTAGATAGATCGCTTCGGTGAACGAAACGACGACGTGGAACAGCCCTCCAAGTGGAATGGCCAAGAAGGCGAGGTACACGACGACCACTCGAGAGATCGTATCTCGGGCAGCGAAGTTGATCCAGACGACACCGGCGACGATCAACCCCGCGAAGAGTCCCTTGAAGAAGAGATCCCATGGGGCTGTGTCGACTCCTTTCTGGGCCAGTTCCAACGCAACGTCTGCAGAGGCCGGCTCGAATACGCCACCATAGACGAGGAGGATCGCTCCGAGACCTCCTCCAGCGAAGTTACCAGCGAGGACGATCAACCAGTGGCGCAGCAACGCTGGGATCGATGCCAGCCGTTCGAGAGTGAGTGCAACCGGAGGAAGCGTGTTCTCGGTGTAGAGTTGGTACCCACCGATGATGATGTAGATGAATCCAAGGGGGTACAACAAAGCAGCGACCACGACGGAATCCGCGGTTGCACTCATCGAGGCGTACAGCAGGAACGTGATCGTGATCGCAAACCCGGCAGCTAACCCGCTGAAGAAGAGCTCGCGAGTGCTTGAGGTGACCTCGTGATCGGCGTCAGCGACGATCCGCTGGAAGACCTCGTCGGATGAAAATCGATCAGGGACAACCGACCCAATACCTGGTGCCGCACTGTGGGTCGACCCCGGGATGCCATCCTCACTCTCGTCCTGGTTGTTCTCTGCCACCATCGGAATGCGGTCGTCAAACTACAAAGTAGTTAGCACATCATGCGGCCTGTCCTTCTTCGTCGAATTCGAATGCTGACAGGTCGATCTGTTGGTGGGAATGAACTGTCACGTGCAGTTCCTCAGATTACTCATGGTTCATACCAGGTGAGGGGGAGATACCGATGAAGTACGTCTGCTCCATCGGGGAGTGATGCAACGGCATGCCAGTTCCCGTTCTCTCGTACGAGGATGGACCCTCGGTGGGTTGAAGCGATTACAGATCCTTCAGCCGTGCACCAACCGACAACCACCTCGTCTGGAACGGGGCTGTCAACCATCTCGAGAGATCGTCCATCCCGACATTCGAACAAGGCATGGTCGGTATCGTCGTTCCAGGAGGTCGACGAGGCTGGTGCAGCCCCCGCATAACTGATGCCGTCGTGTTCGAAGGCCTCCCTGAAGTATCGCTGTCGATGGCCGTCGTCCAGTCGATGCCACGTGCGCCCGAGATCGGTCGATCGGAACAAGCCACTCCCGGTCGAGGCAACCATCGTGGTATCATCCTCAAGCAGGAGGTGGTGGATATCGTCGGTGTGTGGTGCATCGAATCCCTCGATGCGGCGAGACATCCAGGTTGAGCCTCGGTCATCGCTCACGAATACACCTCCGACCTCGACGCCAACAGCGATCCGATCTGGCGCGTTGTCATGGGTGGCAATGCTTCGGATCTGGGAGATACCGTCATGGCGAGGGATGCCCCAATCGGTACGGTTTCGAAGTGCCTCGAATCCACCAACTGGGTCCCAGTCGGAGGAACTGACAGGAACTCCCGATTCGGTTGATGTGGTGTACAGGTGGGCGGGTCGTGTCCCAGCGTAGAGTCGGTCCCCCGCTGGTGTCTCCGAGATCGCGTATACTTGGTCCTGTGGTAGGGGGAGTGCTGCCCATTCCATTCCATCAGTGGTATGAAACAGCCCTGATTCGGAGGTAGCTAACAGACCACCAATGTGGTCACAGTGATAGATGCGATACACCTCATCGATATCGAGGACATGTTCGAAATCTGGTTCAGTTTGTGCCTCGAGTGATCGAGTTACGTAGATCCCATCGCTAGCGCCTGCTATCAACATTGACAGGAAACAGCCTAGCTGGACCGAAAAGTGTTAGCGAAATTCAGTTTTTGAAAACAATCTGATACCTCAGATGGAGATCCTCCCAAGGGGGTTGTACGGTCGTGAAACTCTGCTGAGTTACTCCTCATCGGATGCGCGGACGTATCGATGCGCAGCAAAGAGCGCTCCAGCGTAGATACCGAACGACAGGAGACCGATTGAGAAGATTCCGATGGCGAAGAGTCCGACAGAGAAGATACCTGCAGAGAAGACACCGACCGAAAAGATGCCAGCTGACATGACACCCACACTGAAGTCACCGGCTGCAAGGTACCCCATCGCGAAATCACCGGCGGCAAGGACATCGTAACCGGCGATCGTTTCGATTCCAGCCACAACCAAGACAAGTGCGATGACCAGTAAGACCACCGGGATGACTCCACCGACGGTCTCGATTTTCATCTCCATGGATAGTGGTTCAATTTAACTGACAATAAACGTTGTTGACCTCCTGATCAGTCGGTTGTTCTGCGGTGTTTCACCTCAATTTCTGGCTAGTTGAATCACGCCTGGATGACCACGGAGGTACCACTGTAGGATACTTCAGAGTCGACGATATCGTGGACGCCTCACTGAAGAACTGGGTGGATCGGTTGCTATCGAGTAGGCGTCACGACCCACGGACCCGCGGGCAGAACGCACGGCTCAAACCGATAGTATTTCCCCCTTGGTTCGTTGTTCCTCCAAGACGTAGGTCACATCTGGCCCACGGAGACACCCACAATGTCTGATTTGGTGACAATCGCGTTATTCGCCGCCGCTCTGTTGGCCAGTTTGTTCATGGCATGGACGATCGGGGCGGGGTCCGCGGGCTCGACTCCATTCGCTCCGGCGGTAGGAGCTCGAGCGATATCGGTGATGCGTGCCGGCTTCGTTGTTGGACTGTGTATCCTCCTTGGCGCGATATTGCAGGGGGCGAATGTCTCGGAGGCGATCGGTCGCGAATTGGTACAGGGGATCACGCTATCGACGACGGCAGCTGCGTTGGCCCTTATCATCGCAGCCACCTTGGTAACAATCGGCATCTTCACGGGATATCCGATTGCGACTGCGTTCACCGTCACCGGGGCGGTAATCGGCGTCGGTTTTGCGATGGGTGGCGATCCCAACTGGCCAAAGTACCTCGAGATCAGCGGATTATGGCTGTTGACACCGATCGTTGGTGGAGGAATCTCGTTCGTATTGCTTCGGGGATTGACAGGCGGTTGGATCTCGATTGAACATGGTATCTCGTTCTTGGGGGCAGTAGTTGGTGTTCTCCTCGCGAATATCGAATTCGTCATTCTCGGGCCAGCTAATGGGGGACAAACGATCGCTCAGACCGTTGAACTTGCTACTCCAGGTCCAGAACTTATTGGATGGGCTGGTACCACAGCGGTGTTTGCCATTGCCGGATGGCTAGTTGTTGCCTGGCAAGCGCGCAAAGATGCTGTCAAAGCCCAACAGCGTTTCACGCTCATAATGGGGTTCATCGTCGCGTTCTCAGCCGGGGGAAGCCAGGTCGGGTTGGCCGTTGGTCCGCTGTTACCCCTGTTCGAGGACGTGGTACCGTTGTTGGTTATTCTGGCGGGTGGAGGCATTGGCCTGTTGATCGGAGCATGGACAGGGGCTCCCCGGATGATCAAGGCCGTTTCCCAGGACTACGCCTCGTTGGGTCCGAGTCGTGCCCTTGCCGCATTGATCCCAGCGTTCGCCATCGCCCAAGTGGCGATACTGTTTGGTATTCCTGTCTCGTTCAACCAGATCATTGTAAGTGGGGTGGCCGGGAGTGGAGCCGCGGCTGCAGCTGGTGATGGTGTCAGCTATCGGAAGCTGGGGTTCACGTTCCTTGCGTGGTCATTGTCGTTCGTTGGAGCGGTTGCAATCGGGTACGGAGGGCTTCGACTGATAGACATGCTCTGATGCAAGCTAGGCCTCAAAGCGGCGTACCACACGTGTTCTACCGATTCCAATTTTCGTTTACCCTCGTTCTTGACGTGCCAGCTCGGTTACTCGCCCGGTGATGACGTACTCGATCTCGTACAGTATCGTTACAGTCAGTAGGCGGTTCGCTCATTTGCCGCAGTCCAAAACCCTAATCGCGAGGACCCTCTCCGCCGGGGTATGGATCACGACATTGAACGGTATCTCCATATCCGATCGGCTGGCTCTCCCAGTGTCAGCCACAACGGAACGGTCGCTTTTTTGCTGGATACAACCGGTGTCCCGCAGGTCTGGACGCTCGAAGGCCCTCGACAGTGGCCGTGCCAGCAGACCTTTTCAGATGAACGCGTTACGTTCGTCTCTTGGTCTCCACAACGGTCTGAGCTGATTTACGGGATGGACCACGGTGGCAACGAACAGGAACAGTTCTTCCGCCTCCATCCTGATAGTGGTGCGGTCTCAGCGCTGACGGCACGCCCTGATGCGAAGCATCGGTGGGGTGGGTGGAGTAACGACGGAGAATGCTTCGCATTCGCGTCCAATCGACGGGATCAGTCTGTCTTCGATATCTACATCCAGGAGCGAACGTCCTCTGAGGCACAACTGCTGTATGAGGGAGATGGATGGCTCTCCGTTGCTGGTTGGGCTCCGGATGATGACCGGCTCATCGTCCACGAAGCGTTCGCAAGCTTCGACCACGAGCTTCACGTTCTCGACATAGCCGACGAATCTCTCGCACAGGTTTCCACGGAAGAGAGTCAGACACGGTATCTCTCGCCCGCCTGGGACCCCTCAGGTGAGGCCATCTGGGCTGCAACCGACGCCAACGCTGATACTGCTGAACTCGTCCGGCTTGACCTCGAAACCGGCGATCTCGAGACGATCAGAACCGGTGGTGATTGGAATGTCGAGGAGGTTGCCATCGATCAAGACACGAATCGGCTTGTCTATACCCGAAACATCGACGGATACACCGAGGTTATTGTCGGTGATATCACCGAAAACGGTCTCGCTGAACGTTGCAAACCGAGACTCCCCGACGGGATCGCTGGCGGTGTCTCCTTCTTCCCGGATGGGGGGTCCTTCGCCATCGGTGCGCAAAGCAGACAGCGCAACGCGAACGTCTATGTGGTCGACACAACCACGGGCGAGGCGACTCGCTGGACCGATGCCCCGACTGCCGGCATCCCACATTCGTCATTCAAGGCGCCCGAATTGATCCGATACGAGACGTTCGATGGCCGGGAGATCCCAGCGTTGTGGACCATTCCTGCGGACGCTAACGCGGGGGAAACCCCAGTCATCATCGATATCCATGGTGGCCCCGAAAGTCAGCGCAGACCCTCGTTCAACGCGGTGCAGCAGTACTTCCTCTCGCGGGGGTATGCGGTGTTCGAACCGAACGTCCGAGGCTCCTCTGGTTACGGTCGAGCATACACCGAGTTGGACAACGTTGAACGCCGCATGGACTCGGTGGCTGATATCGGGGCCGCCCTAGACTGGGTCGAGCAACAGGCCGTGGTCGATCCCGATGGTCTCGTCGCGTTCGGTGGTTCCTATGGTGGGTTCATGGTGCTCGCGTCGATGATCGAGTTCCCGGATGCGTGGGCTGCTGGAGTCGACATCGTCGGCATCGCCAATTTTGTCAGCTTTCTCGAGAACACCGGCGATTGGCGCCGGAAGCTGCGAGAGGCGGAGTACGGCAGTCTCGAGGACGATCGAGCCCTCCTTGAGGAGATCAGCCCGATCAACAACATCGACGCGATTGAGGCCCCGTTGTTCGTGCTTCACGGAGAAAACGATCCTCGCGTTCCAGTCGGTGAGGCAGAACAGATCGTCGAGGCCCTCCGTGACCGGGAAATCCCGGTCCGGAAGCTGTTCTTCGAGGACGAGGGCCACGGTTTCTCGAAGCTGGAGAACCGGATTGAAGCCTATTCCTCTATCGTGGAATTTCTGGATACCCACGTTGGCACCTCCCGTTAATCCGTTCGTACTCGCTGCGGGGCTGAGGATGACTCGTTTGTTACTAGTGCACTGATCGGAGCCGACGATATCGATGCTAGGGACGGTAGGAAACGACCGTAAAATAGCTGTTTTACGTATCGAGACTCCCTAATGTACGCCACTTCTATACGGAGGTATGCACCCCAGGTTACGATCGATCCAATGGGGTTGCGATCAACCATGAGCGGGTACCTTTCGTCGATACGTAGTCGACCAGAAGCTGATTCGGCAGAGCCACTCGTCCTTGACCTCGAAAGCGACGATGCGGGGGAGATTCTGGGTGCGCTGTCGTCTGAGACAGCACGACACATCATGCTTGCATTGCATAACCAACCCGCGACGCTGTCTGAGGTGGCTGAAACCGTCGATACCAGCCGTCAGAACGCGCAGTATCACCTGAAGAAACTGGAAGCAGTTGATGCCGTTCAGGTCATCGACACCCTCTATTCAGAAAAAGGCCGTGAGATGAAGGTCTACGCGCCGAGTGGCGAGCCGATGATCATTGTCTCAGCGGAGGATGGAACCGGTAACCGGTTGCGAGATACCATCTCGGATCTGTTGGCCCCGATACTAGCCATCGCTCTGGTGAGTGTTATCCTTCAGGTGGTTGCTTCCGCAGGGGATACAGATTCAGCCTCGGCCACAGAACATCCAAGTGGTAGTCCATCGATTACGGAGGAGTTCTTCAGTTCGGGCAACGAACTCTTGGCGGCGTATCCCGGTCTCGTGTTCTTTATCGCAGCGGTTGGTGTGGTAGTAACACTATCCGTAGTCCGATACGTGCGTTCCTCCTCCGCCCCTGTGCGTGTCGGCTAAGCTACCGTGACGAATCTCATCCTGTGAGGGTGGTCCCGGTGATTTATCGGCTTTCCAGGCTGTATTGCTAGATGGATACTCATGAATACAGATTTGCTCCAGGCAAAACTCGAGGAATCAGGCGAGCTCATGGTTCACGTTGAAGAGTTCGACGAACCGATCGAACTCCATCTTCACGATACCACTATTGACGAAACTGTCATCACTGTCGAACTGGATGATGGGATGCTCTGGTTCGAATCGGAGAACGTGACCGGTGCGTGGAAACACTACCACTCAACTGACGACTACGGATTATAACGCTGAGCTTTGGGTAGTTGCGATTCGGGGTGATTCTCTTGCATAGTCAGAAGGATAACCAGTGATGCAATTACGATCAATCGTTTCGCCGTACCTGAATTATCAGCAGATATGATGTATCAGTATGTGGATCTGTTCCAGAAAGCTCATTCTGTCAGTTATCCTGTCCTCGGATGATGACGGACCTCGTTGAATCCGCGGATATCAAGGTCCCGGTGGTGTGTCCGGAGTGTAACACTCGGTCCCGGATACCACTTGAGACGGCCAACTCTGCGATATCGAGACACAACGATCGGTTACATGGGGGCGAGGATATCGCCGGCATCGACCCGGCGCTCAAAGACGAGCTTGCACGCCTTGTGGCAGAGGACCTCGAATTCCTGTAATCACGTCGGAGCATCCATTACGTCACGGATGGAAGGTCCCAACTATGTACGAAGTTCTTATCCCGGTCGATGTTAACGAGGATAGCGCGCGGGCACAAGCGAGATTTGTCGCCGATTTGCCGGACGCCGAGAATGCCGTCACAGCGACCGTCTTTTTCGTATTCACCGGTGAACAGGAGTCATTACCCGATGAACTGCAACAATTCAAATCGGCAGACCGTGTTGGATCGGTGAGAGCATGCAAATCGGTTCTAGAGGAGGCCAATGTTTCTGTGTCTGTTCGTGACGAAAGTGGCAACCCGGCCAAGGGCATCACCGAATACGCCGAGTTGAACGAACCGGACTTGATCGTTCTCGGTGGGCGTAAGCGGACACCCGTGGGGAAAGCTATCTTCGGCAGCGTCGCTCAATCGGTGATTCTCAACACCAACCATCCCGTGGTTGTGACTGGGATTGGCAACGTCAGTCAGACGTAACTTTTTATTATGGCAGCCGGAGGGTCGTCTATGCCCAGTCGCCGACTGATGACTACCGACCGTATCGTTGCCATGGCGACTGATCCTGAATCGCCTGTTATCGAGGAGCTGCGCGAATGGGTGGATGACCGCGGCCTCTATCTCGAGGTGTTCGAGGTTGGGGCGTCCATCGAAGACGAACTGACGTCAGGAATCCGAACGATCGGTGTCACGGTCGGCGGTGACGGCACGTTCCTTGAGGGTGTCAAGGCGTTCTCACCGCTGCAGATTCCCATCCTTGGAGTGGATACCGGGACTCGTGCGTTCCTCGTCCGGGTCTCGCCTGAAGATATCACCGAAGCACTCGAGGAGGCGATCAATGGCCAGGCGATCCTCGAGGATCTCAGTCGACTCAGGATCCGAGCCGACGGCTTGGATGCCATTGGTTTGAACGATGTCATGGTGCGATATGCGCCTCCTGAAGAACCGGTCGATCGGAAGATCACCCAATTCGAGGTGTTTCTGGACCAAGAGTACGTCGGCAGCTTCGAAGGAAACGCGATGCTGGTCGCGACTCCAACCGGGTCGACCGGGATGGCGCTTTCTGCCGGCGGTCCAGTGCACTATCCCAGGGATAACCATACCCTCCAACTCACACCAGTGTTAATTCACGATATGTCCGCTCGCTCGGTCGTACTCGACGATGGGCTCCCGGTGTTGATGCAGGCGAAAGAAGCGGTCGAGTTGACCGTTGATGGCGGTCGACATTTCCGTCGATTGGAACCAGAGACGACGATTCGCATCGATCGGGCCTCCCGAGACGCAACGGTGATTCGAACGAGTGTTGAGGCGACATATTTCGAAACACTGTCTGAACGCCTTGGATGGCATCCCCACGATGGTCAGATTCCTCCCTCACCATCTCCCGTTGTCGGCCAACCAGCGGAGAGCGACCTCTATTCCCGTGCTCGTACGGTGGCCGAGGAAGCGGCCCGTAGCGTCGGCCCAGAACTCCGCGAGCTTCACGGGAAGACGGAGTCGATCGAGTACAAGACGGACAAAGCCGATATCGTCACCGAGGCGGATTTTCACTCGGAGAGCATCATCACCTCGATTATCGAGGATGAGTTCCCGGGGCACAATATTCACTCAGAGGAGACCGTCCACCACGAAAGCGGGAGCCGCTTCACCTGGATGATCGATCCGCTCGATGGAACTGGTAATTACGCCAATGGCAACCCGAATTATGCGGTCTCAATCGCCCTCATCGAGGACGACCACCCGGTTGTTGGTGTCGTGTATGCTCCTGAGACGGATGAGCTGTTCAGCGCGATCGAGGGTGGGCCAGCCATGCGAAATGGCGCGCAAATCATGACCACGGATCGAGATCAACTCGACGTGAGCGTCTTCATGTCGGGCTATGATCCCGATGGGACGTTCTTAGCTCACTTCTACCAGGTCACTCGTGGGGTCCGTCGACTCGGTTCTGCTGCCTTGCATCTTTGCTATCTCGCGGCTGGCAGTTGTGACGCGACCTGGGAGTACGACACGTATCCGTGGGATGTTGCAGCAGGGGTCGTTATCGCCCGTGCCGCAGGTGCAACCGTGACCGATGTTCACGGCAACGAGTTCGACGTGTTCGGACCGCAAGAGGAACAAAACGAACTCCTCGGCTCCAATGGCGCGTTACATCCCGCTGTGTTGAACCATCTGAAACAACATCCGGAACTTGGCGATCTCTAACGACACAGCAGTACCCCCCGATCGTTATCAAAGCGGCCGGGACAACATCTGTCGCCGATGGGTGACACCACCGACGACGATTCGGCCGACGGAAACTGGGTTTCGGTAGCTTCTCCTCCCCCAGGATATCGCAACGCAACTACTCGCGGAGCTGCCCCGATTCTCGGGACCATCATGTTGTTCGGTTTCACATTCGTCGTCGTAGTCTCGGTTCTCACCCTTGGTATCGGGGGAGGATTGGTTCCCACCCCAGCCACGCAGGTAACGTGGGGATTCGACCTAGCCGATTCGAACGTGACGGTCATCCATGCTGGTGGACCATCCATCGACGGTACACAGGTCAGAATCACCGGGACCGGTCTCAATCGATCGGGGACGTTGGCCATGTTCGGCCCGAGAGTATGGGAGCGGGGAACCAAGGCCCAGCTTCCCCTCGATCCTTCAGCTTCCAATACGACTGTTCTCCTCATTTGGACCCAACCACGTGGCACGAGTATCCGGTTGACAACCTGGTCGCCACCAACTCGACCGGCGTTCGATGGCGACGTGCCTCTGGCGACGATGTGACGCAATCAATTTGTCAGTTGCGCTCAGTTGTTTCAATAACTCACATGGCTCGATGAGTGACAAAGAACCAGACTCCCACGCGAACCAATCGACCATCATTATCGTAGCCGGGGTGGCTATCATCTTGGGACTGACGGTCGTCTTAATCATCGGTGTGAGTGCCGTGTTCTTCGATCTCGACCACGCTGATGGTACACCCCCAGAGACCCAGTGGACCCTCCAACAGTCCGACCCGCCCGTGCTCATGCATGAAGGCGGCGATGCCGTTGAGTGTTCGCGCATCAGGGTGACAGGCGACCTCGGCTCTGGAGAGACTCTCTGTGAGTACTTCGGCGATGGTATCATCAGCCAAGGAGATTCCGCAGAGCTGATGCCCATCAATGGGGATACCGGGTTACTATCACTCACCTGGGAGGACATCGAACTCAACACTACTATCACGATTTTCGAGGAACGCTTCGAGTAGGACCGTTCCCAGGGAGGCCGGTTACTTCAAGAGTCGAGAGCTTCGACCGTCTACTAGATGTCTGCTGATGCGCTCGCGATGGTCGCGCTGATCGGTCTTTCCGATTTCTGGGCAGGAGTGCTCACTGCGATCCTTGGTGTCTCCTTTTGGATCATCGGCCTCGGGATATTGTACCTTGTCTATGAGCGGTATCTCAAGGAGAAGGACACCCCAGACGATACGTGAATCTCCCCAGTTGATTTCTGTGACTATGAAAATACGTTACAGGCCACCAACAACGAGTCAAAGCGGTGGTCTGACACCGAGCTCGATCCGTTCCACTTGTTCCTCACCATCTCGGATAACCGTAACGTCGAGATCATCCCCTGGTGAGGTGTAAAGCGCAAGATACGACGACAGCTCTTCGCTTGTGTCGATCGGATTCCCATCGAGTGCGATGATCACGTCGCCACCGACGTCGACCTGCTGCCCTCGAATGGTTCGTTGGCTCGTGCTCCCTTGGAGGTGACCTTCTGATGGGCTATCATCAACGATATCGACGACGAGCACGCCACGCACGTCCTCGAGGTCGTTTGCCTCTGCAATTGCGGGGGTGACCGGACGTGAGTAGATACCCATGAACGGATGGTCGTAATTCCCCTCCTCGATCAACGCAGGAATGATCCGCTCAACAAGTCGCCACGAGATGGCGAATCCGATATCCTGCCCCTGACGTGCAGTGATCACCCCGAGGTATCGTCCTTCCATGGTGATGAGCGGTCCACCGCTGTTCCCAGGGTTGACGCTTGCATCTGTTTGGATCGTATCAGGGATACTGAACCCCTCACCGGTCGGGAGGCTGCGTCCGGTTCCACTTACGATACCTTGGGAGACCGATTCATCGAGACCGAATGGATTCCCGATGGCAATGACCTCCTGACCGATCGTCGGAAGGAACTGGGAAGGCTCGATTGGTTCGGCAGTGACTGGCGAGTCCTCCACTTCGACGGCCGCCAGATCTCCGTGTCGATCAGAACCGACGATGTCCCCAAGCGACCAGTGGTTGTCAGGGAACTGGACCTCGATGTCAGTGGCATCACGGATGACGTGTTCATTGGTGATCAGGTATCCAGGGGAGTAGACGAAGCCAGACCCCTGGCCGATGGGTCCGTTAGGTCCGATCGCATGTATCATGGCGACCGAGTCGATCGTGTCCTCGTAAACCTCACCAAACCGCGCATCGTCGTAGACAGGAGGCTCGACAATATCACGCTCTCGCGGGGTCAGTATGGGATTTGCGTTGGTTTCGTTACCATCGGTTGGCGCACCGAGACAGCCTGCCACACTACTCACGCCGGCGACGGCTGCCCCGGTGAGAAATCCTCGTCGGGACAGGCGTCCGTTGTTCATGCCACATGTCCGGGTCTCAACTGAAATAAACACTCGGCCAATGGCCATCGTCAGCTGCAAACGATAACCGTTAAACCCGAACCGACTAACCTACCTGGCATGCAACGACGGGCAGCGGCGATGTACGTGCTGTTGTTTCTTGTCGTCGCCGTCAGTGCGCTCGTGTTCATCAACATGGTCGACGGTCCGAGCGACACGTTGGACGAGGCCGACTACGACCTAGGTGTTGACGACACCGTCACCGTTGATGGCACGGACTATCAGGTGAGCAGCATCGACCAGTTTTCCGCGACACTCGAGTACGTCATCGAGGAAGACGATCGGACGACAACGCTCAGCGACGGGGCAATCATCAATGTCTCACGGGTAGAGTACCGTGTCGAGATACCAGATGTCGACGAGCCGGAGAACATCACGTTAGTCGAGACCTTCCCGGAACACGACCTCGACACGTTCGAACTCGACGGTGAGACCTACGTGATCATCGACGCCGAGGAAGACGAGTTCATGGAAGAAACGGCATACCTCGAGCAGGAGTTCGGTCCTCGCGACCGCATAGTCCTCGTCGAGGGTGATACGTTCGACTACGAGGATCAGGAGATGGATGTTGTGGTCGACGCGACGGTCGACTCGATATCGTCAGCTGGTGTCGGAATCAGTTGGGTCGGACCGTCCTCAAACTCGCTCATACTTCCTCGAAACGCCGTGTCTACCATTGGAAACACCGACTTCGGCGTCAATTTCGTGGGTGAAGACATGATCCAGCTCTCCAGCGATATCGAGGCGTTCAACGATCACATCGACGCGCTTGATACGTGGGACGAGCGGTATCAGGGCTTTTGGGGCATTGGTGTTCTGGGCATCATCGCCGCGATCTTGCTGACGGGGCTTTCGTACCTCCCACGGCGTCGGTAGCTCCATCTCCACTACGTATCGTACTGACGGGCCGGGAGGGATTTGAACCCCCGTCCGTCCGGTTAAAAGCCGGACGCTCTGCCTAACTGAGCTACCGGCCCCGAGCGACGGTGAGACCGCCGCGGATTTGATGCTTCCGACTATCAGCCAAAGAACCTTGAGGTCGCCACCCGGACGTATGGCCATGGCACGGGAGGTCCGCAGGGTTGCCGAGGTCCTGAAGAGCAAGCGTGCATCTACTCGGTTTCAGGTCCTCGCAGAGGTGGCCGACAACCAACCGGCGATCAGTCAACAGGAGATCGCCGATACCGTCGGTGTCACCACCCAGGCGGTGAGTGAGGTACTCCGAGAGCTCGTCGAGGATGGCCATGTCAACAAACACGGTCCAGGCCGATACGAGGTCACGAACGAAGGGGTCGATTGGCTGCTGACCGAAGTGGAGACGCTCGACTCGTATCTCACCCATGTGGCCGAGGAGGTCCTCGAAACGGTGGATCATGAAACGGCGATCGCCACCGATGCCATCGACAATGGCGAGGCTGTTCGGCTCTCGATGCAGGAGGGGACGCTCCACGCCACACCAGAGGTCACAGAGGGCGATGCGAGTGCTGTGGCCGTGACATCGGCCGCTGCAGGGGAGGATGTCGGTATCGCTGGATGGGAAGGGGTCATCGACTACGAACTCGGCGATGTGACGATCGTCTCCGTCCCGGACGTGCGTGATGGCGGAAGTCGCCGTGTCGATACCGAACCGCTGGCTGCTCACGTTTCCAGCGCTGATTTCGTGGTGGCAGCGGGGACGGAGGCGGTAGCGGCGTTGGCTCGTGTTCGTACCGAGCCTGATCTCACCGTCGGGACACAGGCGGCCGTACAGGAGGCGGCACTCCGCGGTCGTGATGTTCTGTTGGTGTGTGTGCAGTCCCTCGTCGGTGAACATACCGAACGACTTCGGGAGTTCGATATCACCTACGAGGTCATCGAATCCGAATAAATCACTCCGCCAGCCTTTTTGCTACCGATGGGTTCTCCGCGTGTATGGCAGGATACATCTGTGTCGTAGCTGACCCGGATACGGGTCAAAGCTATCAGTTCGAGGCCGACGACGTCGATCTGCGAGGACGACATCTCGGCGATGAGATTGATGGTGACGAGATCGGCCTTTCTGGATACGTCCTAGAACTCACCGGCGGTTCCGATGCCGCTGGTCGCCCGATGCGGGCCGATGTCGAGGGGCGACAACCGACGAAAATACTCTCAGCCGGGGGTACGGGATTTCGCCCCGAGCGTGAGGGCATCCGCCGGCGAGTCACGGTCCGTGGCAACGAGATCGGCGATGACACGGCCCAACTCAACTTCGCGATCACCGAGCACGGGGAGACCGAGATCGAAGAACTGCTCGAATAACGGTTGAGCAATGGTCGATCGCGTCCCAAGCGATCATCCCACCGTTCGCACCATCCGCACCGAGGTCGTCCGCCACGGTGGCAGACGGCGTCGACTCGAGCTACCACCCGACGCTACCGAGGTGCTACCTGAGGACGGAACCATCGAGGTCCGTGTGGACGATCACCGACGATTCGCTCGCTGTCGACGGGTCGACGATCGATCGGCCATCGTGGGATTATACGAGACCCACAGCGGAGCCAACGGAGACACCGAGGGGACCGACGGACTCAGGGACTGGCTGGACGCCAGCGAGCGACCGGTCGGCTCGAGCGTGTTACTCGATATCGTCGCGGACGGCACCCGCATTGGCCTGCGCGTTCCCGGTCAGCGAGTGGTGTATGAGAGCCCGCAGACGAGAGATGACTCCCTCGCTGACATCGCCCGCAAATTCACCGAGAACGAGTAGCGTGAGCGACAGCTAGTCGGTGGCCAGGACATCGTCGAATGCATCGAGAACGGCCTGTCGGGCCGTGGCACCGCATGTCACCCAGTGGTAGGCGTAATCCAGCATATCGGTGAAAATGTCGGGTTTGCACCCAGCCGCCTTGGGGTGGCCCCCACCACCAAGTTCTGCGGCCACCTCGTGACATCGCTGAAATGATTCGGTTCCTCTGAAACTGATGCCTCCGCTGGGTTTGATGACCACTGCGACGTCTGACCCGGCCGATCGCATCCCTTCGGCAACCTCGTTCTGCGAACATCGACCGTAGGTGATCCCGACCGTGACCTCTCCGATTGACCGGTACTCAGCCCGGGAGATGGCCGTATCGATGAGCGCTTGTTTCTCCTCACGACGCCTGGTGAGATCCTCCATCACGGACTCGGGAAGGTCTGCACCATGGTCTGACACCGTCTCGATGAACTCCTCTGGATCTGACCAGTGAGAGTAATCTGCGAGGTCGTCACTTCGAGGATCCTCACGAAGCCACAGATCGTGGTCGCGCACGACCTCGACGAGCTCGTGCCAGTGCGCGTCCTCTATATCCAACTCCTCGAGCGTCACGTCGGCGGTTGCTACCTCGTCTGACTCGCCGACGACCAGATCGATCCCAGCCGAGGAGACCGCCTCGAACACCTCCTCGTCCCACTCGTGATGGTCGTGCCAGACGACCTGCGCCGAGTCACTCACGATCGACGTAAGCGCTGCGTCGACCGGTTCCATCGCCTCGATTGAGAGGTCAAGGATATAGACGGCCTCCGGTTCGCCGATGGTTTCGGCCACGAACGAGAGGGCAGACCCGAACGTTCGCGGTTCCGTCGGGACGAGGGTGACCTCGCCATGAACCGCTCGCACGAGCGCAGCCGCGGTGAGTCCATCGGCGTCACCATCCGCCAGCGCAACCACTGTCGCCTCGGCCAGGTCCTCATCCGTGACGGTCGGCTCCTCGTCGCTCTCTTGGAAGAACCCGCGCCCAGGAATGAGTGACTTGCGGACGATGGGGAGATCGTCCCACTCCAGCGATTCCACCATACGTTCGTCACCCGGCGGATGGTCAAGAAGGTCCCGGTCGGGTTGGCCTTGTGTTCCGTCCGTTCAGGCCGTGGTAACCGTCACCGGACCGTCGAAATTCAGGATCAATGACTGCGTGATGTCGCCGAAGATCGCTTTTCCCGTCGGAGAACGACGTCGTCCGGCTACGAACAGATGGTCGCAATCGAACTCATTAGCGACGCTCAGTACCTTCTCTTCGACATCGCCGAGTCGTCCGATTGGTTGGGTGTCGACATCCACGTCGCCGAGGACCTCATTCGCCACGTTCGCGGCGAATTGTTGGGCTCCCTTGGCGGCTGTATCGACGTCGTAGTCGACATCGAGGCTCTGGAACGATTCGAGTCGATCCAGGTACTCATCCTCGGTTGTCACATGGATGATGTACAGCGACGCCCCGACACCGGCTGCGAGCTCCCCCGCCAGTCGAGTGATCTCCTTCGATGCTTCGGTGGGCTGGACATCCTCCGTTTCTGCTGCGTCGACGAGGACCAGTGCGCGTTTCATAGATACATGCTATAGCGATGTGGGGTAAAACCCTCCGATTCGTGACATCCGTACGACTGCCATCAGGTCACCTCTACAGTGCCATCGCCATCTCGAGGTCGAAGCGGTCGGCTTTGACCGTCTCAAAGCCGACGGACCGATACAACTCGATAGCTGGAACGTTCCATCGCTCGACCGTCAGCCAGATGCGTTCGATGTCTGCTGCCGCCCCGGCACCAAGGAGGTGCTCGAGCAGGGCTCGGCCGATCCCCTCTCCTTGGTAGTCCTGATGGACGAAGATGGCCAATTCGAACGCACCCTCACCGTCTGGAACGAGCATTGCATGACCAACGACCCGGGTGTCGTGGGTGGCCACCACGTGTATACCGGCGTCCACCACGGTTTTGATCCAGGGCTCGATCCGATCGGGATCCGACGGGGGGATCCCCTGAGCCCGCTGGGCTGGATCGAAATCGTCGTACATCTCGACGATCCCATCCGTGGACACCGCCTCCTGGGTGACGATCTCGATCGATCGCCCCGTTCGATCCGTGAAGGTCGTCGGTGGCGCCGGAAACGGTCCGGCATCGGTATCGGGGTACTCCCGTTGCACGCTCATCGTTCGAGTCTAACCGTTACCTCGGCGTTCAACAGGGCGAATTCGGTGATCCGTCCGAGATAGCGTTTCCCAAGCGGCGTGTCACGACCGCCGCCAACAACGAGTTGGTCGAATTCCTCACGCTCGGCGATCGCGACGAGCTCACTGGCGACATCATCGGCGTCGATCCGGCGGATGGTGGCCTCGACATCGGCACTGTCGATCGCCGCTTGGACCGTCTTAACGATGTCCTCGATATCCTGTCCACCCTCCGGTTTGGCGAAGACTGCGAAGGTCAGCTCATCACCGGCTTCCTCACCTCGCTCGATAGCGTTCTTGAGGACGATATCGGATTCCTCGCTCCCTTCGATACCAACGAGGACGTGCATCGGCCGTCGAAACGACTGGCTTCCCCTTAACCGCGGCGTTGTCGCGCGCAACGCTTTTGGCCGGCCTCGGGGTAGGCGCACGGTATGAGTGAGGAGCCCCCCGATGAGATGGAGTCGTCCGATGCGGACGACGAGGGGTTGATCGACCGCGTCGTGGACAACTGGGAGCAATCGGGGGATCCGACCGATTCATCACCGTCTGAGCCAGCGGCGGACACCTCGGATGAGGCCGAGCCTGCCGATGCAGCGGAGGGTGAACAGGAGGGGGGGTCTGACACGCCAGCGGACACCGATCCCCATGTGCCAGAAGACGTCCGCAGATACGAGCGCTTCACGAAGGTCGACCGAGCCGAGTACGATCGGGTCAATCAGTTCCTTCGAGACCGGACGTACATCACCGCCAGGGAGTGGGCAATCGCCCGACTGTGCACCGATTTCCGCACGGAAACCGGCGTGGAGATGACGAAGATCGGCGATCATCTCCCCGAGCTCGTTCCGTTCATGACCGAGCCGTATTCCCCCCAGGCGGTCAACCAGGCCAGACATGCCTTCGAGGAGAAGGTCCGCAAGGCCGGGGCAACCTTCCTGTATGGGGCGATGTGTGATTTCTTCACGGCCGAGGAACTCGACGATGTACTCTACGAAGCCACCGAGGTTGCCCGATTTCTACTCGAGGTCGAGGGGGTCGAGCTCGACCTCGACGAGGAGCTCGCCGCGGAGGATCAAATCGCCACGGTCATGCGCGAGGTCAGTGCGGCGAGCGATGAACTGCGCCACGAAGGGGCCGTCTGTCCCTCCTGTGGTCACCGGTTCGTGACCGATCAATCCGAGGAGTAGGCCGGGGCTTCGACGACATTTCGGCCTCTGGCCGGGCCGAATTGACCGTCCTCCGCTGGAACTGGCACCTCGATAGCTGCCTCGGGTGCCCGATAGGCGACCTCCCCCCGGAGCAACACGGCATGGGGGAACATACCGGTCTGTCCCTCGAACGGCGTCCAGCCGCAGGCCGTGTGCAATCGGTCGGCCTCGATGGGTCGTCGGTCATTTGGATCGAAGAACACGAGATCAGCATCGTATCCTGGTGCGATGTGGCCCTTCTGGGTGAATCCAAACCGTTTCGCCGGTACCCGGGCGGTCAGCCTCGCGACGTCCTCGTAATCCAAGCGGCCCTCGGCCGCCTCATTCATCAGCAACGGCAGCATCGTCTCGACTCCCGGGACGCCACTCGGTGCCGACCAGATATCGGCGTCCTTCTCCGCCGTGGTGTGTGGAGCGTGATCGGTGGCGATCATCGAGACCGCTCCCTGTCGGACACGGTCGTACACCGCCGCCCGGGTCGATTCGCTCCGAAGGGGCGGGTTCATCCGACCGTCCGTGCCCAGTTCGTCGAGATCATCACTCGACAAGAGCAGATGGTGGGGTGTCACCTCGCAGGTGGCACCGATGGCTCGAGCGCGGTCGATCGCACCCGGGGTACTCGCGTGGGCGATGTGGAGCTCGGTGCCGATGGATGTCGAGAGTTCGCAGGCCCTGGTGGCGGCGTCAACCTCGGCGAGCGGCCGTCGATACGCGCTCCACGCGGCGGCATCTGAACGCGATCGAACTGTCTCATCGAAGTATCGGTCGTTCTCGGCGTGGACGGTCACGAGTGTCCCAGACGCTGTTGCAGCCTCGAACGCCTGGACGACCGCCTCCATGTCGATCCCCATCTCACCCGTCGAGTCGGCCATGAACACCTCACCGAGCGCAGCGATCGGTGCGGCAAGCAATTGCTCGGGGTCCCAGGAGGGAGTAACGCCACCGTTGATACCGAAATCGATGACGGCCGATTCCGCTGCAAGTTCGATCTTATCCCGGACGGCGTCGGCAGTGACGGTTGGAGGCGAGGTATTGGGCTGGTCGACTACGACCGTAACCCCGCCAGCAGCAGCTGCACGGGTTCCGGATGCCCACGTTTCCTTGTGGGGATCTCCCGGTTCGCGGAAGTGGACATGGACGTCGACAGCTCCCGGCATGACGCGCATCCCTCCCACGTCGACGATCGGGTCTCCCTGGAGCTTGCGGCCGATGGCGTCGATACGACCGTCGTCGATGCGGATGTCCGCTCGTCGACCATCGGGGAGTGTCGCGTCCCGGAGCAGCATACCCGTCGAAAGCAAGGGGACCTGCCTAAATGATTCGACATCACCTCTCGGGCACGGTCGTGAGATTACTCCGCTTGCGAGAGCAGATTGCTAACCGGAAGCGTTCGGGGATTGGTATCGTCGTATAGCACCCGACTGAGACGGGTTCTGACGGTCTCGATATCGGTTGGCCCTCCCGCGTCGACGATACTACCGACACTGGTCGGATCGAAGTCGAGATCTAGCATGGCGTAGATCGGCTCGAGGATGGCTGCGATCGATTGGGCATCGTCGACGACAACGATCCCGGAGACCACCGCGAGATCGCTTTTCACCCGTTGGGCGATACCGACCAGTTTGCCGTCGGCGGACAGCGAGTGCTCGCCTGGACAGAAGGAACCAGGGGGTTCCCCACGGTGGGTGGTCACCCCCAGATCAGCGAGGCCACCAGCAAGTCGTGAGCACACGTCCTCATACCGCTCGTGTAAGCCGTGTCGGGGATCGTCGATCGGGATGGCTCGAAGGAAGACGAGTGTCGCGCCGGTATGTGCCACGGGATGACCGCCAACGCTACGTTCGACAGTAGGATAGCCTCGTTCTTGGGCGAATGCGACGGCCTCCTCGTATCGCTCGTGGCTGGTATCACGAGGTCCGAAGGCGACGTGAGGGTGCGGTCGATACACCCATACTGCACCGTCCCCGGTGTGGATAACCCGGTCGTACAGCGTCTCAAGCACGCTGCGGTTCGCGTCGATCGATCGGGCACGTCCGTCAACCAGGAACATTCGACAGCTCCTACGACGGGACGCACTTTCAACAGGTCGGTCCCAGATGGGCACAACCAAACGGGAGACATTCGTACGTTCGTACGATGATCGAGGTATCCGCATCGAGTCTCGAGCCGTTCGATGCGTTCACCTGCTTCAACTCACCGTACGTGGCTCATGATGATGCCCGGGCCATCGATCTGTATCCTGACGATCGGGTGGCACCGTCGCCGGTGGCCGGCGAGGTGGTAGCCGTCGAACGGGTCAAAGCGCCGTGGCAACCCCATGGACGCGAATATGATTACGTCGTTGGCATCGATACCGCTGCGGGTGACTTTCCGAGGACAACCGACGGAGAACGAGCCATCGCTCGCCTGTTACACCTCGAGCCAGCTGTCGAGGTGGGTGAGACCGTCGAAATCGGCGATCCTCTCGGGACGCTCGTCCGGGCGGGATTCTTCGCACCTTGGGTGGACAACCACCTACACCTTGGTTTTCGGTATCCCGATGCAGATCTGGTCCGCGCTGGCGGTTCGCTACCGCTATCATTGGATATCGAGGCAGAACCGATCTCGTGGGATGGCACCGGGCGTGTCCGTGCGACCGGGCGGACCTTCGTCGAGCTCGATGCCCCCGAGATAGCTTCCAACCTCGCAGCGTCATGGGTCGGGCTGGCCGACGATTCAGGTCGGCTGCTCGATGGAGGCCTCCCTCATTACGATCGAGGAGGGATGCTTGACGGGCTCGTGG
>CAZXER010000018.1:0-12390 GCA_964639975.1 uncultured Halobacteriales archaeon | reverse complement strand
CTCGATGGAGGCCTCCCTCATTACGATCGAGGAGGGATGCTTGACGGGCTCGTGGGACGATCTCTCCAGACACGCAGGCGACGTGAGGTCCAGCTGCTTGGGACCTCGATTGGAACCGCTGTCGGGCCCACTATCGACTGGCACGACCTCGTCATCGAGGCGAACGGAGAACCGATCACGGGACTCTCGCTTTACTGCGCCCGGGAGGATGCATTCGCTGTCAAGCTCATCTGTCCAGGGCATTCTCTTGCCGTAGGAGACGCCGTCACCGTCGATATCCGACGCAAGACTGGATTGTGACGGGCTCAACGTGGTCAGGCAAACGTGAGGTCGTCGCTGGCGACTACCTCACCGAAGAGCCAGTCAGCATGGTCGAGCGCGTAGTCACGGTCTGCTTCCTCGAGGTAGCCGACCGCATCCTCGACGATGATCGGTCGATAGTCGCGCAAGCCAGCCGAGCCGGCGGTATGCAGGACACAGACGTTGGCGAGGGTACCACAGATGACGAGGTCCTTGATGTTCCGTGCTGACAGCCACCCGTCGAACTCCGTCTGCTGAAAGGCGTCGTAGGTGTGTTTCTCGACGACGTGATCCTCGTCGCCGACCGTCAACGCATCGACGATCTCCGCCTCCCACGAATCCTCGAGGACGTGCTCCCCCCAACGGTCAAACTCGTCGTAGTAATGGGCATCGTCGAACTGCTCGGGCGGGTGGACATCTCGGGTGAACACCACCTGGATATCGTGCTCTCGAGCCCGGTGTAGCAGCGTTGCAATCGACTCGATCGCCGCCTCACTCGGTGGCGCATACAACGAGCCATCAGGATGGCAAAAGCCGTTTTGCATATCGACCACGACGAGAGCGGTCGATTCGGGGTTGAGGCGCATGTGCCGTAGTACCGCCTTGACGGGCATAAACGACCTGACCAACCAGACGTTTTTAGCCATGCAGCCGAACGTGCGGGTAGCATGCACTGGGCTATTCGGTTCTCACTCGTGTTGCTCGCGCTCGGGCTGGTCGCTGGGATCGCGACCGCGGGTGGGGCCGATTCACCCGATGTGAGGACCGAGGCGCTCTACCAGATCGACGAGGACCCGCCCGACCTCGGTCTCAGCGAGTGTGCGGCTGATGTCCCAGAGAACTTCGAGGACCCGAGTGGCGATGCCATGGGCTGGTACGACGGCCTCTGGTACAGCGAATCGATCGATGTCAATACGACCGACGGCCTATCTGACCAGGAACTCGATCTCGTTATCGCGCGGTCGATCGCCCGCCTCGAGGCCCTCAGATGCCTTCCGTTCGAGGAGGATATCGACGTGGACGTCATCGATCGTGCGACCTACCAGGAGGAACACGCCGGTTTCAACCTCTCTGCTGAGCAACGACACTTCGAAAACGCACAGGGTGGGGCTCTGTTCCTCGTCGGTCAGGACGAGGATGCCATCGAGGTTCAGGAAGCCAATCGCGGCGCGACGGTCGGTGGCTTCTATTCCCCCTCGGATGAACAGATCGTCCTTGTCACGGATGCCGAGGGAGAGCTTCACATCGACGAATCGACACTCGCTCATGAACTCGGCCACGCCCTGCAAGATCAGCACTTCGAGCTCGGCAATTTCGGTGGGAACACGACCGATGAGAACATGGCAAATCTCGGTCTCATCGAGGGGGAGGTTTCCTTCATTGACACCGTGTACAGTGGACACTGTGAGGGCGGCGCATGGGCCGGTGAGTGCGTGTCACCACCGAATGAGACCTCGTCTCCGGACTTAGCGAACGTTGGCTACTACCTCATCTCGATCCAACCGTACTCGGATGGACCGAATTTCGTCGCATCAGTGTACGAATCGGGCGGCTGGGAGGCAGTCAACGAGCTACACGACGCGTATCCTGACTCAGCCAAGGAGGTCATGTACCCAGATCTCTATCCCGAGTTCTCTCCGGCTCATCCCCCACTCGAGAATCAATCGACGGATGACTGGAGGCTGCTTGAGAGTACTCGTGAGGTGAACTTTGATCATCTCGGCGAGGCAACCCTGTTCTCGGCCCTGGCAGCCACCGACCTCGACAGCTTCGGTGCTGGTGTCGTCGATACGACATCATTGTTCAACGAGCGAGCAGATGGGACGCTCGAGCCGCTGAACCCCTACAACTTCAGCCACGAGTCCACCGATGGCTGGATCGGTGATCGGTTCATCGCGTTCGCCGATGCCCATACTGACCTCGATGATGATCCAGCCCTCGCCTACCAGCTCGATGTCGCCTTCGACGATCCGTCCGAGGCAGCTGCGTTCAACGACACATGGGTTGAACTCCTGCTCTTTCACGATGCATCACCGGTAGCAGAGATGCACGGCGAGCAGTCCGCCGTCTACGAGATCAACGAGACCGAGGGCTTCGATGGAGCGTACTGGATCGAACAGGATGGCGAGCAGGTCACCGTCGTCAAGGCTCCAACAGTAGACGACCTCATGGGTGTCAACACCGAGATTGCGGACGCTGTTGCGACGCCGACGCCGACACCGAGTCAGACCTCCGATGGCATTCCCGGATTCGGGATGACGGTTGCCGTCCTTGGTCTTCTTTCTGGACTGGCGATCCTCGTGGCGAGGCGCCGGTAGGGACACCGGACAGCTTTTTCTACCGCAGCGAGAACCACCGATCATGAGCGAGGAGCCGTTCGATACGTTGTCCGATGCGACCATCGCTGCCGGCCGGGTCACCGATGCGTACTTCGATCGGACCGCGGAGACGCTCGAGCATGCCGGGCGAAACCCGCGGGTCGTCGCCGAGGTCACGGCAGACCAGTTCGCCACTGGCGAATACGAGATCCTGGCTGGCGTCCACGAGGTGGCACGTCTCTTCGAGGGGCTGCCGGTCGATGTCGATGCGCTCCCAGCGGGGACCGCGTTCGATGGTGGTCCGGTATTGACCATCGAAGGCCCCTATCAGGCCTTCCTCAGGTATGAGACTGCACTGCTGGGGATGTTGTCCCAGGCGAGTGCGTATGCCACGCGAGCTCGCGCTGCCAGATCGGTTGCCGGGGAGACGAATCTGTTCAGCTTTGGCACCCGTCACGTTCATCCGTCGATCGCCACCGTGGTCGAACGATCGGCACTCATCGGTGGCTTCGATGGGATCTCGAATGTCGCTGCGGGAGACCGCCTCGGCGTGGAGGCTACCGGAACGATGCCTCACGCGCTGTTGCTGGTGTTCGGTGCTGATGAGACGGTTGAAGCGTGGACTGCGTTCAACGACGCAGTGGACGAGGATGTCCCTCGAATCGCGCTGTGTGATACGTTCACCGACGAGCGAGTCGAGTCACTCGATGCAGCACACGCCCTGGGTGAGGCCCTCGATGGTGTCCGCCTCGATACAACTGGCTCACGGCGAGGAGATTTCCGCCACATCACGAGGGAGGTCCGCTGGGAACTCGACGCCCAGGGCTTCGAACACGTGGATTTGTTCCTCAGCGGCGGTATCGGACTCGAGGCAATCGACGAGTTGCGCCCATACGCCGATGGCTTCGGCGTTGGTAGCTTCATAACCGATGCGCCACCGGTCGACTTCGCCCTCGACATCGTCGAAGTCAACGGAGAGCCGGTCGCGAAACGAGGCAAGCTCTCCGGGCGCAAACGCGTTCTCAGAACGCCTGACGGAGACCATGTCGTCGAACGAGCGAATACAGCCTCGCCCACGGCCGGAGATGAGCTGCTCTCACCCCTTGTTCGGGATGGAGAGGTGGTCCGCGAGTCGACGCTCGATGAGATAACGAGCTGGTCCGCGAGCGACGTCGCGTCGGTCGAATTCGACCCGTGGGACCACGTGTGACTCCCCCTTGCGATCACCGAACGCTTCTTTTGCAGTGGCAGTCTAGCAATGAACGGTAGAGGGAGGCTGGCTCCCGTGTCCATATTGGGACATGAGGAAAGTCCCCCCACCACCCGAACAGGTGACCGGGTGCAATCCCGGGACGGGAGACCGTCGGCAAGGGAACAGAAACGACACGTCGCGTGCAGACCGATGAGATGTGTGAACCGGGACCGATGAAGGCATCTCGCCGATCAAGGGCCCGGGAGTTAACCCATCGAGGGCCGATGCACGCGGATCGCTGGAACGGCCACCCTCACCGGTGCAAGTCCACGGTCATGACGGTAGTTCGGAATCGAGCTGTGGATGCTCAGCCGAATGCCAGCAGGAACAGAAGGGGGCTTACTCCCCTCTACCAGCTTCACTTTTGATACGGATATCGCTGTTACGCCTCAGCCCGGCGTAAATCCCGACTGCCATGCCGAGGATCGCGATGACGGTCGACGCGATCCAGGAGGTCGTGCCACCACTCCACATCTCCTCAGAGGCGATGAGGTCGCCTTCGATCCCCACGATCGCGGCGGTGGTGGCGACGATGAGGCTCGAGACGATGACCATGAGGAAATCGGTTAGACGGTCTTCAAGCGGTTTCTTCTCGTACTCCTCGAGGATGATGCCACCTGGTGTGGTCTGCACCCACACGTGCCAGGAGAAGAGGATCACCGCGAGACCGACGGCGGAGACGACGATACCGTATCCCAGCGGGATACCGAGAAGTTCCGGGATCACTTGTGCGAGCACCGCCATTAGTAGCATTGTGCCACCACCGATAATGAAGAACCGCAGCCAGTTGCGTTCGGCCATACCTTGCGAGACGAGCGCGTTAGGAAAAGGGTTTGCCTTCCGAAGGGGCTTAATGGCTATACCGCCGTTCTAGGGGTGAGAACGCCATTGAGCGAAACAATTCAACTCTCGGTCCCCGAGATGGACTGTCCGACGTGCGCGGGCAAGGTGGAGCAGGCGCTCTCCCGTGTCGACGGGGTCGAATCCGTTCAATTGCGCCCGACGATGGGCCGAGTTGATGTGGAGCTGTCCGACGTCAGCGAGACCGAAGTTATCGCAGCCATCGAACGGGCTGGTTACCCCGTCGAGGGTCGAGCTGGAGATAGTGAACGATACTCGCGACCTCCCGCGTGGCGAACTCGACGTGCGGTTCTCACCGTTCTTGGAGGCTTGTTCGCACTCCTCGGCGGTGTCCTCACCCTTGGTGTACCAGGCGGAAACACCGAGTTGTGGTCGATTGCGTGGTGGTCCGTCTCGATAGCTCAGCTCGCCTTCTTGGGGGCCACTGTCGTCGCCGGAGTACCGGTCGTTCGTGACGGGTTCTACTCGCTACGACAACGCAACCTCGATATCGATCTGCTGATGAGCATCGCCATCATCGCAGCCGTTCTG
Source organism: uncultured Halobacteriales archaeon (assembly GCA_964639975.1). Classification (GTDB taxonomy): domain Archaea; phylum Halobacteriota; class Halobacteria; order Halobacteriales; family SKSH01; genus CAZXER01. The sequence continues at coordinate 7,128 of CAZXER010000018.1, read as the reverse complement.
GCTTCATTACCGTTCGAATCGGCGATGCTGGCTGTCCTGTTCAGCACGGCTGAGTTGCTCGAACGGTACTCGATGGACCGTGCCCGGTCGTCCGTCAGGGAGTTACTGGATCTATCGCCGACAGTCGCGACACGGCTCACGGATGGCGCTATCGAAGAGGAGGTCCCAGTGGAGCTGCTCGATCTCGGTGATACCGTCGTAGTCCGGCCGGGTGAACGGATCCCGGTTGATGGGACCATCACCGCAGGTGCCTCCGCCATCGACCAATCGCCCATCACCGGTGAGAGCGTGCCCGTCGAGGCCGAATCCGGTGAAGAGGTCTTCGCCGGGACCATCAACGAAGACGGCTATCTCGAGGTCCGCGTCGATGCGGTCGCCGGAGACACGACTCTCGATCGGATCATCGAGCTGGTCGAGGATGCCGAGACCGGCCGCACCGATCAGGAACGGTTCGTCGATCGGTTCGCGACCTACTACACGCCGACGGTCGTCGTATTGGCCGTGTTGACGGCACTAGGCCCGCCGATCGTGCTCGGTGCAACCTGGGGAACGTGGTTCCTTCGGGGACTCACCCTCTTGGTCATCGCCTGTCCGTGTGCCTTCGTCATCTCGACGCCGGTGAGTGTCGTCTCTGGGATTACCAGCGCGGCTCGCAATGGGGTGCTCGTCAAGGGCGGGCGTCATCTCGAATCGATGGCTGACGTCGAGGTGATGGCATTCGACAAGACCGGCACACTCACGACGGGTTCGCTGTCGGTGATCGACGTTCGGGGGTTGGCGGCTGACGAGGACGAGATGGTCGCCAAAGCGGCGGCCCTTGAGGGATCGAGCTCCCATCCCATCGCGACAGCTATCACCGACTATGCCACTGCCTCATCGGTCCCTCTCCCGTCTGTATCGGACTTTCAGAACCATCCAGGAAGGGGCATCTCCGCGACTATCGAAGACACGGAGTACTACCTCGGATCTCCGGATTTCTTTCGCACCCTCGGATTCGACCTGAACAAACTACAGTATCGACCAGACGGCGGTGTCTGTCAGGATCCCCAGTCAGCGCACGCTCATGCTTCCTGTGAGAATTTGGCCGAGGATGTCCTCACAGAGTATCAGTCAGCTGGCCACACGGTCGTGCTCCTTGGCACTGACGATCGCATCGAGGGGGTCATCGCGATCAGCGACACGGTTCGCGAGGAGGCAGCAGCCGTCATCGAGACGCTGGGTGAGGCCGGGTTGACGACGGTCTTGTTGACCGGTGACAACGAGGGAGCGGCCCGTGCGATCGCTGCAGAGGTCGGTATCGATGAGGTCCATGCCGAGTTGCTCCCCGAGGAGAAACTCGATCACATCGCCTCGTTCGAAGCGACCCGCGGGGACGTCGCGATGGTCGGCGACGGTGTCAACGACGCCCCGGCGTTGGCGGCCGCGAGTGTCGGCGTGGCGATGGGTGCAGTGGGGACCGATGCGGCCATCGAGGCGGCCGATATCGCCCTGATGGGCGACGACCTCGGTCATGTTCCGTACATTCATCGACTGTCGGGGATGGCCCAGGGGGTCATTCGACAGAACATCCTGACCAGTCTGGGCGTCAAGGCACTCCTTGCGATCGGCGCTCCATTCGGTATCGTCACCGTCGTCCATGCGGTGTTGATCGGAGATATGGGGATGAGTCTGGGCGTTACGGGGAACGCCATGCGTCTCGCGAGGATCCGACCGAAGTGAGTACCTACGACTCCCAGACGAAGGTTCCAGCTTGCTGGACGACCTCACCGTCGACATACATCGTGGAGTCCTCGCCGAAGTTCGCCAGCAGGTCGACGTGGACCGCACTATCGTTGGCAGATTCGCCCTCCGGGACACAGGCATCGTAGGCCCGCCCGAATGCGAGGTGGAACGTCCCACCCATCTTCTCATCGAAGAGGATGTTGTTGGTGTACCGATCGATCGCCCGGTTCATCCCGATGCCGAGCTCTCCGAGGCGGCGGGCCCCCTCATCGGTCTCGAGGACGCCCTCGATGACGTCCGCTCCGGCCTCCGCCTCGAAATCGACGACGTGGCCGTCCTCGAACGTCATCCTGACATCACGGACCGGTGAACCGTTGATCGTCATCGGGATGTCGAAGGTGACCTCGCCCTCGGTTCCGTATGGCGCGGTGAACACCTCACCACTGGGGAGGTTGTGCGAATCGTACGCGACCGATGCCGCGCTGTTGACGGCCGTCCGGCCGTCGATCTGCATGGTCACGTCAGTCTCTGGGGTCTCGATGCGAACCTCATCTCCGCCGTCGAGGCGCTCCTTGAGGTTCGCCATCTCAGCTGCGAGGGACTCCCAGTCGTGCAAGATTGCCTGATACGCGAAGTCACGGTACTCGTCGGTTGCCATCGATGCCTGCTGGGCGAGGGAGGGGGTGGGATGGATCGTCGAGACCCAGTCGGTATCGTAGCGTGCCTCTCGAATCCCCCGATTGGCTCGATTATTGGCCTGTCGGACCGATGGTGCCACATCGGCCAGCGCGCTCGTGTTCGTTCCGCCCCGCAGACGAAGCAGGACATCCGTGTGTTCGTACATCGCAAGGGCGTGCTCGGGGTCTTTGGGAAACTCGGCGTCAGGAAAGTGCTTGAGATAGGCCCGGTGGATATCATCAGCGGAGAACGTCGTGAGAAGGCTGGCCTCGCGCTCGGCCAACACCTCTGCAACGGCGATGCCAAGGGGGACCGATCCCTCATCGATTTGCAGGACCACGCGATCGCCAGGATCGACCCGGGCGCTCCAGTCGACGAGTATCTCGGCGTGTTCACGGATCCGTGGATCCATAGTTGTCGATGGCAGGGGGGTCCGTTAATCGATTTGGGTTCCCGTACGGCTGACAGCTGGGGGTTATCGGTACCCCCCAGCATCCGGGACCGCCGTCTGATTGCGCAGTGGTTCGTCGAGCACCGCTTCGAGGGCTCCAGCAAGCCCACCGGTGTCGATGAGTTCATCGACAGCAGCAACATCTGGAGCCACCGTCCGATCACCCTCGAGGGGCTGCACGCGCTCACGGACCGCGTTGATTGCTGCCTCGGTTCCAATCCCGTGGTCGAGGTCATCATCGAGGTACCGGGCCGCCTCGACACCACAGAGCAGTTCGATGGCCACGGCCGTGCGGACGGACGTGAGTGTCTCCCACACCGCCAGCGCGGATTCGCCACTCATGCTGACGTGATCCTCTTGATTGCCACTGACGGTAACGTTGTCAGCCGAGGGTCGACCGCGGGTTCGAGCGTGGTTTCCGAGCGACGCGCTGGCGTACTGTGCGAGCATGTATCCCGATTCGAGACCGGGCTCTCTCGCGAGAAACGGTGGCAAATGCTCGGCTTGGAACGCTGGATTGAGCAGCCGATCGATCCGCCGTTCGCTGACGGTCGCGAGCGTCGCCAGCGCACCCTGGAGGTACTCAAGTGGCAACGCCAGCGGTTCACCATGGAAGTTTCCACCGGACAGGACGGCTGCATCACCGGCCCCGAAGGCGCGGTCGTCGACGGCCTCGCTTGCGAAGACGAGAGGGTTATCGGTCGCGGCGTTCAGCTCGACCTCGACGACGTGCTCTAGGTGTGCAAGAGCCGTCCTGACCGCCCCGTGTATCTGCGGCAGGCACCGGATGGAGTAGACGTCCTGTACGCGGTCGCAATCGCCGTGTGCCTCGATTACATCCGAATCGGCTGTCAACCGCCGAATGTTCTCTGCAGCGGCCGCATGTCCGGCATGCGCACGCACGGCGGCGATACCAGGATCGCAGTTGGCCGTGGTCGACATCGTCACCTCGGTTGTGAGTGCTCCGGCGGTGTCTGCGGCATCGACGATTCGACGCGTGTCGACGACCGCCAACGCAGCGATGGCGAGGGTCAGTTGGGTCCCGTTGATGAGGGCCAGTCCTTCCTTGGCCTCCAGCTCGAGCGGGTCGATCCCAGCATGGTCGAGCGCATCCTCACCGTCGATCGGTTCGCCCTCAACCGTGGCCTGACCCTCGCCGATCAACACGAGGGTCAAATGGGCCAAGGGGGCGAGGTCGCCGCTTGCGCCGAGGCTGCCACGACGGGGGACCACCGGATGGATGCCCTCGTTGAGCAAGGTCAGCAGATGCTCGACGACGACCGTCCGAACACCCGAGAACCCCTTGGCCAGTGCATTCGCCCGTGTGAGCATCATCGCCCGAACGATCTCTTCCGGAAGTGGGTCGCCTGACCCAGCCGCGTGGCTCCGGATCAGGTTCCGCTGGAGCGCGTTCAGGTCATCCTCGTCGATCCGCTCGTCGACGAGCCGGCCGAAGCCGGTCGTGACGCCATAGATGGCATCGTCTGACCCGAGGACCGTCTCGATGCGCTCGCGCGAGAGGGCGATCGCCTCCCGTGCATTATCCGAGAGTTCGACCGAGGCACCCTCGTATGCGACGCGGGCCACATCGTGCGGGCTCAGCGAACGACCGTCGACCATCACCGCGTCAGCCATGGACCCGTTCCCCTCCCTTGATTACCGTCTCGATCGGATTGACGCCGAATTGGTACGCGAGATGGACGTGGCTTGGAACATCAGCCACGACGAGATCTCCAACCGCCCCCTGTCGCAAACTCCCGTACTCGTCGGCCCGATCGAGCGCGCGAGCTCCCTCGCTTGTCGCGCCACGGATCGCTGCACCTGGTGTCATCCCCATGCCATGACAGGCGAAGTGGATCGTCGCGACCATCGAGCTGAGGTGGCAGTTCGGGTTGAAGTCGCTGGCGATGGCAGGCCAGGCACCGGCGTCGATGAACTGCTGGGCATCGGCGTACTCGACGCCGAGTGTGAATGCCGTACCCGGTAGCAATGTCGGGACGACACCATGCTCGCCAAGGGTTCTCGCGTCAGCCGTGGTCGACTGTAGCAGGTGATCGGCACTGGTGGCGCCGAGTTCGGCAGCCAGCTCAGCGCCACCGAGTCTGGCAAACTCGTCCGCGTGAATCTTCACACCGAGGCCTGCCTCGGCAACCGCCTCGAGCACCGTCCGTGATTCATCGAGGGTAAACGCCCCCTCGTCACAGAACACGTCACCGAACTCTGCGAGACCGGCATCGACCACGGCCGGTATCTGCTCGTCGACGACCTGCTCGACGTAGGCGGATTGGTCTTCTCCTTGTGGCACGGCGTGCGCGCCGAGGAACGTCGGGACGAGATCGACGGGGTGGGAGCGGTCCGCTGCTTCGACCGCTCGTAACATCTTGAGCTCGCTCTCGACATCGAGCCCGTAGCCCGATTTCATCTCGACCGTGGTCGCTCCGTGTGCGAGCATGATATCGAGGCGATCGAGTAGCCTATCTCGCAATTGCTCGACCGTTGCCGAGCGAACCGCGTTGACCGTCCGAAGGATACCGCCTCCCTCAGCGAGCAACTCTTGGTAGCTGACACCGCTGAGGCGTGCTTCGAACTCGTCAGCTCGATCACCCGCGTAGACGGCGTGTGTGTGCGAGTCGACGAATCCCGGCACGACCGTCTTCCCCGTGGCATCGAGCTCGAATTCAGAGTTCTCTGGTGGATACTCTCGTACGATTGAGGCAGTGGAACCGCATTCGATCACGCGACCATCGGCAATCGCCACCGAACCGTCCTCGATGACGGTGATGGCGTCATCCGTATCGGGCCCGAGCACGAGGGTTTCAGCCCCATGCACGACCGTCTGAAGTGCAGCCATGATCAGTGTAGAGTCATTGGCCACCACGGTGCATAAATCACTGCGACATGACGCGTCCTTCAAGTGGCCGCCAGGCGATCTGCGTGTATGGAGCTTGTACAGTGTGTACCGAATTTCAGTGACGGCCGAGACGAGGCAGTTATCGACGAGATCGTCGGTACCCTCGATGACCACGCAGTGACGGTGATCGACGTCTCCCCCGACGCGGATCACAACCGCACCGATGTGACCTTCATCGGTGAGCCCGACACGGTCGTGGCTGCAGCACTCGATTTCGCCATGGCTGCGGTCGAGCACATCGACATGACCGAGCACGAGGGTGAACATCCCCGCATGGGGGCCATCGACGTCGTCCCATTTGTACCCGTCAGAGGCGTTGACATGGTCGATTGCGTCGAGCTGGCGGTCGAGTTCGCCGAGGCGTTCGCCGAACGGACCGAGGTTCCGACGTACCTCTACGAGGAGGCGGCCACCCGGGCGGACCGAGTCAATCTCGCCGACGTCCGACGTGGCGAGTTCGAGGGATTGCGCGAGGCGATCGGGAGTGATCCTGACCGCGAACCGGATTTCGGACCGAACCGGATCCACGAGACGGCAGGGGCAACCGCGGTCGGCGCTCGCTTCTTCCTCGTGGCCTTCAACGTCAACCTCGATACTGACGATATCGACGTGGCCAATACCATCGCCCGGGCCGTTCGCCACTCATCGGGTGGGTATCGCCACGTGAAGGCCATGGGATTCGAGATCACCGAGCGAGGCATCGTCCAGGTGTCGATGAACATGACCGACTTCAGGCACACGCCACTGTTTCGTGTGTTCGAGACGATTCGCTCCGAAGCAGCACGCTATGGTGTCGAGGTGCTCGGCAGCGAGATCGTCGGCCCCCTTCCGATGGCCGCGTTGATCGATGTCGCCGACCATGCCTTGCGTCTCGAGTCGTTCGACGAGGACCAGGTGCTTGAGCACCATCTCGTGGGGGCACAGCTATGACGTTCGCGGAGGATTCTATCGAGGCGTTCCATCGGGACCTCGCGTCAGAGAACCCGACGCCCGGCGGTGGCTCCGCTGCAGCAGTAGCTGGTGCCAGTGCGGCTGCGGTCGTCGAGATGGTCTGTCGCGTCACGCTGGCCGACGATGACTTCGAGGCGGTCCACGATGAGATGGCGAGCGGAGCCGAGGCGCTCGGCGAACTTCGTGAAACCCTCCACACGCTGGCAGATGACGATACGGCCGCCTTCGAGTCGGTGATGGCAGCTTACCGCCGACCGAGCGATGATCCCGAGCGTTCGGACGCCATCCAGTCGGCGATGACGACGGCTGCTGAGGTTCCCCTCGAGACGGCCGAGGCCTGTCTATCGGTCATCGAGTACGCCGAGATGGCCGCTGCGAAGGGCAATCAGAACGCCGTCACCGATGCAGGTACCGG
>CAZXER010000017.1:9281-39718 GCA_964639975.1 uncultured Halobacteriales archaeon | reverse complement strand
TGGTAATGCCGGAGACTAGGCTGTTGGACCGGTTTCGCCGGCCGGAGTACACCGGCGAGAACCGGTGCATGCCCTGTACCCTCGTGAACGCTCTCATCACCGTGATGCTCGCCGTCATCGTGGTGGCGGGCAGCCGGTTCGGTGGCGTCGATGTCCTCGTCAGTATCCTCATCGGTGGCGTGGTCGTAGGCGTTGGCGGAGCCTCGATCTACCTCCGGGGATACCTCGTCCCCGGGACGCCGTGGTTGACCCGTCGATACCTTCCAGACAGCGTCCTCCGGTACTTCGACAAGGTCCCAGCAAGCGGCGATGATGGCCTAGAGAACATCGATAGAGAGGCTCTCCTGCTGGATGCGGGGGCGGTTACCGAATGCGAGACGGTGGATGATCTGTGCCTCACCGATGACTTTCGTCAGGCGTGGCGACAGGAGATGGACGCTCGGCAAGATACCTCGACCTCGATCGGTGACCTCGCCACGATGATCGGGGCCGAGATCGATGCACTCGAGGTCGAGACCCACGATGACGCGTTCATCGCCACCTATGATGGGCGACACATCGGCCAGTGGGAATCGGATGCCGCCTTCATCGCAGACATGTCCGCTGCCGCGATCCTCAGCGATCGGATACCCCACTGGGAAGCCATCGATAGCGTCCAACGGAGTCGCCTGCTCGGCGGGTTGCGGGCCTTCCTTGATACCTGTCCCGTCTGTGAAGGCGCCATCGAGATAGATGAGACCGAAGTGACCTCGTGTTGTCGGACGATCGATGTGGTCGCGGTCGGGTGTACCGCATGTGGGCGCCGGTTGCTCGAGGCTGAGCATCCGGGCTAGGTCGATGACTCGACGAGAGGTTCCTGAGCCACCTTGCTCACGGTGTGGGAACTGGCGGCAGTACATCGGCGGCTGAAACATCGTCAGTCGGTGGTCCATATTCTCCGCCCTCGAGGTCGATGACGCCGTGGTCGTGGAGGTGTTCCAAATGAGCGGATGCTTCGCCAGGTCCGTGCATGATGTGGACGGCGTGTAAGTCGCCGAAGAGATGCGCAGAGACGGTCCACGGGTCGGCTGGTCCGTGCTCTTCCAGGACCTGCAGGACGCGCTCGGTACGGTGATGGTGGTGTTCGATGATTTCGACCGCTCGCGCCGCTGGGTGTTCGATCGCGCTGCGATGACCCGGTAGCAGGCGATCGTAGCCCGCCGATGCGATCGATGTGAGGGTCTCCAGGTACGTCGCCAGTGGTCGTTCGACGCGGGCATCCGCGCCACCGATGTTCGGCGTGTAGACCGGGAGGACGGTATCTCCGACGAACGCCACATCGTCGTTATCCAGCTCAAGCAGCGCGGATCCGTCCGTATGTCCTGGGGCGTGTCGAACGGTGAGGGAGGTATCACCGATCTGGATTCGATCCCCGTCGGAAACCGTGTGCACCTCGGCTGGTGCTCCTCGCACGTGCTCCCAGCTACTCAAGAAATCGAGTATCTCGGTCAGTTTCCCCTCGGGGATCCCCCACCGCTCGAAGCGGTCTCGCTGTAGAGCTGCATACGCATCGAGCGCATCCTGGTCGCCCCGGGCGAGTTCGGTGTCGGCCTCGTGAACGTAGACGGTTGCACCACTCGCTTGCTGGATCTCGCCAGCCAGTCCTGAATGATCCGGGTGCCAGTGGGTCAACACGATGGTATCGATGCTATCGAAAGAGTAGCCTGCGTCGACCAGTCCCTCCTGCAGGTCGGCCCGCGTCTGGGTCGTGGCGATGCCGGTATCGATGAGACCGATACCATCACCGCTATCGAGCAGATAGACGGTGTTGTTTCCCTCGAACTCTTCATTGTCCAACGAGATCCGATGCATATCGGTTCGGTAGCTTTCGAGGTGCAAAAATAAGTCGACGCGAGCGTCGCCCGCACCGGCGAACCGTCACGACCACCGCGTCTGGTTGGCCGGGAGTAACCCCAAGCGATAGGAGAGGAACACCATGAGCGCGACGAGTCCAACAGCTAGCGCCGGCACTCGAAAGGCCATATCGTAGGAGACGCCGAGTTCGGCAACGGCGAACCCGATGACGCCAGACCCCAACGCGGTGAAGATCATCATCGATGCCGAGTACCAGGTGTAGGCACTCCCCCGGTGTTTGTCGGGCAAGCTCGAGAGCAGGTAGGTGTCGATCACCGGGATCATGCTGAAAAAGCAGTACCCGATGGCGAGGCTGAACACGATGATCGCGAGGATATGATCGACGAACGTCAGGCCGATCACCGAGACCCCAAATCCGAGCAAGATGACGACGAGCATCGGGAGATTCCGTCTGCTATCGGCCAACCGTCCGCTGACGAGCCAGGCCGGAATCCCCGCAGCGAACATCCCTGAGAGCATCAGTCGCCCGGTCTCCGGTTCGATCCCCTTCACGAGCTCGAGATAGTCTCCGTAGAGATTGAACAGCCCGTTCCAGAGGAACCCGATGGACCCGGAGATGATGATACCGGTCAGGATGAGCGGCCACTGTGCCTTCACCGCGACGAGCAGGCTCCGGTCCTCGGCCCCGGCGTGGGGTAGCTCGACCCGACGGGAGGCATAGACGATGAACAAGGTCGTGAGCGCGGCTGTCGCCGAGATGATGAAGAAGGTCATCCGCCAGTTATCGCTCAACAGCAGGACCCCACCGACGATCACGGGTGCCCCGACCGCGGCGATCTGACTCGACATCCCATGGATGCCGAGTGCCCGCCCGGTCCGCTGGGGGAAGAGTTCGCTGACGAGCGGGTTGGCAGCGATGAAGTACATCCCACTCGAGAGTCCCATGAGGAAGGCCCCCACCAGCACGTGCTCCACTGAGGTTGCAACCCCGGTGAACGCGGAGGTGAAGACGAGAAAGGAACCGGTGGCGATGACCACGTAATGCCGGGGGACGAACGTCAGCACGTACCCCGTCGGGAGTCGCGGGAGTGCGCTTCCGAGCCAGGCCGCTGTTGCGATGATCCCGAGGGATGCAGCGGTGACTCCGAACTCCGCCGCGACTGGCTGCAACAGGGGCGCGAACACGATCCGTGCAAGGTTGACGAGGAACACCGTTGCACAGAGCGATCCGAAGAGCTGCAGTCTAGCCACGGGGTGAAGGTAGGATTCCCCGGTTTTGTAGGCACTGATTGGGGCAAGTCCCTCCTCCTGTTTCTGAGCGTCAGACGGACGTCAGACGAGGTTCGCCAGTGATAATTAGAACCCGGTACCGTCCAGTGATTTTATAGTTTCACCGCACCCGGCGAGGTATTTACCTGCTTTCGAGCGACCATTCTCTACGGAGGTCCCACCCCCCGACGGTTGTCTGGTCGGGCAATTACACCATGATACGTTCACAGGCACGCACATCGCTCACGAACGCCGCTATTGTACGCAGTTCCGTCCCGTATCGGAGGTTGTAATCCATGTCTACCGCCGCCAAACTCGGTCGGCTCTTCGGCTTGGGCGACGACGATGCACTCCACGAGTGTCGCGACTGCGGCACCTCGGTTGACCACGGAGGCAGTGACTGTCCTGCCTGTGGGTCAACGAGTATCGCGAGTTACGAGCTCTGAGCCGGAGACGTGAGTCGGACTGCTTGGTGCTGGTCCCTACCGTGTTGCTTCACCGAGGACCAGTGTGTCGTCCTCGAGCCAGTGGTGGATGACGTGCGCGTGGTCCTCGAACTCGACGAGTTGGTCCCGCAGGATCTCAGCCGTGGCATGGTCACCGAGCTCCTCCGCCAGCTCGATGGTAGTCCTGTACGACTCGACTAACTCTCCATACAGTCCGAGGTCGTTCTCGAGTGAGGTACGGATGTCGTAGACGTCCTCATCTTCCGCTTCGAACGTGGCCAGCTCGTCCAATGTCGCCATGCTCGCCGGTGGGACCCCACCGATGGCCTGGATCCGTTCTGCGATCTCATCAGCGGACTCCTCGACGGTCTCGTAGGCCTCCTGTAACCACGTATGGATCTCAAGGTGTTCGGCCCCCTCCACGTTCCAGTGATGTTTGTGGAGTTGGTGGTACAGGACGTAGAGATTGGCCAGCTCAGTCGAGAGCGCATCGACGATCTCTTCGACGGTTTCATGCGAGAGTCTGACCGGATTCTCATGGACGCTTCCTGCTTGTTTTCGGACCGTTTTTTGGATACTCATAGCAGGTATTACTACGTCAGCAAGACCTTTATAGGTTACTTATTAACTAAATTAATTTATCCAAACCTAAAACTAAATTCATAGATGAAGAACGGATCGGGACCATAACTCGGCCGAGGTAATCGTCGGTGTGTCGACGCGTGGGGCCCCGATACAACCGTTCACCCGAGTTACGCATCGCTAGAGAGCTCCGATAAAACCGATTCACGCCACGAAGCGTGCTATAGCAACGGACCTCATCGGATTCGATCGCGGTGATGCCAGAGTAATACCCCGGCGAGCCCCGTTGTCGTGAGAGCCATGAACGAGGTTACCCAGATGAGAGCGGTCCACGTGAAGTCTGGGGATTGCGCCGCGATCGACTCGAACGATCTGAGGTCAACCGCGATGATTATGATGGCGCCGACAGCGTCGAAAACCAGGTCTAATGCGGTGTCGTACCGACCATAGGGGATTAACATCGGTTCGCGGTCGAATGCGATCGCGAGCTCTCTGCCCACCAGCTCGATCAGTTCCCAGAGGACCCCCGCGAGCATGGTGATGGCAACGGTGAGTGCCGCGATCGTGGCCCATGTGATGTCTGGGGCGATGGGATCGGAGCCGATCGCGACGAGGGTTCCATACACGACGGCAGCCACGAGCGAAGCAGTGACGGTATGGGTGAGATGGTCCCACCACCAGACCCGTTCGTAGATGCTCATCATCCCGATCGTATGGAGCGCACCGGCGACTGCGATCCACAGCGGCAACACCGGTCCGATCTCGACCGCTCCCTCGAACACAGTGCCTCCGGAGATGTCGACTAGCAGTGGGATCGCGACGACCACGATGCTCGCTGCGGCATTGACGGCCAGTACCTCGTTTTCGTCTCTGACCCCGACGTACGTGGTCGTGAACAACCCGACGAGCACCATCCCGGTCAGTAGGTACAGGATCAACTCGAGCATGAAGGTGGGTCCATCACGTGTCAGGTAACGGGGGATCCCCGTTCATTCGTTCCTGTTGCTTGTTCGATATGGCGGATGGTTAACCTTCGTCATTGCCGCTCAATTCGACACGGTGATGTCCCATGTCCGAGCCCAGCCCTGGCGATGGTGACGTTGCTTCCGCGCTCAGATGGCCCATGGCCGACTACACGGACCGATCGCGTAACGATACCCTTTCCTTGGAGGTGTGAATCAAGTGGGTTAATACGCATGTCTCGGAGGGAGCAATGGCTCTGGATCGGAATTACAGCGGTGATGCTCGTCTTCGCCATCCCGTGGTTCCTGTGGGGCAATGATCAGCTAGTGGTGGGATTACCGCTGTGGTTGTGGTGGCATATCGGCTGGATGATCCTTGCAGCGGTGGTGTTCTACCTCTTCACCCAATGGGCGTGGGGACTGGGGATTACGGATGGTGAGGCCGGATGAGCGCCACGGTCTCCCTTGGGATCATCATCGGATACCTGTTGATCGTCCTGGCCGTCGGGCTCGTCGCCTATCGGGTCGGAGAGCGGACAGCTGAGGACTATTTCCTCGCGAGTCGGACCTTCGGCACGGTCGTCTTGTTGTTCACCATGTTCGCGACCTTGCTCTCGTCGTTCACGTTCTTCGGTGGCCCCGATGCCTCGTACGTTCGCGGCCCGGAGTGGATCCTCATCATGGGGCTGATGGACGGACTGATCTTCGCGGTGCTCTGGTACGTGATCGGGTACAAACAGTGGCTCCTCGGTCAGCAACACGGGTACGTCACCCTGGGCGAGATGCTCGGAGATCGATTCGGCTCCACACGCGTCCGCGCCCTGGTGGCCGGCGTTTCGCTGTTCTGGTTGTTCCCCTACGTGATGTTGCAGCAAATCGGTGCCGGCGGCGCGTTGTCAGCACTGACAGAGGGAGCGGTCTCCTTCTGGTTCGGTGCGACGCTCATCACGGTCTTCATGATCATCTACGTGGTGCTGGCCGGCATGCGAGGGATCGCGTGGACGGACACCCTCCAGGGTGCGTTCATGCTCGTCATGGTCTGGGCCGCGCTGCTGTGGGTACTGACCGCAGCCGGGGGTATCAACGAGATCAACACCGGCATTCAGGCGGCCCATCCTGACTTCCTTGGTCTTGGCTCCGAGTTCTACACTCCCCAGACGATGCTGACGCTGGCCATCTCGATCGCCATCGGGGTGACCATGTTCCCGCAGGTGAATCAACGCTTCTTCACCGCTGCCTCTGATCGTATCCTCAAACGATCGCTCGTCCTGTGGCCGGTACTCGTGCTCTTGTTGTTCGTCCCGGCCTTCCTGCTTGGAACGTGGGCCGCCGGGCTTGGGATCGAGGCCGATGTCGCCGCTGGGGAGAACGTCCTCCCCGTCGTCCTCGAGGCGTTCACGCCGACGTGGTTCGCCGCCCTCGTCGTCGCTGGCGCCATCGCGGCGATGATGTCATCGTCGGACTCGATGCTCCTATCGGGGTCCTCGTACTTCACCCGTGATATCTATCGACCGCTCATCGACTCCGGACTCTCCTCGAGACGGGAGGATTACCTCGGCCGCATCGGGGTGATCGTCTTCGCCCTCTCCGCCCTGGCAGCCAGTCTCTGGTTCGAAGCTGGCGGCTTCGGCGCTGGATCGATCGGGGCCATCCTCGTTGATATCGGCGATCTGGCCTTCGGCGGCTTCGCGCAGCTCGCCCCGGCGATAGTGATCGCACTCTATTGGCGTCGTACCACACGCGTTGCACTCGTCGCCGGCGTGCTCGTGCCACAGCTCGTGTACATCTCGTTCAACTTCCTCTCCGAGATCAGCATCGGACCGATCACGCTCTTTTGGGAGAGCTTCGCCGGGTGGGGGATCTCGATGTACTGTCTGCTTCTCGGCATCCTCGTGACGATTGGCGTCACGATCGTTACCACGTCTGCTCGAGGCGAGGACCCTGGACTGTTTTTCGAGAAGCTGTCGGCTGAGTAGTCGTCAAGCCGCACATGGGAGGGGTGTATTCCCAGAAAATGGGAGCGCCCGTCGTAGGTTAAGGCGAACCAAAAAGTACGGTCCAACACACTATGCAAGCACGAAATCGTCGATGGTTTCTGAGAGCAGCCGGTGCAACGATAGCAACAGCCGCGATCGCGGGATGTGTCGGTGACGATGATTCCGGTGATGAGGATGCGTGGGCGGATGTCAGTGAGATCACCTTGGAGGGATACTCGACCGGCTGGGTGGGTGTCTCGCCAGATGTCATCGCAGACGAGGAGAACCCTACGTTGGTGCTCCAGGAGGGTGAGGAGTACACGATCGAATGGATCAATGGCGACAATCTGGCGCACGACATGGAGATTCAAGACAGCGATGCCACCGTCCTCCACGAGACAGAAACGGTCGAGACCGAGGACGAATCGACCTCGGTCACCTTCGAGGCGACGGCCGAGATGACCGTCTACGAATGTTCCTACCACCGGGGCATCCAACGCGGCGACATCGAGGTCAACTAGTCGGTTCTGCCGGCCTCACCGTGGTGTCAGCGAGAAATCTCAGGCGCGTAGCACCCTATCTCGTCGAAGATACCCGTTCGTTCAGATCGGCAGGGTATCGACATACTGTTTGACGACCTGTCCCTCCGCCCGATGGAGCACCTCGCTACAGGTCGATTTCGCGATATCGAAGTCCTCGGCGAGTTCAGTCAACGTACAGCTCCGGGGCGTGTCGTAGTAGCCACGTTCGACCGCAGCACAGAGCAACTCACGTTGTCGACCCGAGAGCATCCCGCCTGGTTCGCTGTACTCTTGGACGTATACGACGTTGAACTCGAGGCCAAGTGCCTCGAGGTGGTCACAGAGACTCGAGAGGCGCTCTCGAGAGCCTGTCACCTCAGCTTCGGCGATCCCGTTGACGATCTTGACGGGCATCTCGATCGCCGCCCCCGACGCTTGTGAGGAGAACAGCAAGAGTGGATGATCGGTCGTGAACTCGATCGTGGCCTCGTTTTCGGTTCGCCCGATGACCTCCATCTCGAGGATGGAGTCATGGGCTTCGATATCGCTCAGAACCGGATCCAGGTCCGCTCCGGATACCAATGCGAGCCCGAAGCCAGTCTCCTCTCGAGTGACGTGTGCGAGAGGACTCACTGTGACTCCCTGATATTCGCGAGTCACCTCGGCTGCCCACACGACGTCGGGCAGTGTGATTTCGAGTTTGGCGGTTGTCATGGTGTGAGGTCCGTTGATCGGGTAGCTTTCCCAGATGTAGGATCCGGAGCTATAAAATGTCGTTTGCCAGGTAGGTATGTTTAGAGCTGTGATTCCCCCCGAGACGTTCCTCGAACTGGTGTGATGTCGAGGCGGAATCACTTTGTGTCTGAGGAAATACCTACCAATTATGGAACATATTAGTTTTGCCGAGTCTGCACTCACGGAGCTGGCCGGTGGGGTCGGCTACCGATCGATGCAAGATGCGCTCGACGCCACGGATGTCTCGATCAACCGATTCAACCTCGAATCCGGCACAACCCTTCCGTGGGGCATCCATGCTCACTACGACCAGGAGGAGGTGTTCCTCGTCACCGACGGGACCCTGACGTTTGAGACCCTCGACGGCGAGGTATCCGTGGCTGCGGGTGAGGCCATCCGCTTCGCCCCAGGTGACTACCAGGTGGGTCGTAACGATGGCCCTGAATCGGTGAGCTACTTCGCCATCGGGGCGCCACCGGAATCCACGGATATTCGCGTGCCATTGTCCTGTCACGAGTGCAACAGCGAGGAACTTCGCCTCGATAGCGGGCAGGATGGACTCGTCTGTCCCGAGTGTGGCGCGTCGAGATCCCCCGATTGCCCGGCCTGTGGTGCGGACGAGCGAGAGGTTCGCCTCGATGCCCAGGCAGGCGCTCTCGTCGACCGATGTCGTACCTGTGGCGATGAAGCTGTTGTTCGCCAGATCAAGTAGCTACTGCTGTTGTTACACGGTGTAGCTCGATGCCAGCCGTTGCAGTGACCCTTCCATCCTTCGGTAGGTGCCCCTGGGACTATCTGGAAGAACGAGGTGCACACACCGAGCTTCGCGCTCGGTAGCTCACTGCTCGCTATTCCGCTGACGGGAACTCATAGACGGCGATGTCCGAAGCTCCACATTCGGCGCAGACCGTCGCACCGGGATCGAGGTTCGCGCCGCAGTTGCGACACTCATACAGAACCTCGGGCTGACCGGTGACGCGGGTGAGAACGGTCGAGATCGTTTTCCTCATGGCAGTGTATTCGTGTCCCCCATGACGGGTGATGACACCCGTCTCACGACCTGGACCTGGTCGTTCGAACTCCCGGTGTATAATTCCCAGTTCTTCGCATTCGACAGGTCGTGATTGTTGTAAGTTTCCCGTGGCGATATGTTATGGATATGGTACCAACGTGGCGGGTTCCATCGGCTGTACCCCGGTCGTAAAACTATATCAGTAGAAGGCCCCCACCATCGTCCAATGGATGACCGTTACGACGTGGTGATCGCTGGCGCCGGTCCGGCGGGAGCGCAATGTGCGCGTGACCTCGCCGGCCGGGAATACGACGTCCTCGTGCTGGAGACGGAATCGGCCGATGAGTTCCCTCGGGCGAGCAACAAGTCCACGGCTGGAACCTTCCCCCGGATGATGGCGCCGTTTGGCGTCCCGGATGACGTGGTGATGCACTACACGTCGCAGGTTGTTCTCGAATCGCCCAATGACCACTATGCAGCGACACAGCCTGGTGCGGTCCTCGAGTTCGGCGACTTCAAGCAGTGGCTCGTCGAGGCTGGACGTGAACTCGGTGCTGAGTACCAGTTCGATGCCCGAGTGAGGGCACCGATGCTCGACGATGATGGCGACGTAATCGGCGTGAAGTTCAACCGCGAGGGATCGGTGTACGCCGACATCGTGATCGATGCGACCGGACCAGCCGCCCCGCTCGCCAAGCAACTCGATGTCACCGACCTGCGGCGTGAGAACCATGCCATCGGTATCGAATGGGAGTTCGAGAACGTCGAGGTGGCCCATCCCGACATGCCGGACGTCGGCGATGCGATGATGCTCCGGTTGGATCACGACCTCGCACCTGGTGGCTATTCGTGGATCTTCCATACCGGTGATGACACCGCGAAGGTCGGTCTCTGTTACATCCAGAACGATCGCCACGTCGATTACGCTGAGGAGAGCTTCAGCATCGACGATTATCTCGAACGATGGCTCGAGACCGATCCCCGGCTCACGGATGCGACACGGATCGAGGGGAAGCGATCTCGACGGGGCTCGGCTCACATCCAGCGACCTGGTAAGATGAGCACGGACTCGTTCATGGCCATCGGCGATACCGTCCCGACCGTCGACCCAGTCTGGGGGGAAGGGATCCACAAATGCATGGAGTCCGGGCGGGCTGCAGCCATCGTCGCCGATCACGCGTTGACCGGTCCCGTGGATACGTCGGCCGAGGAACTCGAGCTGTACGATCAGCTGTGGCACACCCAGGTTTCGCCGAACGTTGAGAACCGCTTGATGCTCGCTGAGTTGCTCTATCTCGCCGACAACAGCCGATTCGACCGTCTCATGGCCGATCTCAACCGATTGCCCGATGAGACGCTCGCGGAGGCCAATGCGGGCAACAAGAGAGCTATCCTGCGGCTGTTGCACCTCGAGGACCTTCCCCAGCTGCTCACATTCGCCAAAGAACGCCTTGGCTTTGGGACCGGTAGCCGATTCGGTGCGGGGTCGGCTGCCCCGGGGAGCTGACGCCACGCGTCCACCGAATTGCCTTTTGGGTGGGTGCACATACGAGGAACGCATGGCCGATCGATCACTCGTGTGGGAGACCATCGACAGGGAGCAGGCGTACGCCTGTGAGGCGTTCGAGGTCTTCACCGATCGCGTTCGTCTCCCAGACGGCCGCGAGTCACGCTTCGATTACGTGTCCGAGCCACCGAGTGCGGTGGTCCTGCCGGTGACCGTCGATGAGACGGTCGTGGTCCTCGAAGAATACCGCCATGCTGTCGGGCGTGTCGCGACCGGCCTGCCCGGTGGCTCGATGGAGCCCGAGGATTCCGACATGCAGGCAACGGCCGTCCGCGAGTTGCACGAGGAGGCTGGCTATCATGCCCAGGATCTCGAATTGCTCTCGGTCGCCGAACCGGCCAACGGACTGCTCGACAGCGAACGCCACTACTTCAAGGCCACCGGTTGCGAGCCGTCGGTCGGCACCGATCTCGACATGGACGAGTCGATCATCGTCAAGACGATCGACCTCGAGACGCTTCTCGAGCAGGTCCTCGATGGAACCATCCGTGATGAGCGGACGATAACCGCCGTATTGCTCGACGAATGCCGCGATGAAGACGACTCGCCGCCGAGCGTCGATAGGATCGCTTGACCCGTATGGACCACTTCGAACTTCGCCACGGTGACGGCACAGGGCGGGTCGGCGACCTGTACCTTCCAGGTCACGAAGACCCGATCGTCACCCCGGCGCTGTTGCCCGTTATCAACCCGAACATCGAGACGCTTTCAGCCAGCGATATCGTGGCGGAGTTCGACCCTGCTGGGTTGATCACCAACGCGTACGTCATCTACCAAAGCGACGAGCTGCGCCAGCGTGCACTTGACGAAGGTGTACACGGGCTGCTCGACGTGGACTGTCCGGTCATGACCGACTCCGGTTCGTTCCAGCTCGCCGAGTACGGCGAGATAGCCGTCGACAACGGTGAGATTCTCGACTTCCAGGCGGCTATCGGGGCCGATATCTGTACACCGATCGATGTACCGACCCCACCTCAGGCATCCCGTGAGCGAGTGATCGAGGAACTGGCGATCACCCACGAGCGCATCGAGGCGGCGACCGAGGTCATCGACGACGATCGACTGCTCTCAGGCCCCGTCCAGGGTGGCATCTACCCCGATCTTCGCGAGGAGGCGGGCGGGGTTGTTCGCGAAAGTGGTGCCGAACTCTTCCCGATCGGAGCGGTCGTTCCGTTGATGACCGAGTATCGGTTTGCCGAGCTGGTGGATGTCGTCATCGCGGCCAAGCGGGGGCTCGGTTCGGCCACACCCACCCATCTCTTCGGCGCGGGTCATCCGATGATGTTTGCTCTCGCGGCCGCACTCGGCTGTGATCTGTTCGATTCCGCAGCCTACGCGCTCTATGCCCGGGATGACCGCTATCTCACCGTCGATGGGACCCGCCAGCTCGATTCGCTCTCGACGTTGCCCTGCGCCTGTCCGGTGTGTGCCACGCGGTCACCCGCAGACCTCGAGGCCGCTTCGGAGACCGAGCGAGAGCGGTTGCTCTCGCGACACAACCTCCATGTGTCCTTCGCCGAGCTCCGCCGGGTGCGACAGGCCATCACCTCGGGTGGTCTCTTCGAGTTGCTTGAGCGACGCGCACGCGCCCACCCAGCGATGCTCGATGCCTACCGTCGCCTCCTCGAGTACGAGGACTCCCTCGAGGCGCACGATCCGGCGATCAAGGACACGTTCATGTACCTCTCAAGTGAGTCGGCCAGCCGACCCGAGGTTCACAGATACCATCAGCGCCTGCGCGAGTGGCGTGTTGACGGTGACGTCCTCGTGGGTAGCGGCCTCGATCCCGATGACTTCGACGAGCAACTGGCACTCATCCCACCGTTTGGCCCGGTTCCCACGGCACTCCAACACACGTATCCGTTGAATGCAGAGGTTCCAGCTACCCTCGACAGATCGGCGTACCATGCCGCAGCCACCGGCGTCACTGCCCTACGAGCGAACTCACCCGCGGCAGAAATCACCCTCGTCGTCGACGACTGGCCTTCGTCGGTCATCGCGTCCCTCCCGGACGATATCACCGTGATCGATGAGCCAGGCGAATCCACCGGCGACGAGGACTGATCGACTGTGCTGGACAACACCGCTTCATTGCGACAGGCGTAGCAATCGGTATATTCACCCGCTTCGGGTGGCAAGCGCATCCGATGACCGATCGATTCGAGGTGCACGAGCATGATGGTCCCGCCCGATTGGGCGAGCTCCGCCTCGAGGAATCCATGTACACCCCCGCGACAGGCGACGATGTCATCGTCGATGGGGGATCGCTCTGGACGTCCGAGCAGGCGGTCCCCGATACACCACCAGACCGATTGACCATCTTGCCCCATCGTGGGATGCCAACCGGGACTCGTGAGGTCGTTCAGGACGCGTTCGAACCCGGTGTCCCCGAGGTGGACGGCCCCGCTGCAGCGGTTGTGACAGCGGACACCGCGGCGGATTTCGACGTCGATGCGTACGTCCTCAGTGGGCTCTCCGGGCTCGTTGGAGATGCCAGGCGACTCGTCACGACGATCACGCAGACCAGAGAGGCGATCCCGGCTGATACGGCGCTGTACGCACCCGGGATCGGGACTCCAGCTGCGATCCCGCTGTCGGCCTACCTGGGGGTCGACCTCTTCGACCATGACGCGGCGGTGGTGGCTGGCATGCAGGGACGCTACCTCCTCACGACAGGTGAGCACCACATCGAGGACCTCTCGGAGCTGCCGTGCTCGTGTGCGAGCTGTGCTACCCAGTCGCCTTCAGCGCTCGAGAGAGACGACATCGTCGACCACAACGTGGCGACCGTCGAGGCCACCCTCGCCACCGTCAGAGACCGCATCAGAGCAGGACGCCTTCGAGAGTACCTCGAGGGACAGGTCCGGCATGTGCCGTGGTTGACGGCAGCCTTGCGTGTGGTCGATGAGAACTGGAGCTATCTCGAAACACGCACGCCGGTCGTGCGACAGTCACGCCTGGATTTCACCACCGACGACGCTCTCAGACGCGGGGAGGTACTGCGCTTCGCACAGCGGGTCACCCAGCGCTATCGAGCCCGATTGGATGACCGCCCACTCGTCCTGTTGCCGTGCTCGAAGACCAAACCCTACAGCGAGTCGCCGAGTCACCGTGACTTCCGTGAGGCGATCGACTACCGGGGCCACATCGTCTCGCTGACGAGTCCACTCGGGGTGGTCCCGGACGAGCTCGAGTTGACCTATCCCGCCCAACACTACGAGGTCGCCGTCACCGGCCGGTGGACACCCAGCGAACGCGAGCAGGTGGGCGACGTCCTCACGAGCTATCTCGAGTCGGCTGACTACCGCCAGATCATCGCCCACGTTCCACCGGATGGCTATCGGGATGTCGTCGAACGGGCCACGGCGGCAGCCGGGATCGACGAGGTGACCTATACCGTCACCGATCACCCTCGGGACGACGAGGCCCTTTCTGCTCTCGATGCGGCACTGGAGGGGACGATGCGCTACCCACGCGAACGTCGCTTGGATGCCGTTGTCCGGGCGATCGCCGACGTCCAGTTCGGGGTGCACGCCGGCGATGACCTCTTCGATGGCCCGCGGGTCACCGGTCGGTATCCGCGACTTCGGGTGCACGAAGGTGGCGAGCAACTGGCGACGCTTGTCCAGCAGTACGGGCAGCTTGCGCTCACGCTTGCCGGCGCGAGGCGCTGGTACGAGTCGGCCACCCCGAGGCGGATCGTCGAGATCGAGGGATTCGTCCCACACGGTAGCGTGCTCGCCCCAGGGATCCTCGATGCGAGTGATGACATCCGCGTCGGCGATGAGGTCATCATCGACGGGCCGGCGGCCTTCGGTGTCGGGCGTGCGACGATGAGCGGCGAGGAGATGATCGACAGTACCCGCGGCGTTGCGGTCGATGTGCGCCACGTGGAGGAACGATGACGACGGCGTACTGGTTCGACCTCGACCACACGCTGCTCACCTACGAGCGCAGCTTCGAGTCGATGCTCGAGGACTGTCTCGAGTCGGACCAACCGACCGCGGTGCATGAGACCTTCAGACAGGCGATGTTCACCGCGTTGGAGTCATTCGAGGCGGCGCCGTACGTGTGGGGCTTCGAACACCTCGCCGCCGAGCACGAGCTCGATATCGAACCGCAGGCGTGTGCTAGCCGATTTCGTGAGATCGAACTCGAGGCGACGGCGCCGGTCCCCGGGGCGACAGATATCCTTGCGGCGGTCAGCGACCACCATCGACTCGGTATCTTGACGAACGGCGATGGCGAGATGCAGCGTGCCAAACTCCAGCGCCACGGGCTCGATGCCCATGCCGAGGCGATCATCATCTCGAACGAGGAGGGTATCCGCAAGCCAGATCAGGCCATCTTCGACCTGGCGAGAGATCGCCTCGAGGCCGACCAGCACGTGTACGTCGGCGACACGTACGAGGAGGATATCGTCCCGGCTCGGGATGCCGGATTCACCGCGATTCACGTCCGCAACGACGAGGGCCCGGCGGTCAGCATCGATCGCCTCGCCTCACTCGAGGCGTTCCTCGATCCCTCGGGCGACACGCATTAACGCCCCCAAGGAGTAACACTCGCCGATGAGCAAGCCGTCGCCCGAGGTCTACGAACGTGGTCGTGGGATGGATGCCCACAATCTCGTGATGCGCGAGCTCCGTGGCAATCGCGATGAGCAGTATGACCCGAGCGAGCCCACCCGGGTGTGGATCGACGAGGACAACACGCCCGATGGCATCTACGAGAGCCTCACCATCATCCTCAACACCGGTGGGTGTCGGTGGGCTCGTGCGGGCGGCTGTACGATGTGTGGCTACGTCGCCGAGTCCGTCGAGGACGGCTCGGTCTCACACGAGCACCTCACGACACAGGTCGAAGCGGCCGTGGAGTACGAACGGGAACATGCAGACGAGCCATGCGATCTCGTGAAGATCTACACCTCGGGGTCGTTCCTCGACGAACGCGAGGTCGGCCAACAGACCCGTGAACACATCGCCGAGACCTTCGCCGACCGGGAACGCATCGTCCTCGAGTCGCTGCCTGATTTCGTCGAGCCTGACCGGCTGGAGCCGTTCATCGAGGCCGGGCTCTCGGTCGATATCGCCATCGGCCTCGAGACGGCGACCGATCGGATCCGCCACGACTGTGTCAACAAGTACTTCGACTTCGCTGATTTCGAGGGGGCGTGTGAGAGTGCTCGCTCGGTCGGGGCCGGCGTGAAGGCGTATCTGCTCATGAAGCCCCCGTTCCTCACCGAGGACGAGGCGATCTACGACATGATCGCCTCCATCGAGCGCTGCGCCGAAGTGGAGGGGTGTCACACGGTCTCGATGAACCCCTGCAACGTCCAGCGATATACCATGGTGGACGAGCTGTTCTACCGCGGCGGGTACCGGCCACCCTGGCTGTGGTCGGTCGCCGAGGTCCTTACGCAGACGACAGCGACCGACGTGATCGTCGTCTCCGATCCGGTCGGTCACGGGAGCGACCGCGGCCCCCACAACTGCGGTGAGTGTGATGATCGCGTCTATGAGGCGATCAAGGCGTTCAACCTCGATCAGGACCCGGCTGTGTTCGATCGGGTCGATTGCGACTGTCGGGCGACGTGGGAGACGATTCGAGCGCGTGAGACGGCGTTCAACCAGCCCCTCGCGCAGTGAACGTGTTGTCCGTTCTGACCAGGTACCCACCTCCAGCGTAGACCGATCGATAGTTCTCGCATCCGGTGACTCGTTGCTCGGTTTCCCAGCGAGAGTCCTCGCTGCTCGTCAATGCGTAACCCACTCGTCAAAATCGACTCCTCCGCCTCCTCAGCCGGTACGAATCTCAATCGCCAGCGGTCGGCGCGTGTCCTTTCGATTGTGCCGTCGAGAGCCCACCGAGGATGCCCTGGCCATCGGTCAACCCGAGGTCAGGTAGCGTCGCTCGCTCGGGGTGGGGCATCAGGACGCCGACGTGCGCTTCGTCGCCCACGACGCCGGCGATATTCCTCCGTGATCCGTTGGGGTTGGCCTCGTCGGTGATCTCACCGGCTGGCGTGCTGTAGCGAAAGAGGATGCGGTCCTCGGCCTCGAGCTGGTCGATGACCTCCTCGTCCGCCTCGAATCGCCCCTCGCCGTGGGCGATGGGCAGCTCGAGTACGTCGCCGACCTCGTATGCGTCGGTAAATGGGGTGTCCGAGGTCTCGACGCGGACGTGTACCCGTTCGCACTGGAATCTCGCCGATTCATTGACGGTGAACGCCCCGGGAACCAAACCGGCCTCCGCGAGGATCTGAGCGCCGTTGCAGATGCCAAGTACCGGGGTACCGGCGTTTGCCGCATCCTTGATCTCGTCCATGATCGGTTCCTGGGCGGCCATCGCTCCGGCGCGGAGATAATCGCCGTAGGAGAAGCCGCCGGGGACGACGATGCCATCGGTATCACCCGGCAGCTCGTCCTTGTACCAGACGAGTGTGGCATCGAAGCCGAGGTACTCAAGCGCGGCGACCGTGTCGCGATCGCAGTTGCTTCCACCGAATCGGATCACGGCGACCGTCATCGTTCGGTGACCTCGACCTCGTACTCGTGGATCGTCGGGTTCGCCAGCAGGCGTTCGGCCATGGTCTCAGCCTCGTCCTTGGCGGCCTCGACCGAGTCGGCCGTCAGATCGATCTCGAATCGGTCTGCAGACCGGAGCGTCTCGAGCTCGAATCCGAGGCGTTCGAGCGCTCGCTGGGTCGTGACCGCCTCGGGATCGAGGACGCCCCCCTTGAGCCGCACCGTGACCGTCGCCGTGTACTCTCCCATGTAGAAGGGGCATCACGCAGCGCGCTTAGCACTTTTGACTAACCGGCACAACCCGTCGGAATTGTCCGCTACAAAAACTGGTTCTAGCGCGATCACCAGGCATCACAACGGGATCTCGTGGATTCGAACGATTGGAGTGAGCTCCGTCCTCGACGGCGTCTACCCAACGTCAGCTGGTCTCGATGACCGTTTCCACCCGCGCCAGCACCGACGAGAGGTCATCCACATCGAAGCAGTCGAGTTCGGTGTACGTCATCGCACCCGCGGTGTAGAGGTCCGCCGCGGTGTCGCGCACGTCCTCGGGGAGCGGATCGGGTGATTCCGTACATAGCGCCTTCCAGTCGGACTGTCCCTGCTCCTTGGCTCTGACCTTGGCCGCCTCGACCGCTGCCACCCATTCTGGGTCGAACCGCCGGTAGAACTGCCTGATCACCTCCTTCGAGACCTGCTGGCCGTCGTAGGCGAAGCGGTTCTCGTCGAACGTCCCGGCGACGTCAGCGACGAGATGGTCACCAGCGTGGTAGACGACCTCGATCTTGCCGTCGTCGTGGCGAAAGCCGGTTGCTTCGGCCCTGTCGGTGATACTCGTATTCACCGAGCGAGCCAGCTCCTCGATGGCCGCCAGATCCGCGATCCCGGCGATCGAGGCCGCTTCCTCCCGGTCGAGGTACCGATCAGATCGCTCGAACTTCGTCGAGAACTCGACGATGGGCTCCTCGAGGTCCACCGGTTCCTCGGGCCACTCGTCGTGGGGAAGTCCGACCGCACCCGGTTCGCGACGTCGCCTGAGGCTCGACCCGATCGGGACGCGGTTGCGAAAGACCACCTCGAGTGGAACGACGAACGACTCACCAGCCGCCTCGTGAAAGGCGTCGTAGTCGTACCCATCGTCGGCCTCTGGCAGCGCTGGAACGGATGCCATGTCGACTGCCATGACCGTCGGGGGTACCTCGCAGTCCGCGATCGAGCGTGGCTCGGTCGTCCCGTCGGGCAGCACTCCACGGTAATGGGTGGAGACGTCCGCCTCAGCGAGTAACTCGAAGTTGAATGCTCCCATCGTGCAGAGGCTCGCCCCTTTGCCGGGGATGGTATCCGGCATGGGCCCCCAGTCGAAGACCGAGTACCGATCGGAGAACGTGAAGGTACCCCGACCGAGCGATGATTCACCCGGTTCCTCCTCGATGTCGATGTCCTTGACGCTCGTCATGGTATCTTGTCCCTCAGGCAGCAACTGTCCATGATTCATCGGCCACTCGCGAGTACCAAAGCCGTTTTCCTCGCCGTCGCGTGGCGCCTCATTCGCCTGGTCCATCGACCCTGCCTACCCGGTCCTTTATTGGCGCTGGTTGCCTTTACGAGAAGCAGATGGCCGGCCGCACCGAGGACATGCCGACCCGGGCAACGACCTCGTTCGAGCACCAGCCGGTGACCGACCAATCCTTCGAGAACGCGCTGGCGAAGGCTCGAAGTGGCGTCCGACTCGATGTCGAGGATGCGGTTGCCCTTTTGACCACTGGCACGGATGTCGAGGGGGTCGATCCCACCCGGAAGGAGCTCGTCCTGGAGGCGGCCGACCGACGACGCGAGGAGGTCGCTGGTGAGGAGGTCACCTTCGTCGCGAACCTCAACAACAACGTCACGACCGCGTGCAACACCGGGTGTCTCTTCTGTAACTTCAAGGATCCAGCGGGCGCGTTCGAGTCTGCGAGCTCGACTGCACACGACGGGTTCACCAAGACGCCAGCCGAGTCTCGATCGATCGTCGATGAGGCGCTCGATCTGGGCGTCTACGAGGTCTGTTCGGTCTCGGGGCTGCACCCGGCGTTCGCCCTCGATGACGAGCACCTCGAGGTACTACGCGCCCATGACGATCACTCGGCGGTCAACTACCGCCCACCCGAGGCCTACGACACCGATCCCGGGACCTACGTCGAGCAGATCGAGGCGATGAGCCTCGATGGCGTCCACGTCCACTCGATGACGCCCGAGGAGGCCGCTCATGCCGCCAGAGGCTGGGAACGTACCTACGAGGAGGTCTACGCCCAGCTCGCCGACGCCGGCCTCGACTCCGTCCCAGGGACGGCCGCGGAGATCCTCGTCGACGAGGTCCGTGACGTGATCTGTCCGGGCAAGATCGACACCGACGGGTGGGTCTCGGCGATGGAGGGGGCGGCTGCCGTCGGCCTCGACATGACGGCGACGATCATGTACGGACACGTGGAGAACGAACGACATCGTGCGATGCACCTCGACGTCGTCCGTGATCTGCAGGATCGCACGGGCGCGATCACCGAGTTCGTCCCACTCTCGTTCATCCACTATGATACACCGCTGTTCGAGCAGGGATACGTCGATGGTGGTGCCGACCGCAGCGAGGACGAGCTGATGATGGCGGTCTCGCGCCTCTATCTCGACAACATCGACCACATCCAGTCGTCGTGGGTCAAATTCGGCGATACGTTCGGACTGCAACTCCTCTCCTGTGGGGCAGACGACTTCATGGGGACGGTCCTCTCCGAGGAGATCACCAAGCGGGCTGGGGGCGACCACGGCGAGGCCCGGACGGTCGCTCAGTACGTCGAGATGATCTCGAGCATCGGACGGATTCCGGTCGAGCGCTCGACCGATTACCAGCAGCGACGGGTCATCGACCCGGACGACGAACCTCACGGGCCGACGCTCGGACCTCGGGCCGATGGGTCTCCGATGTTCGAGTGAGCTCGTCGCCCCGGTCACGAGTTGTCTCTCGTCTTCGTCAGGGCTCGACGACCGCTTCGCCGGCCAGTATCTCGCGGTACCGGCGTCCCCGTGGATCGTCCCCACGGAGCGCCTGCTGGATCGGTTTGGGGATAAATCGACCACTCTCTCCGAGGTCGTCAGGAACGAACCGGTCGTAGACCGGGAGTCGCTCGCGAAGGGGCACGCCAGCCGTCCTCGCGATATCGCGGAGCTCGTCCAACGCCGGCCACTCATACCCCGGGTTGACGTGGTCGATCGTCACTGGTGACACTCCGCCCAGATCGTCCACCCCGCAGTCGAGGACGTCTCGAACGGGTGCGAGGTTCGGGGGAACCTGGATCGAAACCTCCTCGGGGAGGAGCCATCTGGCCATCGAGACCGTCTGTCTGAGTGTCTCGAGGTCGGGAGAACCTCCTCGCCATCGGTCGTTCTCGACCACCGGCTGGACGAGGACCTCCTGGATGTGTCCGTATCGCTCGTGAAGCGCCCGGATCGCCAGCAAGCTCGTCGCCCGATCGCTCGGCGTCTCGCCGATACCGACCAGGATCCCTGTCGTGAACGCGACGTCGAGCTCACCGGCGTTCCTGATCGTCCCGAGTCGCTGGCCGGGCGACTTGCCTCGAGGACCCGCGTGGGCTCTCACCTCGGCGGTCGTCTCGAGCATGACCCCCATGCTCGCGTTGTACGGGGCGACGTGTCGCATCTGGTCTCGGGTCTGATCGCCAGGGTTGCTGTGCGGGAGGAGCCCGGCGTCGAGGGCGAGTTTCGAGACATCGCCGAGGTACGCGTGGATCGAGTCATACCCCCACTCACCGAGGGTCTCGTGAAGGGCCTCATAGCGAGCATCGGGTGCATCGCCGAGGGTGAACAGGACCTCGGTGCACCCAGCCTCCACCCCCCGCTCGACGATCTCGAGCACGTCAGAGGGGGTCAGCAGCTGTTCCTGGCCTGGTGGATCGTAGAAGGTGCAGTACGTGCAAGTGTAGCGACAGGCGGTCGTCAGCGGGACGAAGACGTTCTTGGCGAAGGTGAGCTCGTCCGCTGGCGACACATCCGCTGGCGAGATTTTGAGCGCCCTCCTGACGGCAGCTTCGTCGACCTCGATACCGAGGTCATACGCTGAGTCATCAGGGATCTCGACGGTGGCCACGGACACTCGAGACTCGGTCGTTCGACCCTTCAATCCTCCGGGGTACGCTCGACGCGAACCCGCTGTTCGTCGTCCTCGACGACGGCGAATCCGTTGTCGGCGAGCCAGTCGGCGGCCGCCCCATCGCTGTGGAGGAGCACTTCGGCGAGATCGGATGGTTCATCGATGTCGATGCTGAGGGAGAAGCTATCGACACTCGACGTGGCGAGGTCGGCCGACGCGGCGATCTCGCGGTGATCGGCGATGGAACAGCCGTGGAAATCCACGGAGAAGGATCGATCGCGGACGACGAGGGCGTTCGTCCCTCCACCGACGCCCGGGACCAGGACCACGTCGCCGTCCTCGCTGAGCAGCCGGTCGATCGCCTCTGGCGTCGCCAGCGCCAGGTCCGCCATGATGATGGCCATCGGTCCCTCCGAGAGGTCGAGCAGGCTGTTGACAGCCGATGTCAGTGGTCGCTCATCGATGAACACCGCCCATGGGACGTCCATCGGGGCGTTCGACAGCACCTGGGGTGTCCGACCGGTGGACTCGATCGCGTCGATCACGTCCGCCAACATCGCCTCGGCAAAGGCACTGCGTTCGACCTCGCTCAGCACTGGCGCGAGCCGACGCTTCGGGTCGAGCGCATCGAAGGGGACGAACACGTCCATTGTGGTGGGTGCCGGTCCGAGAGATCGCTAAAACAGGGTATCGATTTCGTCGCCGTGTTCCTCGACGAGCTCGTTGTAGCGCTCGTTGCGGCTCTTGCGGAGATCGTCCATGTTCTCCTGAGCTTCGATGGCGGCGCGTTGGAGCTCTTTGATCCGCGGAACGTTCGTCACGTCTGAGAGCAACACGGCCGTAGAGACGTGATCGGCGCCACGGATCGGGTAATCGCCACCACGTACCTCCATGCTACCGGTTTGCTCCTCGGTCCATTTTCTGCTGTGTTCGATGCCCTTTCGGTTGAGATGGGCTGGTGGCCCAGCGACGACGACCAGGGCGCGTTCGATGCCCTCGAGCTCGACCGGGAGCGTCAATCGACCCAGGGTTGCCTTGCGGACTAGACTGGTAATACGGTTCGTCGCAGCCGTCGAATCGACGTCGCCGGTTGAGTTGCCGGTCAGGCGAGACAGGAGCCCACCGCTTTCTTGCTGGATCTCCTCGGTGGCGTATCCGAGGGTGGAGACTCCGCCACCAGCCAGGGTATTGATGATTTCACTGGAGTCAACGACACTTTCGGCGATCTCATCGCCTAGTTCCACCTCTCCAGCCCCAAAGAGTAGCCCGAAGCGCTTGGCAATCTCGTCATTGATCTCCTCGTAGCCGGCCTCCATCGATTCACCGGTCTGTCGCCAGGCATCGTTGTCGAACAGGAGCAGGTTGTCGACCTCGTCGACGAACGTCTGGAAGGACCGTGCGGCGTTGAGCGTGTATATGCCGCCCTCGTCGCTGCTTGGTAGGACACCAAGGCCGTACACCGGTTCGGTGTACAGTCGCTTGAGGTGCTTGGCGAGGACCGGAGCGCCACCACTACCGGTCCCACCGCCGAGTCCGGCCACGATGAGGAACGCATCGATGTCGTAGATCGAAATCCGGTCGATCGCACTCTGGATCTCGTCGATATCGCTCTCGGTGATCTCGGCGCCGAGCTCGTTGTCGGCTCCGACACCGTGACCCTTGACCCTGGCCTCGCCTATGAGCAGTCGGTTTTCCTCGGGGACCCATTGCAATCCCATCAAATCCGCTTTCGCCGTGTTGATCGCCATGGCGGCCCCGATGATGTTCTGTCCAGTACGATGCTCATATTCGAGAAGCTTGTCAGCAATCTTCCCACCGGCTTGTCCAAATCCAATCAATGCGAGTCTCATCGATGATACCTTGACTTGAAAGACTGGTAATCAGAGGTAAATAGCTTTTGATGGGTAACCTTTGTCATGGCGAAATCGGTACTCTGACGGCTTCTATCGATAATTATTCAAAGCTCAGCCTAGCTGCTTTATTACAGGTTCACTCGATTCCGAGATACGATTGGAGGGTTCGCAGTTCATCCGGCGTGCGGCCAAAGTGCGATAGCTGGTTCTCTGCGGGGACATTATCGAGGTCTAGGGATCTCCCCTGATCGCCGCCGAGGGGGAATCCAGGGAGCATGCCACCGACCGAGAGTGCAGCCTTCGCCAGCGCGGTCGGCATCGGGATGAGCCGGGCCGGTTTCCCCTCGGCACGATGGATCAGTCGGACGATCCCAGCAAGGGTGAATTGAGACGGACCACCCAGCTCGTATATCTCACCGATGTGGTCTGGGTCCTCGATGACGTCGGCCAGTATCTCGACGAAATCCTCCCGCCATATCGGCTGGAATCGGGAGCGAGCACCGGGCAGTGGTGAGACGTACGGCCACCACAAGCCGTCGATCATCGGTGGAAAGGCGACCCATTTGCTGAACTCGATGAACTCGCCACCCTCGCCGAAGACGACCGATGGACGCATGATCGTCCAGTCGAGGTCGCTCTCGGTGACAGCCTCCTCGGCACGGCCCTTCGCACGGAGGTAGGCTGTCGGTCCATCCGGATCGGCCCCGAGCGCGCTCTGCTGGACGAAACGATCGACCGCTGCTGCCTCGGCTGCCTGCACCAGTACCTCGGTCCCCCCCTGGTGGACCTCGGCATGGCTGGTGCCTCGTGGCGGTTTGAACAGCGGCGACAGCGCGACGAGGTTGAACACGACCTCGTGGCCGTCGATCGCCTGGTCGACCTCATCGCGGTTGCGGACGTCCCCGGTCTGAACCGTGACGTCACCAGGCAGTGGTGACGAGGGCTCTGAACGCGCGAACGCGGTCACGTCGTGGCCGCGGCCGTCGAGCACGTCGCACAACGCTCGACCGATGAATCCGGTGCCACCGGCTACGAGGACCTTCATATACACGATATACGCTATCCCACGGGGTAAGGATTCCGCCTCCTCAGGTCAGTGGTATCCCCATAGCCTATATGGGCCGGTATCCCCGACATTGACACGTATGTTGGTGACGCTTGAGGGGCTCGATGGCTGTGGCAAAACCACGGTGGTGCGAGAACTCGCCGACCGGTATCCCGATGCGGTCTTCACCACGGAACCGACCGACTCCTGGTACGGCGATGCGGTCAGACGATCGGTGGAGGACCCCGATGCGGACGCCATCGCCGAGTTGTTCCTGTACACGGCCGATCATGCCGCGCATCTCTCGCAGACGATCGAACCGGCGCTGGCTGCGGGCAAGCTCGTCGTTTCGGATCGCTACATCGATTCTCGCCTCGCCTATCAGGGTGCCACCCTCTCCGATCGGATCGATTACTCGGTCGGGTTCGTCCGGACGGTACACGATCCCTTCACGGTCATGCCAGATCTCACGTGTTATCTCGACATCGACGTGGCTACGGCTGTCGATCGAAGCGGTGGCTACAGCAAGTTCGAGCAGGAGGCGTTCCTCGCCGAGGTACAGGAGATATACGATCGGCTGATCGAGGAAGACCCCGACCGATTCGAGGTGATCGATGCCTCCGCACCGACGGAGACGGTTGTCGACGCCGTTGACGCGGCCATCGACGAACGACTGCCCTAATCTGCGATTTCTGCTTCGACTGCTTCGGGTGAGGCAATCCACAGGAAGTCGATGGTCACACCGATCGCCATCGGGAGCCCGATGGCCAGAAGCACGGCTATCGTTCGATCATGGACGTTGATACCCATGTGAAAGACGCCGCTGAGGAGCATCGTCGAGGCGGTCAACACCAGGGTCACGACCGCGAGGATGGCGACGATGGTCCCGAGTCGGGTCAGCGCCACCAGCCGCGCAAAGCGCGTCGAGATGGCCGCCAAGACGGTGTTGATCGCGAGCAAGAGGACGACACCGGCGATCTCGCCTGGCGATACCATACGGGGTGTCGACGGTCGACTGTCTTTGTTTCATCGGAACGGTTTTGTCCGGACACACCCCTGACCGGAGCATGCACCGCGTGCTGGACGAAGGCGGCCTCGAGGAGAGTTCGGTAGGTAAGGACGACGCCACCACGCTCTACCGTCACATGGTCCGTGCGCGGACGTTCGACGAGCGCGCGCTCAGTCTCCAGCGCCGTGGCTGGATGTCGGGCTATCCACCTTTCAGGGGCCAGGAGGCATCGCAGGTGGCCGCCGCGTGGGCCATGAACGAGGACGACTGGTTGTTTCCCACCTATCGATCGAATGCGATGTTGCTGACCCTCGGCGTGTCGATGACCGACGTGTTGCTCTTTCGCCGTGGCTTCAGCGAGTTCCATCGCGACACGGACCGCGAGACGATCTTCCCCCAGGCGGTACCAATCGCGACGCAGATCCCACACGCGGTAGGCGCGGGGATGGCAGCGTCATATCGAGACGCCGACCACGCTGTCGTGTGTTACTTCGGCGACGGCGCGACGAGCGAGGGGGACTTCCATGAGGGCCTCAACTTCGCGGGCGTCTTCGAGTCACCGACGCTGTTCTTCTGTGAGAACAATCACTGGGCAATCAGCCTCCCAGAGACGCGACAAACGGCCGCCGAGACGATCGCCCAGAAGTCGGTTGCCTACGGGTTCGAGGGTCGTCGAGTCGATGGCACGGATCCACTCGCCGTCGCCGAGGTCGTCCTCGAGGCACTCGAGTCCGTCCGAGGGGGCACGCCATATTTGCTTGAGAGCCTCACGTACCGCCACGGCGCGCATACCACGGCGGACGATCCTGATCGCTACCGCGAAGAGAGTGAAGTCCCGGATTGGCGCGAACGCGACCCGCTCGAACGTTTTGAGGCATACCTCCTCGACGAGGGGTATCTCGACGACGAAACGGTCCAAACCGTTCGTGACGCCGCAGCTGAGGAGTTCGATGCGGCCGTCGAGGAGGCCGAATCGATCGAGTCTCCAGGTGCCGAAGACATGTTCACTCACCTGTACGAGGAACTCCCAGCGTCTATCCTCCGACAGCGCGAAGCGGTTCTCGAGCGCGAGTAACTCCTCATCTAGGCGCGATGAATGCGGCACGAAAGTTACAGGGTTTCGTCAATTACCATCAAGCCCGCCTTTCCATCGCTCACCCCAGCGCGATGTCGAGATAGAGCATCACGATCACCCCGGCCATGAGGCCGAGCGTCGCGATACGCTCGTGGCCGTGTCGATGGGTCTCGGGGATGATCTCATCGGAGATGACGAACAGCATCGCCCCGGCGGCGAAGCCCATCGCATAGGGTAACAGCGGTTCGACCATCGAGACGGCCGCCGCCCCGATAACCGCGAGAGGGATCTCGACCGCACCTGCACGGATCCCGGCGATGATGGCGTACAGCCGCCGATCCAGGCCGGCATTGATGGCGGCCACGGAGACGGCCAGTCCCTCGGGGATGTTCTGGATCCCGATCGCGAGCATGAGGGCGATGGCACCGCCGAGCTGGTTCGGATCGAGGCCGGCCCCACCGAATCCAACGCCGACGGCGAGCCCCTCCGGCATATTGTGCAGCGTGATCGCGAGGATGAACAGGACCACGCCTTGGAGGCGTTCGTCATTGACATCGAGCGAGCGCTCGGGGGCCGCCGCGTCGATGCGGCGTTTGCCGGTCAGGAGGTAGTGTGCGTGTGGCGTCAGGATGTCGGCCCGGTCGAGAAAGAGCGCGCCCAGACCGATGCCGACCAGCGTCGGAATGGGGTTCCCATCTGAGTAGACCTCGATCCCGGGGATGATCAGGCTCGTAAAGGCCGCGGCGAGCATGACCCCGGCGGCCATGCCGAGCAAGGCATCCATCGTCGCCTGACGGGGGTTGCGCCAGACGAACACGAGAGAGGCACCGATGAGGTTGAACGTGGCAATGATGATACCGCCCGCGAGTGCCTGGATGACGGGGTCCGTGCCAAACACCCGGACGAACCAGTCAGATACCGCCGTGAGCATCTATCTCGAAGGTCTCAGTCCGAGCATCTTGAGGCTACTGAAGCGCTGCTGTGATCCGGTCAGAGCAGGACGAAACTCGCCGGCTCGTCTCTAATCGAGCGCGATGTAGGTCTTCGTGTCCAACACGCCATCGAGCAGCTGGACATCGCCCGAGACCAGCGAGAGGATCTCGTTGACGTCCGCTGCGTCCACCTCGAAGATGATGTCGTAGTCGCCGGCGACCACGTGGCCGTCGGTGATCCCATCGATCGACTTGATCGACTCGAGAACTCCAGGCGAGTCACCGGTGCCAGTCTTGGCGAGGACGAAGGCGTGAACCATGTACCGAGAGGTACCGTCGGTCCCGACAAAAGCGTTGTTCTACCCTGGAGCTTTATTACCCGTCTCGACAATCAAGTATCGATGCGATTCGTCATCATCGGCGCTGGCCGCGTCGGCCTGCGCACCGCCCGAACGCTGCAGGATGAGGGGAACGAGGTAGTCCTCATCGAACAGGACCCCGGTCGGGTCGAGGCGGCGCGCGAGGCGGGCTTCGAGGTCGTCGCTGGAGACGGCTCACACGAGACGGTCCTCGAGGCGGCTGGGATCGATGATGCCGATGCGCTCGGTGCGCTGACGAGCGACCTCAACGCGAACTTCGCCGCGTGCCTCATCGCGAAACACTACGGCTGTCGGACCGTGTTGCGCATCGACGAGGACTACCGCGAGGACATCTACCGACAGTACGCCGAACAGGTCGACGATGTCGTCCACCCCGAGCGCCTGGCGGCCCTCGGGACGAAGAACGCGATGCTCGGCGGCGACATCCGCGCAATCGCCGATGTCGCGCCCAGCCTGCAGCTCGTCGAGTTGACGGTGACTGAGGAGTCGCCTACCCGGGGATACACCCTCAGCGAGGTACAGCTGCCAGCTGACGCCCGGTTGCTGGCCTTCGGCAAGCGCGGCGAGCGGCTGCAGATACCAGATATGGACGCTTCG
This sequence comes from uncultured Halobacteriales archaeon, assembly GCA_964639975.1. Taxonomy (GTDB): domain Archaea; phylum Halobacteriota; class Halobacteria; order Halobacteriales; family SKSH01; genus CAZXER01. Next base: position 11,238 of record CAZXER010000017.1, on the reverse strand, counting down.
CTCGCCGTGGGTGACCGCCTCGTCGTGCTCGCCGACTTCGAGGTGCTCGGAGACGTCCGCTACATCGTCGTCGGCGAGAATCCACAGGCGGTGGCGTCTGGAGCGTAACGATGGTCACCGCGTACGTCCTGGTCAAGGCGAACACGGGGGAGGCGGATCGTCTTCGGCGTGCTATTGCCGCCTGTGACGGCGTCGATGAGGCGTTCATCATCGCCGGCGATGTCGATTTGATCGCCCGCGCCACGGTTGAGTCAACGGCCGAGGTGAAGACCCTCATCGCCGACGAGATCCAGTCGATCGACGGGGTGGCCGACACGACGACCTACATCGCGATGGACTAGTCGTCCTCGGTGGCGGACTGGCCTCGCGATCGGGCCCGGCCGAGGAGACTTCGCATCGGTTCGTCGTACGTGTACCCAGGAATCGCACTCTGCAGGTACGAGCCGATGGCGTAGTCGACCAGCGCCTTCGCATCGGCGGCCAGGGCGGATGGGGTCGTCCCCTCGAGTCTGTAGGTCACCTCGACCGTCGTTGATCCATGAGTTACAGCGGGCGCAGCAGCCGGATCCATCGAGACGACGTCGTAGCCGTCTCGAAGGTGGCGGGCAAGGGCATCGAACCAGCCCTCGACGACCACCGTCGATGGCTCGTCATCGACGACGATCTCGTCGAGCGCTGGCAATGAGACCGTCACGACGACTGTTCCGTACGCCAGCGTGACCGAGTTCTCGAGTGCCGCTGTCTCGACCGTGTATCCATCGTCGCTAGGTTCGAAGGCTGGATGCTCGTCGAACGCGTCGCGAACCGCGTCATCGTCCATATCGAATGCGAGGGGTGGGATTCGAACCCACGACGGAGCTGCCTCCAGCGGGTCTTAAGCCCGCCGCCTTTGGCCTTGCTCGGCCACCCTCGCTCGGGAGGCACGGGTCGGTACGGCCCGTGTGCTAGCTATCTGAGAAGGCGAACAACATAGTACCGATGAAGATCATAGCGATGCCGGCGAAGAGGTAGAGCCCGTAGGATTCGACCACCCAAAACGGCGTGAGGATGAAGATCGCGCCGAAGGCGACGATGTTGATCGAGAGCACCTTCCGGGATTTGAGCGGGAGGGCGGCGAGCATCGCGAGCACGAACGCCGCGACGAGGATGTGACCCGCGTGGAACTCGAGGAGAATATTGTCAAGCAGCGCCATGAAGACGGGGTCGAGAACCTGCGTCGAGATGGATGTACCCAGCGCCGTCATTACCTGAAGACAGGACCCGAATAGGCCATTAAAGTTCCGTTACCCAGCCGGCTCGTAGCACGTTTGTGCGGGGCGAATTTGTGTTGAGGTAGCGTACGCGGTGATAGGAACGGAATCGATTGTACTGCTCGACTCTCGAAAAATGCGACACGGTTGTCCCGCCGAAACCTGCGGGTTTCGCAAATCTTAATGCCAGCAACCAGGCTATATCGAGGTACGCGCTGATAGTGTAGTGGCATCACGTGACCTTGCCATGGTCACAACCCGGGTTCAAATCCCGGTCAGCGCATTTTCGGCACCGCCTAATTTATGCAGTGGGAACATAAAAAAGACCAAAATTAACCGAGATAATTGGTTTATCTCATTTGAACAGCTAATTTGGATTTAGGCTTCAGCACTTGCGAGAGTCGAGCTCTCATCTCCTGAATCCCAAACTAAGTTAACAGTATCACCTGAACCGGCGGTTGTATCGATTGTAACAATTTCACCACCAGTAACTTCGCTATCGTTGATGTCGCCTGTCAAATCGTCTTTAGTGACATCCCCTGCTAGACGCAAATATTCTACATCTATTGGGTCTCCCGATACATGTTCTAGGGTCACTGTACCGTCATCAGCCACATCCATATCCACGGACGCCTGTGGTGGTGCCTCGGTTTCAGCGCCGAATCCCAGCACGAACGCAGCGATCACTGCTGCGAGGATGACTGTAA
>CAZXER010000017.1:0-9181 GCA_964639975.1 uncultured Halobacteriales archaeon | reverse complement strand
TCAGCGCCGAATCCCAGCACGAACGCAGCGATCACTGCTGCGAGGATGACTGTAATTGCTACCATCAGGATTACCCCGATTACTGGTGAAACGGCACGATCACTGTTCTTCAACCGCTCGAATGTTTCCGGTATCATGGTTTATGATCCCAGTACGGTGGCGGGATAGAGCATCCGCTGACGCAACGTATACCTGCGACCTTCCCCTGGCAGGTCCCACCGACCGTGATTCTGGGTGCACTTCACTGAAACCCGATGCCCATATGTAAATGTTAGCCGGTTAATGCGACGTTATTTCTAAATACCATCGGAACAACAACCAATTCAGGACTCATGGACATCGACCTCGCTGTGCTCGAACGTTCGGTTCCCACACCGAAAGCGCTCGCGAGGACGTACGATCATCGGAGTTACGACGATCCGTGGGCGGTCGTGACGGACTATGAGCGGGTCATGAACGCCCTCGATCGTCATCCAGGCAAGGGCTCGGCTGCACTGGCCACCATGCTCGAACTGCCTCGTTCTCGGATTCGGCCCTGGCTGGATTCGGACGCCAAACCAGCCCCCGTGGCGGCCATCGAGACCGCTGCCCGACGCGGCTGGTTCGTCGACGATTACAGCCTCCCGGCCACCGAGGGCACCGCCATGGCGACCTTCGTCATGTGGATCTTCGCCGGGGGCAGCATCAACCGCGACTTCGTCCCGCAGTTCGTGCTTCGCTCAAGTGATCGCTTCGAGTCCCTCGGACGCCTCGCCGATGCGGCTGATTACCTCGACATCGAGCTCACCGAACGACAACGAGGCGACGGCCGGGCCAACGAGTACGTGCCATCCACCGATGCCTCGCTCTTCGGTCGGGTTCTCCATGCGGCAGGGGCGCCCGTCGGCTCGAAAACCACACAGCACCTCGAGGTACCGGCGTGGATCAGCGATGGCCCGATGAACGTCCAACGGGCTGCAGCGGTCACCTACATGGGTGAGCGGATGGGTCCAGCCGGGCTCAGTCGGGTCCTGCAACACCGCTGGGAGCGGGCGTCGGAGGCGTTCCTCGAGCAGGTCGGGCAGTTGCTTGTGGAGGTCTGTGGCGGGTCCTACGTCGTCAAACACGACCACCTCCGGCTCGACGTCGAGGCCACACGGTCGGCAGAACGGTTGCTCAGCGAGTACAGCGAGTGGCCGTGAAGGCGCTGGCACGCATCACTGCTCACCCCTCCAGGTATGGGTGACGAAGATGGTGGCGTCACCGCCGTCATCCCAGACGAGTGAGAGCTCATCGCCGGCGTCGGGCGATAGGAGGCTCGCCGGGATCGCTATCGTCTCACCTCCTCGCAGCGTCTGGTTGTCGACGAGGTCGGCCGTATCGAGGGCTGGATCGCTCAGTCGAACGTTCTCCCCACCGCCTCGCACGTACAGCTCATCGAGCTCGAGCATCTCGCCACTGAGATGTGAGATCGTCACCCCGTCGGTCGTTTCTTCCATCGAGAGTGTCGCCTGTGGCGGTGCTTTCGCCTGGGCACCGAAGCTCATCACGAAGGCCGCGATGACGCCGGTCAGGATCACCGTCACCGCGATCATCAACACCACGCCGATCACCGGTGACACACCCCGATCGCCGATGCGAATCCGCTCGAATGTCTCCTTGTACATCTGAATCACCTCGGACCGCCCCGGCGAGGATGGCTCGCGTCGGGAAGGGACAACCGGATCGAACCCAGTCAACAGACGTGCACCGGGGGAAGTCCACCCACCTTGGCCCCGTGGTCACATGTAAACCCTCGCTTCGATCGACTGATCGGTTGGTGCCTCCACGCTCGATGCGTAGCGAGCGTGGAACGCAGTGGGAGAAGAAATCGACCGATGAAGAGATTGCCTCAGTCCCCGCGGGAGTGGAGCTTGGCCTGCTCGCGAGCGCTCGGGTTGACCGACTCCTTGAAGGGTACCTTTGAGACGGTGGCGTACACCGGCTCGCCCGGTTCCTCTGCGTACTCATCGGGGAGGTGGACGTTGAACTCGACGTCGAGATCCTCCTCGTAGATGCGGTCATCTAGCGGCGTGTCGGTCGCCTCCTGGAGTGTCTCGGCTGGAACGAACCCGAGGCCGATGTTCGTCTCGAGATCGGGGTTGTACCACGGCGAGGTCAGGTAGCCGACCTCTTCCCCGGTCGCTGGGTCTGAGATGAGCCAGAAGTCCGGCGCGTAGTCGTGGATCGGCTTGCCGGCCATCTTGAGCCCCACGAGCTTGTGGTGGAACGGATACTCGCCATCCTCGATGAGTGCCTGCTGGCGTTCGAGCTCCTCCTTGCCGATGTAGTCCGCGTCCTTGTCGTCCGGGACGTGGTAGCCGAGGTTGACCTGGAACGGTGAGGTCTCGTGGTCCATGTCCTGTCCCCAGGAGAGGATACCCGCGGCGATGCGGCGGTGATGCCCTGGTGCGATGACCTGGCCACCGTGCTCCTTGACGGCATCGGCGACCGGGTTCCACACCTGTTCGGCGTTGACCATCGAGTCCATGACGTAGACCTCAAAGCCCTTCTCGCCGGAGAACCCGGTCTGGGAGACGTACACGGGAGCCCCGTTGATCTCGGCCTCCATGAGGCCGTAGTACGGGATCTCGCTGACCGCATTGCCGACGACATCGACCATGACGTCTTCGGACAGCGGTCCCTGGATCTGCATCGGCGAGACGTCGATCTCGTCGATCTCGACATCGTAGTTGGCCTCGACGTTGACACCTTGGAGCCACTGCATCAGGGTCGAGTCGGAGATCGAGAACCAGAACTCGTCCTCCTCTGGACGGAGCAAGATCGGGTCGTTGAGGATGCCGCCGTCCTCGTTGCAGAGGATGACGTATCGGCCGTGCATCGGCTCGATCTCCGTCGCGTCTCGGGTGATAACGTAGTTCGTGAACGCCTCGGCGTCGGGGCCTTTCACGCGGATCTGGCGCTCGACGGCGACGTTCCACAGCGTGACGCTGTTCACGAGCGGTTCGTACTCGGCCATCGGACCGCCCTCGTCTCTGGTGACGTACCCTCGCGGGTGGTAGATACGGTTGTACACGGTCGCCCGCCAGGCGCCCTCTTCGACGGAGAGGTGCCAGAATGGTGATTTGCGGACGCGTGTCGAGATGAGCAGCTCAATACCGGGATCACCCGTCTGGCGCAGGTTACGCGGGATAATTCGATCGGACTGGTCTACTGACGGGTAGTTCGGATTCGAGAAATCGGCTTCTTCAGCCATTACCTAAAGAATGGAACGACCCCCTCATAAGAGCATTTGTTTGCTCATGATTGTTGGGTATGGATCGGGCCCGTCTCTCGAAGGGTCTTAGTCCCGATACCGCGAATAACGCCTCAATGAGCGACGAGGAGACACCCGAAGTCGGTCGGAACGCACTGGAACTTGCCAATGAAGCGATCGATTTCGCCACCGAGCTCCGGACCGAGGCCTATCGGCTCTCGGAGGGGACTACGGTGATCGACTTCGGCCACGAGGTGTCGGGGAGCCTCGATGCGGGTCTTCTGTTGGCGACCCTCAACCGAGGCGGGCTCATCGCCAGTGAGATTCGACTGGGCGAGATTGGCCCGCATCCATGGCCCGTCCTCGAAGCGACGACGAGCCATCCACACCTGATTTGGCAACTCACCGCCTGCAATACGATCGGCGAGTGGCGGGTATCCGGACCGGGGGTGGCCGGTTACCACGATCCGTTCGCGGTCGTCGTGGCCCTCGGTGGCGAGCCTGTCGATGACGCCGGAGCGTCGGCGATCGCCGAGGAGATCGATGTGCCCACCGAGGAGCTGTACATCGTCTCGAGTCCACCGGGCTCGATCGCCTGGACCGTCGAGATGGCGACGACCACCCTCGTGGAGGCCGTGGATGCTGTCACCGATCGTGACGAGGTGACCATCTCGTCGGTGGCCTTCGAGACGCCGATCGCTCCCACCCGAGAGGAGCCTGCCCTCGCCAGGGAGCAGGTAGCCGCCTGTCGGGACCTCGGTGGGAGAGCACACGTCCGGGTCGAGGGACACCTCGACGATGCGGATTCCATTGCGGATGAGAGCGGGCCGGCCGTGCTCACGCTCGTCGACGAACGCGGATCGGTCCAAACGTCCGGAGCGACCGATCTCGACGGTCTCGGAGAACTGCTCGAGTCATGAGGATCAAATCGGTCCCACCGGCACCGGACGCCATCGAGGTCCTCGCGGAGGTCCAACGAGCGACGCCGCTGGTACCGGAACCCGAGGAGAGCTGTTGTGTCAGGGTGGCCACCCGAATGGAACGAATCGACAAGGACGAGGCACGTCGCTGGCTCGCGTTCATGCGGGCGCTGGGGCTCGTCGAGGCTGGTGAACTCGGGTATGTCAGAACGCGCATGGATCCCGACCCTGAGGCACTCAAAGCGCCGTTCAGGTCGAATATCTTCGGTGTCGAGGAGCTCCTCACCACACTCGAGGGGTCATCGTCGGTGACACCGGAAGCGGCGTTCGAGGCGCTTCGGCCATCCATTCCGCAGTGGGAACGCCATCGCAACCCTGGCACCTGGGAGACCAGTTGGCAGGAGCGAGTCACGGAGATACTCGAGTGGAGCTGTCTGTTCGGCTTGGCCGAGCGCACGGATGACGGCTATCGCCTGGCCGAGTCCAGTGGCTGATCGACGACTGACCAGGGCACACGCCGTGGCCAGCGCTCGAGGTTGTAAATGTGATAAAATCGAGTCAACCGCGGCAATCGCGTAAACGCGTTCCGAGGAGGACTATACGCGGACGACGTTCGTCGCGCGTGGGCCCTTGGGGGCCTGTTCGATTTCGAATTCTATGTCTGTACCTTCGTCGAGATCATCCCCGCCAACGTCCTCCATGTGAAAGAACACGTCGTCGTCCGATTCGTCTGTGGAAATGAAACCGTAACCGCCTGTTTGATTGAAGAAATCAACCGTACCTTGTACCATCGCATCTGTCCATACCAGCGCTCCACGGGTAAGGGTTCCGAGAGTCGTGTTACCACGGGGGTAGGAGGCGTTCAACCGGTGCCAAGGCGGGTCAACTCCCTCGATTGGGGGAGTACACGCCCATACGACCCTGCGATGTCCTCCCCTCCGGTTATTATAGGTACTCCGAGTTCGTAGCCCGTGGTGAATGCCATCCTCGCCACATGAGGTCACCAGCGAGGCCATCGAATACGAGCCCATCAGCGTCAAAGATCTGCTGATCGAGACGAAGGATACCTCTGAGTTACTCATCGACCTGGCGTATTCTGCGGTGTTGCACAACAGCGAGGAGATCGCCCAGGAGGTCCTCGAGCTCGAACGCTCGATGGACGTCCTGCAAATGCGCTCGCGCATGTCGTTGTTGCTCGCCGCGAGGAACCCCCAAGAGGCCGAGCAGCTCGCGCCGGTCTTGGGGATGGTCGCCGGTGCAGAGAAGATCAGCGATGCGGCCGGTGACATCGCGAAGATCGTGCTCGAGGAGCTCGGACTCCCCGAGGCCATCCGGGCAGCACTCCCCGATGCCGTCGAGACCGTCACGCGGGGAACCGTCGCGACGGACTCTGCGTACGCTGGCCGTACGCTGGAGGATATCGACCTCGAGAGCGAGACTGGCGTGCGAGTCATCGCGATCCGCCGTGGAGACGACTGGGACATGAACCCCGGCCCGAGGACACGGATCAAGGCGGCTGACGTGGCCATCCTCCGCGGTCCGATCGACCCGCTCGCGTCGGTCCACGAGACGATGACCGGTGACCCATACGAGGTGAGCAAACCCGACGACGACGCTCCGTTGGACAACCTCGATCGGGCGGTCGACTCGATCGTTCTGATGAAGGACCTGAGCGAGCTCGCGGTCGATCTGGCCTACACCAGCGTCCTCCTCGATAGCACCGAGCTCGCCGAGGAAGTCCACCACTTGGAGGTCGAGGTCGACGCCCTGCGCTCGCGCTTTGAGGCGTGGGTCCTGCAGGCGGCCGCCGAGATGGACGATCCGGTGCGCCTGCGCGGGTTGATCCACCTCGGACTCGCCACCGAGACCATCAGCGACGCGGCGATCGAGATCAGCGAGGGGATCCTTCGCGATATCGACGTCCACCCCGTGACGCAGGCGGCGGTGCAAGAGAGCGACGAGTTGATGGTCCGCGTCCAGATCGATCGCGGCAGCGAGCTCGAGGGCACCGAGATCACCGAGGGCGTCTCTGATCGACTCCCGGCGATCAGTGTCCTGGCGGTCCGCCGACCGGAGGCGGGCTGGTTGCTCATGGCCGACTCCTCCACCACCCTCCGTGCTGAGGACGTCCTCATCGGGAAGGGAACGCAATCGAACGTCGAGGAGCTCAGCGAACTCGCGTCCACCTGAGGGCGTCTCTGACCGTCATGTTCTAGAGGACGACGATAGCGACCCCCGAGAGGATCAGGACGCCGAGGATGTCACAGACGTTCGTCACGACCGGGATGGTCGTATCGTCGGGATCGAGCCCCCAGCGATAGGATACCCACGTCGCCGCGATCGAGATCACGATGGCCAAAACGGCAAGCGACATCCCGCTCACGAGCGAGATGATCATGAGGTCGAGCAGTGAGATTCCGGCATCGTAGATGAACGCCCCGATGGCGTACGTGACCACCCCCAACGCGGTGAAGACCGTGAACGCCAGGGCGAGGATGGCGAGGATGTTCACGAGCATGTCGGGATCGCGAAGCCGAAACGAGAGCATCCCGAGGTGGAGGCGCGTCGACAGCCGTGAGCTCATGATACACCCCAGGTTCCCACCCATGGCGATCATCACCGGGACCATCACCAGGAGGGTCGGATTGCCGAGGTAGGTCCCCTCGAGCGTCTCCAGCACGTACCCAGAACCCATCTGCAGGATGCTCAGGACCACGAGGATCGGCATCATCGTCAGTACGATCGCTTTGGTATCCCAGGTGCCAAGGGAGCCCTCGAACGGGATGGCACTCATAGGATCGCCCCCACGAGCAGCACGGAGATGTACAGGAAGACAACCCCGAAGACGTCCCCCAACGTGGTCACGATCGGCCCAACGAGGTTGTCAGGGTCGAGGCCACGGGCGTAGCCGCCGAAGACGAGCATGACCAGCCCGACGATCATCACGACCGAGGTAAGCAGTCCGGCTGACAGGGTGATCCCCACCAGCTTGAGGAGGGAGGGACCGGCGTCTGGACGGATGAGCGAGGTGACCGTCCAGCTGAGGACCCCGATGAACACCGAGATGGTGATCCCGTTGATGAACGAGGCGGTGATCGCGTTGATCAGTCGTTGATCCCATTGGAGCTGTGGATCGATGAGCCCCTGGTGGAGCCCGCTCGAGAGGCGGGCGCCGAACGATCCGTAGACGTTCCCTCGTGTCGCGAGGAACGCTGGTAACAACAGCAACAGCCCCGGAATGCGCTCGAAGGCGTCGACCATCCCCTCGGTCCCGAGTACCGACCCAGCGAAGATCCCACCAGCGAGACTGACGAAGAGGATGATGACGGATTCTCGATATATGTGCCACGCATCCGAGGCAACCGTCATTGTCAGCTGGGTACACGATGGGGTCAGGTAAAGGTGTGCCAGGTGACGCTTCTGGCGGTTATCTACCCAATATCAGTGACCGTCCCGACGCCCTTGCTCGTGCCCTCTCGGAACACGAAGCGCTGGCCCTCCTCGACCAGATATGGCCTGAACTTGAACCGGATCGTCGTGCGACCGGTATCACCGGGCAAGAGGTGCTCGTCGGCCGGTTCGAAGCGGGCTGCCTCGCTCACCGTCTCGAGATGCACGACTGGCTCGTAGCCCGACGTGATCCGCGTGGGATGGTTGAGGACCATCACCTCGGCCTCGAACGATCGAGTGGGCTCGAGGGCGGCGTCGACCGGTCCCAGGACCATCCCTCGCTCGAGGGCTTCCGCCTCGACTCCTTTCAGGGCGATCCCGACGATCTGGCCGGCCTCGGCCTGATCGACCCGATGGTAGTGCATCTCGATCGAACGGGCCTCGACCTCGATGAATCGCCCGTCGGCCATGGGGCCCAGTTGCAACCGATCGCCGGCCTCGACGGCGCCAGAGCGGACCGTGCCAGAGGCGACCGGGCCGACGCCGGTGACCGTGTAGATGCGGTCGATGTACATCCGAAACGCACCGTCCTCTCCGGCCCGCTTCGGGAGCTTTCTAAACAGGTCGTCGAGCTCGGCCAGCCCGGTTCCCGCCACGGCACTCGTGACGATCACCGGGACGACGTGGTCGCTGAGCTCATCGACGACGTCGTCGACGCCGTGGCGCTCAAGTGACAGCGGCGTCCGTCCGACCTCTCTGACGGTCCGTTCGACCTCCTCGACGACGGTATCGACCCGATCCGAACTCACCATATCTGCCTTGGTGATGGCGACGATCGTGGGTAGTTCCGTCGCCAGGAGGATTCCGAGGTGTTCGCGAGTGGTGGCGGTCACGCCGTCGTCAGCCGCGACGACGAGGAGACCGTAGTCGAGCTTGCCGCCGACGATACCTCGGATAGTGGTCCGGAGCCAGGGATCGTGACCAACCGTATCGACGAACGAGACCACCCGGTCAGCTCGCTTGACCACAGACGCCCGGTCGGCTTTCCGATCGGGGTTGTCCAGCCGGACTGGATCGTCGTCGTCGAAGCCGTATACGCCGTATGAGATGTCAGCCGAGAGGCCCCGTTCGATCTCGTGGGGTTTCCGATCGAGGTACGAGCGGGTCGCCCCCTGACCATCGTCGGGTTCACCCGTCACGAGGGTCCCGACGAGGGTGCTCTTGCCGTGGTCGACGTGACCGGCCGTCCCGATGACGAGGTGGTCGTCGTCCACCGGCCAGACGCGACCCTCTTCGACGGTCGCGATTCCGACGAGCCCGCCATCGATACCTCTGGTCTCGACCTCCTCGATGTGTGCGTCGGCCTCCTGGGCGATGAGGCTCAGCACGTCCATCGACTCGGAGAAGGACCCCGGTTCGATACCGGCCAAGCCACCGTCGTCGGTGACGCCGATGACATACAGCGCCTCGCCGTCACCCGAGAGGACTCGATGGCGCAGCTGGGCGACGAGACTCTCAAAACGGCCATCGGCGAGGTGAATGTCTGGATCGAGACGGGTCTTGAACTCAACATTCCCGTCGGCGGTCTCTCCCCGTTCGAGGGCCCGTTCTAGACGAGCCCGTTCGAGGGCCATCG
>CAZXER010000016.1:37108-45350 GCA_964639975.1 uncultured Halobacteriales archaeon | reverse complement strand
GAACCCGGGCTCTCGTCCTTACCAAGGACGCGCTTTACCGCTAAGCTACCTAGGCGCGTGTCGACTGTATCCCGGTCGTGACTTTGGGCGTTTCGATACTGCCCCCACCTCCCCCATCAGGGATCGACGGTGGATGAGGACGATCGTTCCTCGGCGACGGGTGGCTCATGCAGCTGAAGGACCGTCTCGATCTCCTGTTCCACGCCGTCGAGTGCAACCGCCGGCTCAGGGATCGGGTTCTCATCCAATCGGGCTCCCAGCTCGTCGGCGAAGGAGGCGATCGGTGGCGGCACCGTCGACAACACGCAATCAGCGCCGGTGGTGACAGCTAATGAGACGATATCGGCCTCGAGCGATGGATCCGTTTTATCGGACCCGTCCCGTTCGTGGGCCCGGTTCCGACCGAACGTGCGGACGATGTCGACCGCATCCGTGACCGTGTTGGTCTCGGCGAGGATGTTGAACCCGCGAGCCACGAGTACCTCAGCGGCCAGCACATCCAGGTCGGCATCGGTCGACTGGTGCGAGTCGAGCCAGGATTCGTCGTCGATCAGCTCACGGGTGAGACACAACCCTTCGTAGCCGAGTTGCACGCCGACACCGAGCTCGGTGAGCCGGTCGCGGTCTGCAGTGGAGTCGATGGCGCGGCCGGTCGTCACCGTCAAGACAGCAGGGGTGAGCGGTCTGTCTTGGAGCACCTCGTTGAGGTGCGCGTTGAAGGATTGAGGCTCGATATCGACGATCGATTGCCGGAGCGCCTCACTCACGTGAGGGAACGCACTCATCACCATTCGGTACGGTGAGTACCGCCAAAGGCTTTTGGAAAGGGGTTGGTGAAGTCGGGGCGTTTTTCGGTGGCCCCGGTGATTGAAGCAGTATGGTCGTCGAGGTCGAACGGAGCTACCAGGTCGAGGCCCCGATCGAAGCCGTCTGGGAGCTGCTCGCAGATCCAGCCACGCGGGCGGCGGCCATCAGTGTCGTCGATGGATTCGAGCAACAAGGGGAAACCACGGTCTGGCAGCTGCGCCTCCCGCTGCCGTTCATCCGCCAGACGATACCGGTTCGGACCTGGGATGTGAAGCGAGACGAGCCGCACTTCGTTCGATTCGTTGGTGAATCACGCGTGATGGAGGTGACCGGAGAACACGAGCTCTCAGCGGCTGATGGTATCACGACCGTTCGCAACCGGTTCGTCGTCGATGGGAAGGTTCCAGGCGTCGAGCGGTTCTTCAAGCGCCATATCGACGACGAGATTGAGCGCCTCAAGCAGCACGTGCTCGATACCATCGACGGTGCTGAACGCGTGTAAGGGAACGGGAGAGAACGCCGCCTGGACCGACGAAACACCCATGGCGGGCTGGTGTGGATGAGGGGTATGATCGATACAACCAGCGAGAACGGTCTCACGACCGTCACGCTGGATCGCGCGACCCGACGCAGCGCACTCACCCCGGATGGGCTCACGGCCCTCGAACGGGCGATCACGGAGGCAGCTGACCCGGTCGTCTACCTCACCGGGGCTGGCACGGCGTTCTGTGCCGGAGCCGATTTCGATGCGATCGCCTCACTCGACGGGAGCGAGGAGGCACGTGCGTTTGCCGCACTTGGCCAGTCCGTGACTGAGACGATCGAGAGCAGTGATACCATCGTCGTCGCGGGTATCGATGGCCCGGCCCGTGGCGGTGGGGTCGAGCTGGCGCTAGCCGCGGACCTTCGCATCGCTACCTCCAAGGCCTCCTTCGCGGCCACTGGGGTCGACATCGGCCTCTTCGGCGCGTGGGGTGGGACCGTCCGGTTGCCCGAGGTCGTCGGCGTGAGTCACGGACTCGATATCGCCCTGTCGGGCCGGACGGTCTCGGCAGTCGAGGCGGCCGATATCGGCTTGGTGTCTCGAATCGTCGAGGAGCCGAAAGCGGTCGCGAAGACGATCAGTCACAAACCCGCTCGGTCGCTACGGGTGATCAAACAGCGCCTGCGCGATCGAGGGCCCGCCACAGACCGACTCGACTGTGAACAGGATGCGGCCTCGTTGATCGAGGCCGGTCCAGAGTTACCGTCCTAAACGGTGGCCGGAGTCGGTGGGACGCGACGTTTGTGGGTCGATTGCGCGATGAGCGCCTGGACACGGTCGATCAGGTCAGCCTCGATACCGAGGTCGGCGACGACTTCGTCCTTGGGTTCAGATCCATCGATGTATCGGGCGAGGATCGAATCGAGGACCTCGTACTCGATACCGAGTTCACCTTCATCGGTCTGGCCGGCCCACAACTCGGCAGACGGTGAGCGGGTGACCACTTCCTCGGGGACGCCCAAATGGGCGGCTACCTGGCGGACCTCTCGTTTGTACAGATCTCCGAGCGGGAGGCAATCGACCGCGATATCGCCGTACTTGGTGAAGTAGCCAACCAGCCACTCCGTCCGATTGCCCCCACCGAGGACGAGCCGGTCCTCCTCGTTGGCGACGAGGTACCAGAACACGGCCCGAGCCCTCGCACGAACGTTTCCGATAGCCGGGTCGCTGGGCTGTGTCCCGTACGTGTCGAGTACCGTGTCGACGATGGGTTCGACGTCGACGATCTCGAGGTCCAGGTCGAAGGTATCGGCGACCTCTGTGGCGAGCCTCGTCGATTCCTCCGTGGTCGGATCGGCGACGAGATGGAGCGCTTTGACGTTGTCCGGTCCGAGCGCCCTCGCCGCCAGTCCGGCCGTGGTGGCACTGTCGACACCGCCTGAGAGGCCAAGCACGGCCCCTTCGACGCCGGCGTCGTCGACCTGCTGGGCGATGAATGCGGTGATCGCCCCGACGGATTCGTCGAGCTCGTCCTCAGAAAGCGAAGGTGTGGGCATGTCGCCGCTTCGGTGCGAACCGGGTTAAATGCTTCAACCAGATCGGCTGAAACGCTACGTTGAAGTGTGGCTCGCGGGTACCATTCCACCGCCAGCGCCGATGGTCCAGTGGTAGGACTCGAGCTTCCCAAGCTCGTAGCCCGGGTTCAATTCCCGGTCGGCGCATCGGCTGGGGAGATCACTGCAGGTGCGTACCCTTGGACTCGCGCGGTGCAACGACCGTCAGGATGGTCCAAAGGAATTCCGAGGTCGCTCCCTGAACTCCGAACTATGGTGACCGCAGGTCACAGAAGAACGCTCAACGACATCACGAGCGACAGTCGTCCTCTCACGCAGTTTGACGGTCTTCCCGGTGTTCTTCGAGCAGCTCTTCCGCTCGCTTGACGGCCACGTCGGCGTTGTCCCCGTACCCGTCGGCACCGATTTCCTCCCGCCATTCCTCCGATGTTGGCGCTCCGCCAACCATGATTTTCACCTCGTCGCGAAGGCCTTCCTCCTCGAGGAGTTCGATGACTTCCTCCTGATGATCCATCGTCATCGTCATCAACGCAGACATGCCGAGGATATCCGGTTCGTGTTCCTTCACCGCTTGTACGAACTCCTCGTTCGGTACCTCGACACCGAGATCGATGACATCGAACCCGTTGGCCTTGAGCATCGTTACGAGGATGTTTTTCCCGATGTTGTGAATGTCCTCTGCGACCGTACCGATGACGACGACACCGGCACTATCCTCCTCGGCGATCTCCATCTCGGCAAGAAGCGGGTCGACGTGTTGGACGCCAGCACGCATGCAGTCGGCCGCCATCGCGAGCTGCGGCAGAAAAATCTCTCCTCGGCCGAACATATCGCCGACGGTTTTGACACCGGCGGTCAGACCATCCTCGAGTATGTCGAGGGGGTTGTAGCCTTCGTCGATCGCCTGTAGCGTGAGCTCCTCGACTCGGTCTTCTTCGAGCTCAATGATCGCCGCTTGGAGCTCTTGCAACAGGGGATCCTCGACGTCATCACCACGACGCTCGTCGGTTTGATCGAGGTATCTCTCGCGTTCTTCGTCGCCCATGTGATAGGTACCATTCGACTGGTCTGGGTAAAAAGGCAGCGTGCCGTATCTCTACCCGGTTTCTCGTCCGGATGCAGGCACCTCATTATGGATGAGATCGTTACGAGATCGCTTCTGGTATCGCGGCAAGAACCACCACCCTTACTGTGACACTTTTCCTGTTCCGCGACCATCTCCTCGATAGTCTTTTGGCGGTCGGCCCCGACCCCAGAGCACGTGATTCGAGTGGGAATCCGATGAGTGAAGACTCGAATATCCGGTTCAGACCGTGGGACAAAGCAGGCCGTGGTGAGCCTGGAGCAACCCTTCTTGAGGTGGCACAGGCGACCGGTATCAACATCGAGAGCCTGTGTGGCGGTGAGGGACTCTGTGGAACCTGTACGGTTATCGTTGAGGAGGGCTCTGACTGCCTCGAGGAACCCAGTCAGGCCGAGCAACACCTCTTTACCCCGGCACAACTCGACGAGGGGTATCGACTGTCCTGTCGCGCGACCGTGGCACAGACCGACTGTCAGTTGGATGTGTCGGTCCCGAGCTCATCACAGCAATCCAGCGGTGTCGTCCTCACCGAGGGTGTCGAGCTCGATATCGAGCTCAACCCAGCGGTTCGCCACCACCGGGTCGTCCTTCCTACCCCGAGTCTGGATGATCACACGGCAGATCGAGAACGACTGATCGCGGGTCTGGCGTATCAGTATGACCTCGACATCACGCAGATCGACCATCTCGTGCAACAGGAGCTACCGAACACGCTTCGAGAACACGAGACCGACGAGGGCCTCGCCCTCACCGCCACCGTGTACGATGAGTCGGAGGTGATCGATGTCTCACCGGGGTTGGATGAGGCGGTCTACGGGCTCGCCATCGATATCGGCACCACCACGGTTGCGGTCTACCTCCTTGATCTCCGCTCGGGGGAGCAACTCGCCGTCGCTTCGACGTTGAATCCGCAGAGTCGCTACGGTGGGGACATCATGACCCGGGTCAGGCATACTCGCCGCGAGGAGGCGGGACGCGACCAGCTGCAACAGGCCATCATCGAGGGAGTCAACGAATGCATCAATGACGTCACCCGCGAGGCCGGGGTTACGTCAGACGACATCTATGAGGCCGTATTCGTCGGCAACACGGCCATGCACCACCTGTTCCTCGGTATCGAGCCGTCCTATGTAGCGGGCTCGCCGTACATCCCGGCGAATCACGCCGGCTTGCAGACGAAGGCCCGCGAACTCGACATCGAGATCAATCCGGCTGGCTACCTGACCTGGTTGCCGATCAGTGGGGGCTGGGTCGGGCCGGATCACGTCTCCGTCTTGCTCGTCTCGGGCCACTATCGCCGCGAGGAGATGACGGTCTGTATCGATATCGGGACGAACGGGGAGATCTCCGTCGGCAACCAGGATGGGGTCTGGGTCACCTCGGCACCGGCGGGCCCCGCCCTCGAGGGAGCGGAGATCACCCACGGGATCAGGGCACAAAACGGCGCGATCGAGGCCGTCTCAATCGATCCGGAGACCTTCGAACCAACCTACGAGACGATCGGTGACGGGCCACCAAACGGTATCTGTGGCTCAGGTGTCATCGATGCCCTCGCCGAGATGTTCCTCGTCGGCCTCGTCGATCGTCGGGGACAGTTCAAGGATGAGATCCTCAATCACGACCGCATCCGGCGGAACGCACACGACGTGATCGAGTACCTGCTGGTTGACGAGTCCGATGCCGATGTCGGTCACGACCTCGTCATCACCCAGAACGACATCCGTGAGATACAGCGGGCCAAAGCGGCCATTCAGGCAGGCACGTTGGTCCTCTTGGAGGAGCTCGACATCGATGCAATCGAGCGAGTCGTCCTGGCGGGCGGATTTGGCAACTATATCGATCCCGATTCGGCCATGACCATTGGGCTGTACCCGGATGTCGGAGCGGACCGGGTGGAGTTCATCGGTAACGCGGCGGGTATCGGTGCCCACGTTTCACTGTTGGATTCCGGGCAACGAGCTGAGGCTGATCGAATCGTCGAACAGGTCCAGTACTACGAGATCGCCGGGACTGACACATTCCGCGATCACTTCTTGGACTCGATGTACTTGCCGCATCGTGATTTCGACCGATATCCGTGGGTGCGAGATCGTATCGAGCGGTCGAGAGATGTCGATGATATCGGTGAGTGACCCTGCTCTCGGTTCAGTTGCGAGGTACCTCTGACATCGTGACCCAGGACCGGGCCTTTATGCGGTTGCTGAGGGAATCTCACGTCGATGCAAGGGGTTGTCGCGTGTGAGGCACTGTACAACCTCATCGAGCGAATGGCACCTGCGGCGACCATCCGGTATATCCCGGCAGAACTGCACGAGTTCCCGGTCAACGTACCGGTAGAATCGGACATTCGAGATCGGGTACATGCGGCTGTAACCGGGCTGGTCGACGCCGGCTGTGACCCCATCGTCGTTAGTTACGCGATGAATCCTGACACGAAGAGACACCTCCGATCGATGGATGATGCGGTGGTCGTCTCAGATGCAGCTGATTGCATCTCGACGGTCCTGCCCGAGGGTTCTTCACATTTCGGGGAGAACAAATCTCCACATTCGCTGTACTTGACCCGTGGATGGATAGACTGCGGTGTGGACGGATACAAGCTGTATCGTGCCTACCGAGACGATCTCGACGATCTCCTCCACTCGTTTGACGAGGCGGCCGCTCGTCACGATGATCTAAGGGTCACCTGGCATACCGGCGATCGATTCAACCAGGCTCGATTGAATCGCCTCGGTACCTCAGATGAACTGGTTGATCGATTCTTCCATGAGGTCGTTGCGTATTACGATCGAGTCGTTCTCGTCGACACGGGTGATCTCTATGCCGTCCACCGCAACTATGCCGAGTCGGTCCGCTCGTTCATCGCACGGCTCCGACAGGCCGAGGGCGATGGTGATTCGGTCACCCTGACCACCCTCGAGACTGATATGTCTGGATTACGTTCGTTGCTTGAGGGGCCACCCGACGACTGACCGTCCTCAGTGGTTCCCCCGTGGTTTCACCGCAGAGATGTACCAGTAGCTATCAGTTTAGTTACCGATTTTGATTTCAGTAAGAACGTCTACAGAAATGTATTTCAGATTACACTTATGGGGGTAGGTGTCGTCCATCTACCTGTGGAACAATGTACGATATACCGCGTTCAACACCACCGATTAGAATCGATTCAGACAATCAACCATCCGTCGTGACCGCCAGTATCACGGTTGTACTGCTGTTCGTCGCGATGATCGTTCTCGAGCAGATCATCGGTCTGCTCTCGGAGTTGACCGTGTCAGCCAGTATTACCGGATTGATGATACTTTCTGGAGGGATGCTGTCTGTGGCCGCCGGGTTGTCCAAGGACCACCTCTGACGCTTCGTGATACCGTCGGCCGATTACGCAGGTTCGAGAATCAGGCGCTCCCTTATCCCTCGCCACGGTGTACGAATGAGTATGGCACTCATTGGTTCGGTCGTTGCGTTCATCGTTGCACTGCTCGTCGGGGGTCTCGCCATCTATGTTGGTGGTCGCGTGTTGACCGACACCGACGATTACTCCCATGCGGTTGTCACCGCACTGTTTGGCGCCATCGCCTGGGCGTTGACCTCGTGGATCCCGCTCGTCGGGTTCATCATCGCGCTCATCGCCTGGGTCTGGGTGATCAATTGGCGGTATCCTGGTGGGTGGTTACAGGCCGCGATGATCGGAATCGTCGCCTGGATCGCGTCGTTGGTGATCCTGTACCTCCTCAACGACCTGTTCGACCTCGGCGTCGAAGCGTTTGGGATTCCCTGACGGGGTCGACCGACTCATTGGGACGACCGGCGTGAGCGAGGCCGCCCGCACACCCGCTGAGGTAACTCGGAGCCGCATCATCGCGAAATAGCCCTCAAGTTGGCGCTGATACTGGGTCAAACCGATGTTCTCACGCCGATACTCCCTCAAAATACCCCACTATCGCCAGTTGACACGGAGGTTTTTAATGGTTGTACCGTAATTATTGATAGAATCACCAGAATGGCCGAGGTGTGTCCAACATGTGGATTGCCGGACGATCTGTGTGTCTGTGAGGAGGTCGCGAAAGAAGAGCAGCAGATCAGCATCCGCGTCGACGAACGTCGGTTTGGCAAACAGATGACCATTATCGAAGGATTTGATCGCTCCAGTGTCGATATCGAGGCATTGGCCTCAGAACTCAAATCGACCTTCGCCTGCGGGGGCACGGTCGATGACGATCGAATCGAACTCCAGGGCGATCATACCGATCGGATGGAAGATGAGCTTCGAGAACGCGGTTTCGAAGTCGCGTA